>QHSQ01000532.1 GCA_003221615.1 Candidatus Rokuibacteriota bacterium | reverse complement strand
TCGGCGTGAAGGACGTCGTCTTCCTCGGCTACCAGGATGGCATCGTCGAGCCGACCATCGGCTTGCGGCGCGACCTGACGCGCGTGATCCGGCGCGTCCGCCCGCACGTGGTGCTATGCGGCGACCCGACGGTGCGCTGGTACGGTAACGAGTACCTGAATCACCCGGACCATCGCGCGGTCGCGAGCGCGGCGCTCGACGCGGTCTTCCCCTCGTCGGAGACGCGCGTCATCTTCCCCGAGCTCCTGGCTGAAGGTCTCGAGCCGCACAAGGTGAAGGAAGTCTTCATCAGCGGCGCGATCCCGCCGGACACCTACGTCGACATCGGCGACACGCTCGCGCTCAAGTGCGCCGCCCTCAAGGCGCACGTCTCGCAGGTGGGCAAGGGCGAGTGGGTCGAGGAGCTCTTGCGCACGTGGGCGCTTCGCGACGGCAAGGAGGTCGGCGTCAAGCACGCCGAGGCCTTCAAGCGCATGGCGCTCTGGCGGGGTGACAGCTAGGCGGTTGCGAGCTCGGAGCCAGACGCTGCCGGGCGATCACGCGCCCTTCGTCGGTAGAGACGACGACCCACGCCGAGGAGGCGCCACCGTCTTCCACGGCGCCGTGGCGGCCCGATAGTCCGATGCGGCACTCTGGGGCAGCGAAAGTGTCAACACCAACCCGAGTCTGGATAATCTAGTAGGATAGCCTCATACGCGCCGCGGCGTAGTACCCGTCACGGGCGTTACGCTTCACGGAGTTGCCGTTCAACAACTCGGACTGGTCCAGCGCATGGCCAGCAAAGAGATAGTAGCCGGCCAGGTCGAACGCGGCGTTCGCCGCGAACCGCCAGGTGAATCCGCCGTTGACCTCGGTGCCGATGTAGCGGGAATCACCCTTGGCGAAGCTGTTGCTGTTGATCGCGACGCGCGACGTGCATCCCACCTGGCTGTTGCCGACGGTGAGGGCTGGGCAACCGGTATCCGTATCGACTTTCTCGGCCGTCCACGTTGGGGCCACCACGCCATACACAGACAACGCCGGCATGATGCTGTAAGTCGCCCGGAGCGCGAACTGACCGCGGCCGTAGCGGTCGTAGCCGATGCTCGTGTCCATACCCTGGTTGGCACCGCCGCCGCCGTTAAAATAGTCGACGCCGAGGCCGAGGATCCCGAGCCAGCCAACCCAGTAGCCGGTGTCCAGGTCGAGCGGCTCGTAATAGCGCCGGCTGAGCGACAGGTTGTCGCGCGCTTTGTTACCGGTGCTGTACACGCCGCGGAACTCGAGCAGCAGCGGGCCGAGCTGGTAGCTCGCGATGGCGTCGAACAGCCACGCCGAAGCGTCACCCCGGACCTTTCCCACCGTTCCGTTGGTTCTGAGGGCCTGAGTGTCGTAGGCACCCCACTGATACGAGATCGTCGGGTCCAGGCCGAAGGGCCCCACGCGCCAGCGCGCATCGAGACCGACTGTGTGGCGCTCTTCGTGCATTGTCGCGTCGCCAGCGGCGGTGGTGGTGCCAGGGGCGTTGACACCGGCGAATGCGGCCGCGTTGTTCATGAATTGGCCTACCGTCCGGACGTTGAACGCGTTGCGGCGCGCAGAAACGTTGGTCACGCCGTCGGCGTGGAACCACGAGAACATCGGCTTCAGCTCCAACCCTTTGAACGCCGCGAATTCCGGGCTGATGATGAAAGCGTAGTCTTCGCCGCGGTTCGACCGCGCCTGCCGATCCGCCCCGCGGTTCCCACCCGCGAGCTGGTCCTCGACGACCACGAAGGCGAAGTGATTCTTGATGTACGGGGTGAACAAAGTGTAGAGGTCCAGGCCCGCGAAGTCGCCGTTCGCATAGTAGATCTTGTAGTTCGCGATGCCGCCGAAGGGCTGGCCGCCCGCGCGGGCCACGGTCAGGAGCGGAATGAACGGCATGAGGCTGTTTTTGCCGGTCAGGTCGAACTCGGTGTAGATCCACTTGACCTCGAACAGCCCGGCGACGTCGGTGTTGAGGTCCAGACCGCCGCCCGCGGCACCCGCGGCTTTGCAACCCCCCACGAAGCCACAAGCCGTGCCCGCGTTGTTGCCCGGAAAGCCGCCGTCGTTCGAGCCGGTCTGCCCGTAATTCAGGTCGAGCTCGATGCCGAGCACGGCCTTCGTGCGGCCGACCGCGAACTCGAAGTCGGGACGGAAACGAATCCGCGCATACCACTCACGATCGTTGTCACGGCTGAAGTTGCCGTCGTAGATGTTGCGGCCAGCCGACGTAATCTGGTCGAAGGTTCCTGTGATCGATATCTTCGGCTCCGGCGGTGGGGTCTGCGCGAGTGCCGGCCACACCGGTGTCGCGAGGACGACCAATAAGAGTACTGCGATGACAAGACCTCTCCTCATTACCGCGCTCCGCAAGTGGTGGTGAGACATCGCCAAACACCTCCAGTGCGATCAAGGATCGGAGCGACGCCGAGGACACGGTCTGAAGCTAATTCAAGGAACATTAAGTATAATCAAGCCAAGCTGCACAAGACGAATTAGTATTCGGCGCTCAATTCAGGGAGTTTCGCCGGCGGAAGCTTTGGGTCGAGGATCTCAGCCCTCGGCACCAGTTCCT
>QHSQ01000531.1 GCA_003221615.1 Candidatus Rokuibacteriota bacterium | reverse complement strand
CGCAGCTCCAGAAGTTCCCGTTCATGCTCGTCCTCGGAGATCGCGAGGCCGCCGCCGGGACCGTCTCCGTGCGGGAGCGTTCGCGAGGCCCTGTCGGGGCCATGCCGCTCGGGGAGTTCGCCGAGATGGCGCTCCGGCTGATCAGATCGAGGCACTCGTGATCGCGTGACCGGTCAGAGAAATCGCGCGGGGCGATACGGCGCGAGCCGCGGGTCGGGCACCTACTGGTACCGCGCCTCGAACTCGGCGAACTCGCCCATGAAGGGCGCGGCGATCTCCGCATTGACCTTGCAGTCGAGAAGAATGGGGCCGTCGGGCTTGTTCAGGACTGGACCGAGCGTGCGCAGCTCGTCGAGCGTGCGAATGGTGTACGCCTGGAACCCGAACGCCTCCGCCACCGACGCAAATTCGACGTCCGGAAAGACGGACTTCCCCACCGGAAGCTTGCGCATCGCCAGGAAGTGCAGCTCGGCCCCATAGGCGCAATCGTTCATCAGCACGATGATCAACGGGAGATCCTCGCGGATCGTTGTTTCCAGCTCGCTCATGGTCATGAGGAAGCCGCCGTCGCCGATGATCAACACCGTTGGAGTGTCGGGCCGGCCCTTCGCCACGCCCAGCGCCGTGCCGAAGCCGAGACCGATGGACGCGAACTCACTCGTCATCTTCAAATGGCCCGGCGTGGGGACGGTGAGATAGGGCAGGACGCCGAGGAAATTGCCGGCGTCGTAGACGACATTGCGCTCCCGGGGCAGCAGCTTGTCGAGCTCGACTCCCAGCGCGCGGGGATCCACCGTGCGCGGCGTGTGCGCGACCTCGAAGTCGAGAGCGATGTCAAAGGCCGCGATGCTGGCCAGAGTTTCCGCGCTGTGGAACGGCTTGTTGGCGGCGGGCCGATCGTGCAGAGCGGCGAGCAGCTGCTCGGCCACTAACCTCGCATCGCCCACCACTGCCACATCCGCCGTCGTCCACCGGCCGATGTGGGCCCGCACGGAATCGACGTGAATGAGTGGCACCGGCGGAATCGCTGCCCCGAAGCTCATGGTGAGAAAGTTCAGCCCGGCGCCGAACACCAGCACGCAATCGGCCTGGTCCATCATCCGTCGGCCCATGGCGTGGGAGAAGGATCCGAGGATGCCGAGGTTGTAAGGATGGCCGCGGAACATGTCCTTGCCGCGAGCCGAGGTCATCAGCAAGGCGCCCGTCTTGTCCGCCAGCGCTTCCAGTGCGGTCTTGGCCCCGGCTCGATGTGCTCCCATGCCGGCCACGATCAGAGGGCGCCGGCTCTTGCCGAGCAGCGCCACGACGGCGTCGATGGATTGTGCGCGCGCTTTCGCTGGCTGGCCAGCCGCGAGCGGCGGTGGTGTGGCCTCGCCCCAGACTTCCACGTTCATCATCTGGACGTTGGTGGGCAGGAGGAGAGCGGCCAGGGCGCCTTGATTCGCGGCGGCCACGGCATCGCGCAGCGTCTGGCGCGCGGTCGCCGGGCTGGCGGCGGTGAAACAGGTCAGCCCCGCCGCGCCCAGCACGGCCTGGGCGTTGAAGCCCTTGTAGTCGGGACCGATGGTGTTGACGGCTCCGCTCTGGACGGCGGCGTCGCCATAGATCACGAGTACCTTCGATCCCATGCGACTGGCCGCCACCGCCGCGTGTAACCCGTTGGCCGTGGCCGGACCGCGCCCGATGAGGGCCACGCCGAGCTCTCCGGTGGCGTAGGCATAGCCCTCGGCCATGGCGATGGCGTTGTTCTCGTGCCGCGCTCCGACGAACTTGACGCCCAGGCCGTCCAGCGCCACGGCGAAGACTGCCGTATCGTCGCTCATGAGTCCGAACACGGTACGCACGCCGAGGGCGTGCAGGTCCTCG
>QHSQ01000266.1 GCA_003221615.1 Candidatus Rokuibacteriota bacterium | reverse complement strand
ACCTTTCCTCAGCGGTCGTCTCCGATCAGGTGTCGACCACGATCGACTACGGCGTGGTCGCCCGGCGCATCGTCGAGATCGGCACCAAGAACCGCGTGAACCTGATCGAGCGGCTGGCCGGGCTGATCGTCGAGGCGCTCCTGCGCGAGTTCCCGGCCCGCGAGATCCGGGTGCGCGTGCGGAAGCTCACGCCGTCGATGGAGGGCGTCGTCGGGACGCCCTCGGTCGAGCTCACCCGGAGCCGGGCGTGACGCGCGTCTACCTCTCGCTCGGCTCGAACGTCGGCGACCGGCTCGCGACCCTCAAATCCGCGGTCCGGCGGCTGCACGGGATCGAGACAGTCCGGTTCCTCGACGCCTCGCCGCTCTACGACGCCGAGCCCTGGGAGAGCGAGCCCGGCCAGACGGTCAGCGAGCAACGCTGGTTCCTCAACTGCGTCGTGACGATCGAGACCTCGCTCGCCCCGCGCGCGTTGCTCGCCGAGCTCCAGGCGATCGAGACCTCGCTGGGGCGCATGCGGCCGCCGGGCACGCCCGAGGCCCAGCGGTTCGCGGCGCGAACCCTGGACATCGACATCCTCTTCTACGGTGACGAGGTGCTGAGCGCGGGCGACGACCTCCACGTGCCCCACCTGCTGCTCGCGGAGCGAGGCTTCGTCCTGCAGCCGCTGGCCGACCTCGCGCCCGATCTCGAGCACCCCGTTCTCTATCGCTCCGTGCGCGAGCTGCTCGCCGAGCTCGTGGACGAGCACGACGTGCGCCAGGGCGACTATCCGGCGCGCTGGTTCGCCGACTGAACGAGCCCGTGGCGTCCGACGAATTCCATCGGGCCGCGCTCGAGCACCTGGACGCGTTGTACAACTTCGCGATGTATCTGACGCGAAATCCCCCGGAGGCGGACGACCTCGTCCAGGAAACCTACCTCCGCGCTTTCCGGTTTTCTCACCGTTTCCAGCCGGGAACCCACCTCCGCGCCTGGCTGTTTCAAATCTTGAGGAACACGTTTTTGACGTTCTATCGGCTTCGCGAGCGGGAATCGGCGCTCGCGGAGGACGGTGTTCCGGCCTGGGATGCTCCGATGTTTCACGACGCGCCCGAGGAGTCGAGCGGCGCCGTCGAGGCGCACACTGATCTCGAGCGCGCTCTCCGGCGCCTACCCGAGGAATTTCGAACGGTGCTGCTGCTGGCTGAAGTGGAAGGCATGGCGCTCGAGGACGTGGCCCGCGTCCTGGCCTGCCCGGTCGGCACCGTCAAGTCGCGGATCTTCAGAGCCAAGGAGCGGTTGCGCGGACTCCTGCGCGATTACACCAAGGAATGAGCAACCACTCTCCCGAATCCGACGACGCGCTCGGCGCGCGGCTCCGCACGGAGCTCAGGCGCTACTCGGCGCCCGCGTACCTGCGCGGCTCGATCGCGGGGACGGCCGAGCCGCCGCGCGCTCGACCGTCGTGGCTGGCCCCTACCCTGGCGGCAGCGGCCACGGCACTCGTGCTCGTGCTCGCGTCGATACCGTTCCTGCCGCGGATTCTGCCCGCCGACCCGACCGAGCGGCTGGTGCGCTCCGTCGTGGCCGAGCACACCCGCGCGTTGATGTGGGGTGCGCGACGTCCCGAAGTGGTCCCGACGGCGCTGCCGTGGCTCACCCAGGAATCGGGCATCGGGCTGCGCAAGTTCTTCGTCGGCGACGATCGGCTCGTGTTCGTCGGAGCCGAGCCGGTCTACCTCGAGGGGCGCCGCGGCATGGCGCTCTACTACCGTGACGGTGACGGTCATCTGGTGAACTACACCGTCCTGCCGTGGCCGGGCCTGCCGCTCCCCGAGTCGCGGCGGGTGCAGATCGAAAACCGGTGGCGACCGGCCCTCATGAGCGACAGTGGATTCTCGGCCTGGGTGTGGCGCCAGGGTGACCTGGCCTGCTTCATCGTGTCCGACATGGTCTCCGAGTCGGACGTCGAGCGCTTCAAGGACTACTTCGTCCGCCTGCGCGTCGCGACCGAGCCCGTCCCGGCCAATTAGACGCCCTGCGCAATCGGCGCGCTCGCGTTCGAGCGCCGGCTTTGCCGGCGCAATCGAATCGAGTGCGAATCACCGAGCCAATTCGGTGGGGGCCTCGGAGGGAGCGACAGTCGCTCCCTCCGAGGCCCCCAGGCGAGGCCGCGCCTCTAGGCGCCGAGCTCGAACGTCTTGACGTAGACGCCCGGCGAGCCCTGCGCGTGACGCATGTGAGGCCGGATGCGTTGCGTCTCCGGCGCGATGTCCCGCTGGGCGAGCCAGGCCGGCGTCTCCGAGACCTTCGGGTTCTGGAACTCGTAGAACGTGAGATAGGTCGGCGTGCCCGTCACGGCACGGAAGCGCCGCCCGCGGATGACGCCGGGGACCTTCTCGTAGTTTGGAATGTAGATCGTGTTGTACCAGGTGTTGAAGTCGGCGTCGATCTCCGGCGGCACGTCCATCCGTCCGAGCTGCAGCGCCGGCGCCATCGGGCTGTCGGCCACCTGCGGGGTCACGCTCTTGGGATGGATCAGCGTGTAGACGTTGCGGATGAAGTTGGTCCCGATGACCTCCGGCGAAAACTTCTTGGTCCACGGCGTCGGGTTGGCGCGGACGCGCTTGTAGGCGTCGGTCTCCAGCGCCGCGACGTTCTCGAGCTCATAGACGGCCAGATGCCTGGGTCCGCCCTTGACCGCTTCGTACCGCGCGCCGTTCAAGAATCCCGGCAGCTGGAGACGCTCGGCCAGATGCTCCTCGTTGTACCAGCGGTTGAACTCCTTCTCCTTGTCCGCCGGAATATCGGTCCAGACCATCATGAGCCCCGTGCCCTTCTTGCTCGTCATGCCTGGCTCCTTTCGAGAACTCGATCTTAGCCGGTCTCCATCGGCAAGGACGGGTCCCGCGCCCACTCGGAGAGCGAGGCGTCGTACACCGAGACCTGTTCGTGGCCGAGGAGCGTGAGCACGAACGCGTCGCTGCTGGCGGCGATACCACCGCCGCAATACGTGATCACCCTGCCGGCGGAGAGCGCGCCCGCATCCGCGAATCGCCGGCGCAGGACGTCGGGCGCGAGATAGGCGTGCGTCGTCGGATCGACCAGCGCGCGGGCCGGAACGTTGCCGCTGCCGGCGATGCGGCCCGGGCGGCCGTAGGCCACCCCACCGGTGCCGCGATGCTGCTCTTCCGAGAGCGCGTTGATGACGCACGTGGCGCGCTCGCCGAGACCCGCGAGCACCGCGCCCTTGCCGACGAACAGCTCGGGACGCGGCCGCGCGACGAAGCGCGCCGGCGGATAGGCGCACGGCGCGGTCGACGTCGGGCGGCCCTCCAGGGTCCACTTCTTCCAGCCGCCGTTCAGCACCGCCGCCTGATCGAACCCGACCGCGCGCAGCATCCACCAGACGCGCGCGGCCCACATGTTCACCGCGCGGTCGTACAGGACGACGCGCGTCCCCTCGCCGACCCCGAGCCCCGCCATCGAGGCCGCCATCTGCTCGGTGGGCGGCATCATGTAGAGCGTCGCGGCCGTGCGGTCGCAAAGATCGTCGGTCAGATCCGCGAACCCGCTACGCGGGATATGGCCGGCCGCCCACGACGCGCGTCCGGACTCGGCCTTGTAGCCGCTGTCCGGCAGCGGGTGAAGGATCGTCGTGCACTCGAGCACGCGCAGGGCCGGGTCCTCGAGGTTCGCCGCCAGCCACTCGGTCTCGACGAGATACTGCGGATGGGCCCATGACATGGCGCGCAGCGTAGCGCCGCGCGCGACGGCGCGTCAAGCCAGGATGCGCCTCACCCGAGGCGGCCGATGCCCCAGCCGGTGAGCAGGAACACGCCGAGGACGATCAGCACCGCGCCGGTGACCAGACGCCAGCTCAGCCGTTCGATCCCGCTTGGAAACCAGTAGGCCAGGAGGAGCACGAACAGCGGCGACGTTCCGGCCAACGGCACGACCACGCTCACCTCGCCGAGGCCGAGCGCGAAGATCAGCAGAAAGACGCCGGTGTTCTCGAAGGCGCCGCCGCCGGCGAAATAGAGGAAGCTCCGCCTGTCGTATCGGAGCGCGCCCAGGTGGCCCGAAGCGAGGACGAAGGCGGTGGCCGCGATCAGGGCGGCCGTGATGTTGATGGCCGAGTCGAAGAGCGGCCCGGCGAGGCCGAGGCCGAGCTTGCGGAGGATCGCGACCACGCCGAAGCACATGGCCGAGACGAACGGATAGACGAGATCGCGCGGCCGAAACCCGACGTATCGCCCGCTCACCGAGAGCAGGATGGTCCCGAGGACCACGACGAGCGTGCCGGTGAGAATCGCCACCGTGATCCGCTCGCCCAGCAACAGGATGGCGAGCACGGTGGAGATGAGCGGCGCCAGGTTGAGGATCGCCGCGGAGACGGAGGCGCCGACTTTCTCGATCGCGGCGACGCGGAAGAGTCGGCCCGCCGCGGTGCCGACGACGCCAGACGCGATGAAGTACGGCGCGGCGTGCCAGTTGTACTGATCACGCGGGACGAGCAAGAGGACGGCCGACCAGAGCCCCACCGCGCCGACGGCGACGTTGAGCCAGAACCCCGCGTAGAAGTTCGAGCGCTTGAGGCCGCGCTGGATCAGCATCGTCGCGACGGCGGAGCACATGGCGCTGGACAGCGCGAGCGCGTGCGGAGTCAACCGCGCCACTATACCGGATGAACGGCGCGTCGGCTTATGATGAGTCGTGGCCCATCCGCGGAGCCGCACCCTGCCCGACCTGCTCGACGAGATCACCGCGCGCGACCCGGCTCACGAGCTGATCGTCGGCGGCGGCGAGCGGATCAGCTATGCCGAGACGCGCGCGCGGGCCCGCCGGCTCGCGAAGGGGCTCCTCCGGCTCGGAATCAGACGGGGTGACAAGGTTGCTCTCTTGATGGGCAACCGGCCGGAGTGGCTGGTGATCGATTTCGCCGTCACCATGCTCGGCGCCACGCTCGTGCCCGTCAGCACGTGGTCGCGCGCCCGCGAGCTCGGCTACGTGCTCGACCACTGCGACACGACAACCCTCATCACGATCGCGCGCTTCGCCGGCCAGGACTATCTGGGTATGCTGGCCGAGCTGGGCGGTCCGGGCTCCCCACGCCTGCCGAATCTCGCCCGGGTCGTGGTCGTCGACGGCGAGCGGCACGGCCCGCTGACGGCGTTCGATTCGCTCCGGGACCTCGGCGCCGCCGTCGGCGACGCCGAGCTCGACGCCGCGCAGCGCGCCGTCAAGGCCGACGACGTCGCCTACATCCTCTACACGTCGGGGACGACCTCGACGCCGAAGGGCGTCCAGCTCGCGCACGGCGGCCTCATCGAGAACATGTGGAACATCGGCGAGCGCCAGCATCTGACGCCGGCGGACCGCATGTGGATGGGGATCTCCCTCTTCTGGAGCTTCGGCTGCGCGAACGCGTTGCTGACGGTGATGACCCACGGCGGCACGATCGTCCTCCAGGAAGCGCTCGAGCCGGGCGCCGCGCTCGCGCTGATCGAGCGCGAGCGCTGCTCGGTCTACTACGGCACGCCGAACATCGCGCTGGCCCTCACCGAGCACCCGGATCGCGCGCGGCGCGATCTGTCGTCGCTCCGGACCGGCGCCGCCATCGGCCCGCCGCCGGCGATGCAGATGGTGATGGATCTCGGCGTGCGCGAGATCTGCAACGTCTACGGCCTCACCGAGACCTACGGCAACTGCAGCGTCACGGACGCTCACGATTCGCCCGACGTGCGCCGGTCCACCGTCGGCTTTCCGCTGCCCGGCATGGAGATCCGCATCGTCGACCGACAGACGCGGCGACCGCTGCCGACAGGCGAGGTCGGCGAGATCCTCGTGCGCGGCTATCTGACGCCCGGCTACTACAAGGACCCGGACAAGAACGCGGCGGCCTTCGACGCCGAGGGCTTCCTGGTCACGGGCGATCTCGGCGCGATCGGCGACGACGGCCGTCTCAGGTTCCGCGGCCGGATCAAGGAGATGGTGAAGACCGGCGGGATCAACGTCGCGCCGCTCGAGGTGGAGGAGGTGCTGCTCGGCCATCCCGCCGTCGAGCAGGCATACGTCGTCGGGCTCCCGGATCCGCGAAAGGAAGAGATCCTCGCCGCGGTCGTCGTCCTCCACGACGGCCGCGAGGCCGAGCCCGAGGCGCTCCGCGCCTTCTGCAAGGCGGCGCTCGCCGCGTTCAAGGTGCCGCAGGAGTTTCGTCTCATGCGGCGGAACGAGCTGCCGGTGACCGCCACCGGCAAGGTGCAGAAGTTCAGGCTCGCCGAGATGCTGGCCCGCGAGCACGACACCTCCGGCGCATGAGGAGCTTCCTGCCGAACGACTGGCGGCGCAACGTCTGGGCGCTCACCCTCACCGTCTTCATCTCCTTCGTGGGCTTCCAGTTCTTCTCGCCGTTCCTGCCGCTCTACATCCGTGAGCTCGGCGTGACCGATCCCGCCAAGATCGCCCTGTGGGCGGGCCTGCAGGCCGCGGTCACCCCCGCGATGTCGGGGATCCTGTCGCCGGTCTTCGGCCGTCTCGCCGATCGCTTCGGCCGCAAGATGATGCTGATCCGCTCACTGGTCGGCTTCGTCGTCATCGTCGCGGCGATGGGGCTGGTCACGTCGGTCGAGCAACTCTTCCTGGCGCGGGTGGTCATGGGCCTCTTCGCCGGGTTCACGCCGATGGTGATGGCGCTGGCCACGACCTCGGCTCCCAAGGACAAGGTGCCCGCCGCGATCGGCATGGTGCAGTCGGCGCAGCTCCTGAGCGTCGCGGTCGGGCCCGCCATCGGTGGCTACGTCGCCTCGCACTTCGGGATCCGCTATGCGTTCTTCGCGACGGCGGGACTCTGCGCGCTGGCGCTCATCGGGCTGATCGTCCTGTTCCAGGAGGTTTCGCCGGGCGCCCCGGGAACGCCTCGGCAGCCGGCGCAGAAGGTGCCGGTCCGACAGGTGTTCGAGTATCCCCACTTCGCCACGGTGATGGCGTTGCTCTTCGTGGCGCAGTTCATCGATCGTGGGTTGGCGCTCTTGATCCCGCTGCAAGTGGCCCACCTGCCCGGCATCGAGAAGATCGCGGCCATCTCGGGCGCGATCGTCTCGATCGGCGCGATCGCCGCGACGACCTCGGCCAACGTCGCCGCGCGGCTCGCGCGCGAGGTGCCCGCCGCGCGAATCTTGCTGATCGGGCTGCTCATCGGCGGTCCACTCTGCGCGACGATGGCGCTGCCGCGGGGCTGGCCGATGCTGCTGGTGCTGCGGTTGCTCACCGGCCTCTGCCTTGGCGCCGCGATCACGTTGACCTACTCGCTGGGCGCCGCCATCGTGCCCGCCGAGCATCGCGGCGCGGCATTCGGCTGGCTGGGGCTCGGGCTTCAGATCGGCACGGCGGCCAGCCCGCTCGCCAGCGGCGCCCTGGCCGCAGTCAGCATCCCCGGCGCCTTCCTGTTCGACGGCGCGCTCGCATGGGTCGCCGCAGCCCTGCTCCTCTTCGGCGCCCGCGGTCTCCGCAGAGGCGTCACCTAGAGCGCCGCTACGCACCGAGCCCTGACCGTCGCGCACACCCACGGCGCGTCTGAACCGCCAGAGATGGGCGGGACGATCGGGTGAGGGCCGCCGTACTTCTCGTCAATCCCCATGCAGCGCAGGGCCGCCGGGCTATTCCATAGCTCGTTCTCGTCGACGGCGATGCTACCACGCCCCATGCCGCCTGAGATGACGCTTAGGTTGGCCTCGTGAGCCGCCAGCAGCTTCGACCACTCGCCCCACGTCGCCTGAAGCGCTGCGACCTGCGCCTGGTCCGCGCGCAGGTCAAGCTCGATTCCCTCAAGCTCCCCCACGCGCGCCTCGGCGGCCTTGCGCTCAGCCTGCAGCGCCTTGAGTTGTGCCACCAGCGCCTCGACATCGTCGGTCACCGCAACCCGCTTTGCCAGTTTGGTTTCGGCGGCGGCCAACTTGGGGATTTCGGCCAGCAGGTGATCGCGCTCGGCGCTGCGGCGGTCGCGCGCCTCGGTATCCTGGGCGAGCCGGGCAATGTGCGCCTCGAACGACTCCGGTGAGAAGGTCCGGCGAAGCGCGCCGATGACCGCCTCGTGCGCCTCGCGGTACGGCACCGACGAGCGATTCGAGCAGCCCCGCCCCTCGCCGTGGTCCCGGCAAGCGCAGCCGAATACGTCACCACTCTTGCCGCCGCGCCGGACGATCATCGGCGCGGCGTGCGGACGGCAGCATCGTGACCAAGCCCGAGATGGCGAAGGGTCGCCACCTGCTGTCCGGCTTTCTCGCGTGCGGCGTGGAAGGCCGTGCGCGACCGGCTCGCGGTGTCAGCGAAGAACTACCTCCGTCGTGCGTCGGCCTTCGCCCAGCGCGCGTTGACCGCTCGCTAGGGAGCAGCCCGAGAAGAAGAAGCCTGATCCAGCGGCGCCCTTGTCGCGGTGAGACGAATGTCGAAGTGCGTAAGACACAGCCAGGCACCATT
>QHSQ01000265.1 GCA_003221615.1 Candidatus Rokuibacteriota bacterium | reverse complement strand
CGGGGACGCGATTCGTGCTCGGCCTGGCCCCCACGATCGAGCGAGACCTCGTCGCGCAACACCTCGCCGGCGGTCCGCCCGTCGAGATCGTCGACAACCAGACGCACGCAGTCATCCGCGCGGCCGACCTGGCGCTCGTCACCTCCGGCACGGTCACGCTCGAGACGGCGCTACTCGGCACGCCGATGGTCGTCTGCTACCGTCTGTCGCTCGTGAGTGAGCTGATGGTCCGCCTGCTGATCCGTGTGCCGTGGGTGAGCCTCGCCAACCTCACGCTCGGGCGCGCCGTCGTCCCCGAGCTCTATCGGCGGACGACGACGAGCGCACGCCTGGCCCGCGAGGCCCTGAGTCTCTTGACCGATGCCGCCGCCCGGGAGACGCAGCGCGCGGCGTTCAGCGAGCTCGTCGGCCAGCTCGGCGAGCCGGGCGTCGGAGCGCGCGCGGCGCGATTCGTCCTCGCCCGGGCGGGGGCCGCATGATCGCGTCGTGCCGCCGGAGCGCCCGATGAATCCGCTGCTCGCGCTCGCGCCGCCGATCGCCGCGGGGCTCGTTCGGCTCCTCGGAGCGACGCTGCGGCTCCGCGCGGAGGGTGTGGACATGCTGGCGCCGAGCTGGACGGCCGCGCGACCGCTCATCTACTGCGTCTGGCACGGCCGAATCCTCATGGTGCCCTGGCTCAACGCCCGTCTGCGCCGGAGCGACGGCGCGCGCGCGGTCAGCGTGCTGGCGAGCCGCTCACGCGACGGCGGCCTCATCGCGGACTATGCCGGTCGCTTCGGCCTCGAGGTTGTCCGCGGCTCGTCGTCGCGGGGCGGGGCGGGAGCGCTGCGAGCTCTCGTGACGGCCGTGCGCGCCGGCCGCGATGTCGCGCTCGCGCCCGACGGGCCGCGCGGGCCGCGGGGGCAGCTCGGCTCCGGCATCGTCGCGCTGGCGGCGATCACCGGCGCGCCGGTGGTGCCCCTCGGATTCGCCGCCCGTCCGGCGTGGCGGCTGGCGACCTGGGACGAGTTCCAGATTCCCTCGCCGTTCGCGCGTGCGGCCCTGGTGTTCGGCGCCATGACGTCGATCGCCCGCGACGCCGATCGCGAGCGCGCGCGCAAGGAGCTCGAACGCGGCCTGGACGAGGCGACCGCCGCGGCCGACCGGCTGGTGAGCGCCTGATGTACGCGCTCTATACCGCCATCGCGTTTGTCGGTCTCGTCACGGTATTTCTGCCGGCCGCCCTGGCGCGACGGCTCACGCGCGGCGTGCCGCTCAACGCGCGGGCGCGGCTCGGACGGGAGGGGCCGCGTGCCGGCGAGCCGACCGGCTGGGTTCACGCGGTGTCCGTGGGTGAGGCGATTGCCGCGGCGCCGCTCGTCGAGGGGCTTCGGCGTCTGCACCCGGAGCTGCCGCTGGTGATGACGACCGTCACGAGCACTGGAGCGCAGATCGTCCGCGAGCGATTCGCCGGGCTGGCGACGCATCGGTTCTTCCCGCTCGACTTCCCCTCGGTCGCGAGGCGTGCAGTGGCGTCGATCAATCCAGCATTCCTGATCTGCATGGAGACCGAGCTCTGGCCGAACACCCTGCGCGCGCTCGCGTCTGGTGGCGTGCCCGTGATGGTCGCCAACGGACGGATCTCCGATCGATCCTATCGTCGCTATCGCCTGATTCGGCGCTTCATGGCCTCGGTCCTCGCCAACGTTCGCATCTTCGCCATGCAGTCCGACGAGGACGCGCGGCGTATCATCGCGCTCGGCGCCCACCCCGAGCGGGTCGTCGTCACGGGCAATATCAAGGTCGATGCCTCCGTCGCCGATCCGTCGGGCTCGGGCGAGCTCTGGCGCCGGCTCCTCGCGCTCGCTCCCGGCCAGCGCGTGTGGGTTGCCGGAAGCACCCACCCGGGCGAGGAGGGGCCCGTGCTCGACGCGCACCGCGCCGCGCTGGGCGAGTTCCCGGAGCTCGTGCTGGTGATCGCGCCGAGGCACCCGGAGCGAACGCGCGAGGTGCAGGCATTCCTGGAGCGGCGCGGCTGGCCGTCGGTGCGCCGTAGCGAGCTTCCCGCTGCGGTGACGAGCACCGCCGGCCCGGTGCCGCCCGTCGTCATCCTCGACACCGTCGGCGAGCTCGCGATGCTGTACTCGATCGCCGACGTCGTGTTCGTGGGAGGGAGCCTGGTCCCGATGGGGGGCCACAACGTCCTCGAAGCCGCTCAGCGACGCAAGCCGGTGCTGATCGGTCCCCACACCACGAACTTTCGCGAGTCGGCGGGCCTGCTCGAGTCGGCCGGCGGCGCGATCGTCGTTCGCGACGCGCCCGACCTCTCCCGCGAGCTGCGACGGCTCCTGGCCGACCCGGATCTCCGGCTGAAGCTGGGCGACGCCGGGTTCGAAGCCGTCGCCTCGCGGCACGGCGCCGTGCGTGAGACGCTCGATCTGGTCGGACGGTATCTGTATCCCGAGGGCCGCGCGTGAATTCTCGAGAGCGCTTCGTCCGCGGCTGGGAGGAGGGCTTCGCCACGGGACCGGCGCGAATGCTGGCGGTCGCCGGCGGCGGCTACCGCGGTCTCCTCGGCGCGCGCGAATGGCTCTACGGGCGCGGCGTGCTGCGGTCGCGCGCGTTGCCCTGCCGGGTCGTGTCCATCGGCAACCTCACCGTCGGCGGCACGGGCAAGACGCCCGCCGTCGAGGTGGCGGTCCAGTCGCTCGCGGCGCTCGGTCACCGTCCGGCGGTCGTCAGCCGCGGCTACGGGCGCAGCACGCGTGGAGTCCAGATCGTCGCCGACGCCGCCTCGATCCGGCTCGACCCGGAGGAATCGGGGGACGAGCCCTTCCTGCTCGCGCGCCGACTGCCGGGAATTCCCGTCGTCGTCGGCTCGAACCGTCACGACGCCGCCCGTGTCGCGATCGAGCGATTCGGCGTGACCGCGATCGTCCTCGACGACGGCTTCCAGCACCGGACGCTCAAGAAAGACCTCGAGATCGTGATGGCGCGCGCGCGGCGGCCCTGGGGCAACGGACGGTTGCTTCCGGCCGGCCCGCTGCGAGAGCCGCTGCGCGCGCTCGCGCGGGCGGACCTCGTGGTGGCCACCGGAGCGCTCGACCTCGGCGACGCGCGCGAAGTCGTGGACGCCGTCGACGAGCACGCGCCGCGGGTTCCCGTCGTCACGGCCACCCTGGCTCCCGCCGAGTGCTGGGAGGCGGGCCGGATGCGCGCCGTCCGGATCGCCGAGCTCGCCGGCAAACGTCTGGCCGCGTTCGCGGGCATCGCCGCGCCGGCGGCGTTCGCCGAGACGCTGCGGGGCGCCGGCGTCGAGGTGAAGGACATGTCGGCCTTCGCCGATCATCACTGGTACTCGCTCGACGATCTGTCCAGGCTCGACGCGCGCGCCGGCGAGCTCGGGGCCGACGCGCTGATCACGACCGAGAAGGACTGGGTGCGTTTGCGACGACTGCGGCTGCCGCGCCGGCCGCTCTACGTCTTGAGCGTTCGGCTCGTCGTCCAGACGGGCGAGACCGCATGGCGGCAAGCGTTCCGGCGCGCGTGCCCGTGAAGATCGCGGTCCGCCTCCCGAACTGGCTCGGCGACACCGTGATGGCAGTGCCGGCGATCCGCTCGGTCCGCGATACGTTTCCCGAGGCCCAGGTCCTGCTGGCCGGCCCCTGGGTCGGGATGCTTGCCGGCCAGGGGCTGGGCGACGTGCTCGTCGCGTACCCGCGCGCGTGGGGTCCGAGACTCCGCGCCGCCGACACGGTCCGGAGCTTTGCGAGCGACACGGTCGTGCTCTTCCCGAACTCGTTCGAGGCCGCGGCGACCGCGATGTACTGGGGCGGCCGGCGGCGGATCGGATTCGCGGGTGACGGACGCCGCTGGCTCCTCACCGAGTCTGCCCCCTTGCCAGAGCCCCGAGTGCATCAGATCGACGAATATCTGCGACTGGTGGAGTTGCTCGGAGCGGTCACGACCGGGCGCGAGCCGCGCCTGACACCGCCCGAGCCGTATGCGGACGGTCGACAGCGCGCGCGCGATCTGCTCCATCAGAGCGGAGCGGCCGAGGGTAAGCCGATGGTCGGCGTTCACCTGGGCGCGGCGTTCGGGCCGGCCAAGGTCTGGGTCCGCGCGCGGATCGTCGAGTTCTGTCGCCTCGCACCCGAGCTGGGCGTCGTGCCCGTGCTTCTGGGAGCGCCAACGGATGCGGCGCTGGTCGCCGACGTGCTGGAGCGGATTTCGGCGGTGAGCCTCGTCGGGCGCGACAGTCCGGATCTGCTGCCGTCGGTGCTCGCGGAGATGGCCGTGCTCGTCTCGGGCGACACGGGCGTGGCGCATCTGGCCGCCGCGCTCGGCACGCCGGTCGTCGTCCTCTTCGGGCCGACCGATCCCGCGCGGAGCGCACCGCGAGGACGCGTGGCCGTGGTGCGCCACCTCGTGCCGTGCGCGCCGTGCTTCTACCGCGTGTGCCCGATCGAGCATCCCTGCATGCGCGGGATCTCGGCCGCCGCCGTGGGCGAGAGGGTCGCGGCGCTCCTGTCGGGGACCTCGTGACGCGGCTGACGGTCCTGCACCTGGCCGCAAACCGCTGGTGGACCGGCAGCGCCGATCCGATCATCCACCTCGTCTCCGGCCTCCGCGCCCGCGGTCACCGCGTCCTGCTCGGGCTGATCCCAGGCGATCGCTTCGAGACCAAGGCGAAGCAAGCGGGTCTCGAGGTGGTCGACGGGCTGCACATGGACGCTCGCCTCGGGCCACGGGCGCTCGCCCGCGACGTGCTGAGGGTGCGGTCGCTCATCCGCGACGAGAACGTGGACATCGTGCACACGCATCACTCGCACGATCACTGGCTCGCCGTACTCACGCGGCCCAAGCGGGCGCAGGGCGGCCGAACGCCCGTCGTGCGAACCTTCCACAACCTGCGCGCGGTCCGACGCGACCGGCTCGGGTCCACGCTCTATCGCCGGACCGCCGCGGTGTTCGCCGTGTCGCGGGTGATCGAGTCCCGGTGTCGCGAGGCGGGTATCGCGCCGGACCGCATCTTCTGGATTCCGGGAGCGGTCGACCTGACGCGGTTCACAGCGCAGGCGGATCCGACGCCGATCCGCGGGGAGTTCAAGCTCGGCGACGCGCCGGTCGTCGTCTCGGTCGCGCGTCTGGCGACCAACCGGGGGCACGAGCTTCTGCTCTCGGGCTTCCGGCTCCTGGCCGACCGGATGCCGGGCGCGCGCCTCCTGCTCGTCGGAAAAGGGGAGACGCGGTCTCGTCTCGATGCGCTCGTGGCCGACCTCGGGCTCGGCGGTCACGTGATCTTCACGGGCTATCGTGACGCCGACTTACCCTCGGTCCTCGCCGCCGCGGATTGCTTCGCGCTGATGGCCGCGGGCTCCGACGAGTCGTGCCGCGCCGCGCTCGAGGCGATGGCGGCGGCGCGTCCCGTCATCGCGCGCCGGGTCGGCGCGCTCCCGGAGACGGTCGTGCACGGCGAGACCGGGCTCCTGATCGACGACGACGAGCCGGACAGCGTGGCTCGGGCGCTCGAGACGATCCTGGGTGACCCGGAGCGGCGCCGGGCGATGGGCAGCGCCGGGCGCGCCAGCGCGGAGGAGCGGTTCAGCGCCGAGCGCTCGGTCGAGACGGTCGAGCGCGTCTATCAGGGTCTCTGGTGAAGATTCTCCAGCTGATGTCCTGTCGCGGATGGTCGTCCGACGCGTACTGGGCGGCCCGGATCACGCGGGAGCTCGAGCGGCGCGGCCACCTGGTGACGCTCGGCTGCCGCGTGGGAACCGAGGCGCGCGTGATCGATCGGGCGCGACGCGAAGGCGTCGAGCGTGTGACCACGCTGTCCCTGGCGGGCGGTGTGCATCCCGTGGCCGACGGCGGCGATCTTCGCCGCCTCCGGGCGATGCTGTCCGATGTGGACGTGATCCACGTGCATCGCGGCAAGGAGCACTGGCTGGCCGCCGTGGCGAACCGCCTGGTTCCCACGCCTCGCCCCATCGTGAGGACGCGTCACATCGCGCAGGCGGTGAGGCCCCACGCGGCCAACCGCTGGCTCTACCGGCGCGGCACCGCGTTCGTGGTGACGGTGACCGAAGCCATCAGGCGCCAGTACGTCGCCGCCGGCCTCGTCGATCCGGACCGCGTCGCCGCGCTGCCGGGCGGCGCCGATACCGAGCGCTACCATCCGCGGCCGCGTGATCCCGAGACCTACACGCGCCTCGGCGGACGGCCGGACCGTCCGCTGGTCGGCATGATCGCCGGCCTGCGCATCATGAAGGGCCACGAGATCGTGGTCGAGGCCGCGGCGCGCCTGGCGGCACGCGGCGTGCGTCCGCATTTCGTCTTCGTCGGGCGCGGGCCCATGGAGCCTCGTGTTCGCGACGCGATCGAGCGCGCCGGACTCGGCCCGCAGTTCACGTTCGCTGGCTTCGTGGACGATCTGACCGCGATCCTCGCCGCGCTCGACGTCGTGCTCTACACGCCGCTCGATTCAGATGGGATGTCGCGCGTGATCTTCGAGTACCTCGCGGCCGGGCGGCCGCTGATCGCGGCGCGGGTCGGCGTCGTGCCCGAGGTGCTGACCGACCGTGAGCACGCGGCGTTGGTCCCGGCGGGCGACGCTCAGGCCCTGGCCGAGGCGCTGGAGCGGCTCGTTCGTGATCCCGCCACCGCCGCGCGGCTGGGGCAGGCCGGACGCCGGCTCGTCGAAGAGCGGTACTCGGGGGCTCGCGTCGCGTCCGCGCTCGAGGACCGCTACGCGCGCCTCGTCGCCGCCGGAGCCGCGTGAAGGTCTCCGTCCTCGCCGCCGACCTGTCGGACAATGCGACGGGTCGCGCGGACCTGCTCGCGCGTCTGCTGTCGTCGCGCTACGAGGTCGAGGTGGTGGGGCCCCGGTTCGGCGCGGATGTCTGGATGCCGGCCAGGACAGGGGCGATCGCGCAGCGTAGCGTGAAGGCCGGCCGCTATCCCGGCTTCGCCCAGCGCATTCCGGCGCTGCTCGAGCTCGTCGACGGCGACGTTCTCATCGCCTCCAAGCCACGCCCCACGAGCTTCGGGCTCGGGCTACTCGCCCGGGCCCGGCGCAAGCGGCCGCTCGTGCTGGACATCGACGATTGGGAGGTCGGCTTCTTCTCGCGCTCCGGCGCCTGGGGCCGGACCGGTCGTGCTCTCAACCTCGCCAATCCGAACGGGCTGCCGTGGACGTGGCTCGTCGAGAAGCTCGTGTCTCGCGCGGATGCGATCACCGTGGCCTCGCGCTTCCTGGAGCGCCGTTTCGGCGGGACGCTGCTGCCGCATGTGCGCGACACGGAAGCCTGGGACCCCGCCCGCTACGACGGGCGCGCCGCGCGCGCGCGGCTCGGCGTGGGCGACCGCAAGGTCGTCATGTTTCTCGGGACGCCGCGAGGCCATAAGGGAGTAGACGACCTGGTCGCGGCGGTCGGCTCGCTCGGCCCCGGCGTTATCCTGACGCTCGTGGGCGTCGATCCGGCGCGGAGCGGCGCGCCGCGCTGGTCGGCGGCCTCGCACGTGCGGGTGATCGGTGAGATCCCGTTCGACGACGTGCCGCGCTATCTCGTCGCCGCCGACGTCGTCGCGGTACCGCAACGGGCCACCACCGACACCGTCGGGCAGGTGCCCGCCAAGCTCTTCGACGCGATGGCGCTCGGTCGTCCCATCGTCTCGACGTCGGTCTCGATGATTCCCGAGATCCTCGAGGGCTGCGGCCTCGTGGTCGAGCCCGGCGACGTCCCGGCGCTCGCCGGCGCGATCAAGCGCTTGCTCGATGACGCCGACGAAGCCGCGACCCTCGGCCGCCGCGCGCGCGCGCGCTGCGAGGTCCGCTACAGCTTTCGCGTCGCGCGCTCGATCCTGTTCCCGCTTCTCGACCAGCTGAAATCGCCCTCGTGAAGCTCCTGATCATCGCGCGGCCATTCGTCTTCCACGGCGGCGTCGAGCGCGCGACGGCAGGTCTGGTCGGCGCGCTCGTCGATCACGGCTACGACGTCCACCTCCTGAGCCCGCCCGGCCAGGCGTCGACGCGGGGGGTGACGCTTCACACCCTGTCCTTACCACCGCTGCCGTCGGCCGCACGCGTCCTGGCGCTCGCCGTGAGTGCCCGGCGCGCGGTGGCGCGCGGGAGCTGGGACGTGGTCCAGAGCCACGAGCGGACACTCCGTCAGGACGTTTATCGCGCCGGCGAGGGATGCCATCGGGCCTATCTCGCGAGCGAAGCACGTCCGAGCGCGCGCGGCCTCTACCATCGGATCGTTCTGGCGCTCGAGCGCCGCGTCTTCGCACGCACGCCGCGCATCGTCGCGATCGCCGAGGCCGGACGGCGCCAGATCGAAGCGCTGTACGGTGTGGCGCCGAGCCGGATCGCCGTCGTCTACAACGGTGTCGACCTCGAGCGCTTCCATCCCGAGAATCGTCCGCGGTACCGGGAGGCCGTGCGGGGCGAGGCCGGGATTGCCGCGGGCGCGTTCACCGTTCTCTTCGTGGGCAGCGGGTTCGCGCGCAAGGGTCTCGCGACCGCCGTCGAGGCGTTCGCGGCCTTTTCCGATCGCGGCAGCCGTCTCGTCGTTCTCGGCAAGGGTCACGCCGGCGAATACCAGTCTCTGGCTTCGCGGCTGGGGATCGGCGAGCGGGTGGTCTGGCTCGGCGCCCGGGCCGATCCCGAGCGCTGGTATGCCGGCGCCGACATCGCGGTGCTTCCGAGCCGGTACGAGCCGTTCGGCAACGTCCACCTGGAGGCGCTCGCCTCGGGACTGCCGGTGGTGGCGAGCGCCCGCGCCGGAGGCGCCGAGGTGATCGCTGAAGGTGTCAACGGGGCCGTCGTCGAGCCGACCGACGCGCGCGCGATCACCTCGGCGCTCGAGCGATTTCGAGAGCGCCCGGCCGCCGACCTCGTCGGGGCGGCCAGGCGCTCGGCCGAGCCGTACACGTACGCGGCCCAGGTCCGCGGGTTTGCTGAGATCTACGGTCAGATTGCGCGCGCAAGGTGCGATTTTCCTTGAGAAATATGGCCTCAAGG
>QHSQ01000530.1 GCA_003221615.1 Candidatus Rokuibacteriota bacterium | reverse complement strand
TGCTCTCGCTCGGTCTGACCCTCAAGAGCCTGTTCAAGGTCGGCGCGGGCCGGCGCCACGAGGCCGACGACTCGCCCACCGTCGAGCTCCTCCGCCGCGCCGAGGAAGCGCGGCGACTCGGCCGCCGGGACGAGGCCGCGACCACCTTCCGGCTCATCCTCCAGACGCGGCGCGATCATCTCGGGGCGCTGCGCGGCCTCCGCGACCTCGCCGTCGAGGGCGGGCGCTGGCGCGAGGCGCTGGACATCCAGCAGCGGATCCTCGGCGCCGCCGGCTCGACCGAGCGCTCGCCCGAGACCGAGCAGCTGGCCGCCATCTACTACGAGCTCGGCCGCGCCGAGCTCGCGCGCGCCAATGCCGGCGGGGCGCTCTCGCACTTCAAGAGCGCGTCGCGCGCTCGCCGTGGCGCTCGGCCGCGTCTTCCTCGAGCTGGAGATGCTCGACGAGGCCGCGGACCAGTTCGAGAAGGTCGAGGTGCGCGCGCCCGGCTCGGCGGTGGTCCACGCGCTCCTCGGCGCGGTCTTCGAGCGTCGCGGCGAGACCCGAGAGGCGTTCGAGGAATATCGCCGCGCCCTCCTGCTCGGCCACGCGTTCGACTGGCCGTTTCGGTGCGAGGCGTGCGGGGCGGCGGCGCCGATGTGGCAGGACCGCTGCGCTCAGTGTCGTCGCTGGAACTCGCTGCGCGCCGCCGGGGCGTAGCACCCGCCTTCCGTGCTCTCGAGCTTCACCCTGGCGGCGCTCGACCTGGTGTTCCCGGCGCTCTGTCCGGTGTGCCAGACGCTCCTCGGCGCCGGCCGGCGTGATCCTCTCTGCGGAACGTGCTGGAGCGCCATCACCCGTCTGGGCGACCCGTGGTGCCCCGTGTGCGGCGCCGCGTCACCGACCACCCGCGGCGTGGAGCGCTGCGAATCGGGCGAGTGGGTGACCCAGCCGGCCGCGTGGGTCGCCTCCGCCGTGTCCCCGTGCGCGGCGTGCACCGCGACTCCGCCGCACTACGACTACGCACGGTCGGCGGCGGTCTACGAGGGCCAGCTTCGCGAAGCGCTCCACGCCCTCAAGTTCTCCGGCCGCCGCGCCCTGGCGGGTCCGCTCGGCGAGCTCGCGGCCGAGCAATGTCTCGCGTCGCTGCCCGACGGCATCGAGGCGCTGATCCCGGTGCCGCTCGCGCGCGAGCGTGAGCGGGAGCGCGGGTTCAATCAAGCCGCCTTGCTCGCCCGGCGGATCGGCCGGCGGCTCGAGGTGCCGACCAGGCCACGGTGGCTCGCGCGCATCCGACCCACCCGACCGCAGAGCGACCTCTCTGCCGTGGAACGCCGCGCAAACGTTCGCGGAGCGTTCCGGGCGTCCCCTCGCGTCGCCGGCCGCCACGTTCTCGTCGTCGACGATATCCTCACAACCGGCGCGACGCTCGACGCCTGCGCGCGAGCACTGCGGGACGCCGGGGTGCTCCGTGTCGGGGTTCTAACAGTTGCCCGTGTCGTCCACGCGGCCGTATAATTTGGCGAGCTGGACTTTCCCACGGTTCCCACAAGGAGTTTGCCCATGAGCGTTCGTGTCGGCGTCAACGGGTTCGGTCGGATCGGTCGCGTATTCTTCCGGACGGCTCTGGAGTCGAAGGACATCGAGGTCGTCGGCGTCAACGACCTGGCCGATGCGAAGACCCTGGCCCACCTTTTGAAGCACGACTCCGTGCACGGAACGCTCAAGGCGGAAGTCGTGGCGAAGGGCGAGGCGATCTTCGTGGATGGACGCGAGATCCGCGTGTGCGCGCTCAAGGATCCGGCGACGCTCCCGTGGCGCGAGCTCGGCGTCGACGTCGTCGTCGAATCGACCGGGGTGTTCCGAGACACCGCCACCGCTTCCAAGCACATTCAGGCCGGCGCCAAGAAGGTGATCATCACCGCGCCGGCCAAGGATCCCGACGCCACGATCGTGCTGGGCGTGAACGAGCAGACGTACGATCCGGCCAAGCACCGTATCATCTCCAACGCCTCGTGCACGACCAATTGTCTGGCGACGACCGCGAAGGTGCTCGACGATCGGTTCGGCATCAAGCGCGGCTTCGCGTCGACGGTGCACTCGTACACGAACGACCAGCCCGTCCACGACTTCCCGCACAAAGACTTGAGACGGGCGCGCGCCGCGGCCGTGAGCATGATTCCCACGACCACGGGCGCGGCGACGGCCGTCGGCCTGGTCCTGCCCAAGCTCAAGGGCAAGCTCGACGGGATCGCGATCCGCGTGCCGACCATCAACGTCTCCGTGGTGGATCTGGTCGCGGAGCTCGAGAAGCCGGCCTCGGTCGCCGCCGTGAACGACGCGTATCGCGAGGCGGCGTCGGGCAAGCTGCGCGGGATCCTCGACGCGACGGACGAGGAGCTGGTCTCCTCCGACTTCAACGGCAACCCGCACTCGTCGATCATCGACCTGCCGTCGACGGCGCTGATCGAGGGCAACCTGGTCAAGGTGCTTGCCTGGTACGACAACGAGTGGGGCTACTCGTCGCGGGTTCGTGATCTGATCCGGTTCGTCGCCAAGACGCTGTAATTGTCGAAGCTGACGATCGCGCAACTGGATCTCGCGAAGCGGCGCGTCTTCGTACGCGCTGACCTCAACGCCCCGCTCGACCACGGCACGGTGACGGACGACACGCGTCTGCGGGCGGTCGTCCCGACCATCCAGTACGCGCTCAAGGCCGGCGCGACCGTCGTCTTGGCCTCGCATCTCGGGCGCCCCAAGGGGAAGGTCGCCCCGGAGTTCTCGTTGCGCCCGATCGCCGAGCGACTCGTATCCCTGCTCGATCAGCACGTCGAGTTGGCGCCGGACTGTGTCGGCGCCGCGACCCTCGAACGGGCCCGCGCGCTCGGGCCGGGCCAGGTCCTCCTGCTCGAAAACCTGCGCTTCCACGCCGAGGAAGAGGCCAATGACGACGGGTTTGCCCGGTCGCTCGCGACACTGGCCGAGTGCTACGTGAACGACGCCTTCGCGGCCGCGCATCGCGCCCACGCCTCGATCGCCGCGATCACGAAGCACCTGCAGCCGGCGGCCGCCGGGCTCTTGATGCAGCAGGAGCTGGCGGCGCTC
>QHSQ01000132.1 GCA_003221615.1 Candidatus Rokuibacteriota bacterium | reverse complement strand
CCGTCGTCGCGGAGCTGACGCGTGTTCGGCAAGATCCGACGCGATATCCAGGCGGTGAGGGAGCGCGACCCCGCCGCCCGATCCACGTTCGAGGTGCTGCTGTGCTATCCGGGCGTGCACGCGCTCGCGCTGCATCGCGTCGCCCACGCGATCTGGCGGCGAGGCTGGACGATTCCGGCGCGCTTCCTGTCGCACATCGCCCGGTTCCTCACCGGCATCGAGATCCATCCCGCGGCGAGGCTCGGCCCCGGGCTCTTCATCGACCACGGCATGGGCGTCGTCATCGGTGAGACCGCGGAGGTCGGCGAGAACGTCACCCTGCTCCAGGGCGTGACGCTCGGCGGGACGAGCCTCAAGCGCGAGAAGCGCCACCCGACGCTCGGTAACAACGTCGTCGTCGGCGCCGGCGCCAAGATCATCGGCGCATTCAAGATCGGCGACGGCAGCCGGATCGGCGCGGGCTCGGTCGTCGTCCGTGAGGTCCCGACGAACTCCGTTGTCGTCGGCGTTCCCGGCCGAGTAACATATCGAGATGGACAGCGGGTGGAGGGGGGCATCGATCTCGATCAGACCGACCTTCCGGACCCCGTGAGCAAGGCGATCGAGCAGCTCCTCGAGCGGATTCGAGCCCTCGAGGCCGAGCTCGAGACGGTGAGAAAGAAAATCGAGGAGGAACGCGCGTGAACCCCAAGGACATGCTGAGTCTCAAGGAAGCGTCCACCTATCTCGGCATGGATGAGCGAGCGCTCGTGTCGCTCGCCACGGAGCGTCGCATCCCATCCGTGCAGCTCGACGGCGCCTGGGTGTTTTCCAAGAAGTCGATCGACAAGTGGCGGTGGCAGCAGACGCGACGCCAGTGATCTCGCGCGACCAGGCCTGGTCGGTCCTCACCGAGTTCACCAAGAGCGACAGCCTCCGCAAGCACGCCCGCGCCGTCGAAGCCTCGATGCGCGCCTACGCCGGCCGCTACGACGAAGACCCTGACGCCTGGGGCGTCGCCGGCATGCTCCACGATTTCGACTACGAGATGCACCCGCGCGCGCCCCATCATCCGATCAAGGGCGCCGAGATCTTGCTGGCGCGCGGCGTCCCCGAGCCGATCGTCCACGCGATCCTGGCCCACGCCGACTACTCCGGTGTGCCGCGCGTCTCGCGCCTGGACCGCGCGCTCTACGCGTGCGACGAGCTGTCCGGCTTCGTCCACGCGGTGGCGCTCGTCCGTCCCGGCCGGGTGATCACCGGCCTCGAGCCCCCGTCCGTGAAGAAGAAGCTCAAGGACAAGGCGTTCGCCCGTACCGTCAACCGTGACGACGTCTATCGGGGCGCCACCGAGCTCGGCGTCGACCTCGATGCTCACATCGCCTTCGTCATCTCCGCCCTGACCGAAGTCGCCCCCGAAATCGGCCTCGCCCGCACCTGAGCCGCGAAGAGGCTCGCTGCTGGCGCCTCCGATGCCTAAGCCAAACCTTCGAAGCACCAATCGCGCCAGTCGATGCCTAAGCCAGTCCCTCGATGCGCTGATCCCACGACTGCCTGCGCAAACACCGGACTCACGACGAACCGATCGCCCTACCGGTGACCGAGTGCCGTCGGGGCGGCGGGCGGGGGTCCCTTTCGCGACCCGTGTAGTCAGGGTTGACTGCTGTTTCGCGCGTCGTACGCCAACGGCGCGGGAAGTCCGCTAGCGTGGTCGCGAAAGGGACCCCCGCCCGCGGCCCCGACGGCACGGCGTCTGCGTCGAGAGCAATCACCCACGTCGACATGGACGCATTCTACGCCGCGATCGAGCAGCGCGATCGTCCGGAGCTGCGCGGCCGTCCCGTCATCGTCGGCGCGAGCCCGACGGGGCGCGGCGTAGTCTCCGCGGCCTCCTACGAAGCGCGACGGTTCGGCGTGCGCTCGGCGATGCCGATCGGACGCGCCGCGCGGCTCTGCCCGCACGGCGCGTTCCTGCCGGTCGACATGCAGAAGTACCAGCGCGTGTCGGTCCAGGTCATGCACATCCTCGCCGACTTCTCGCCGCTCGTGGAGCCGGTCTCGGTCGATGAGGCCTTCGTCGATCTCACCGGGACCGAGTCCCTGTTCGGAAGCCCGCTGGACGCGGTCCGCCGGATCAAGCGCCGGATCCTGGACGAGACCGGGCTGACGGCGTCGGCGGGGCTCGCCGCCAACAAGTTCGTCGCGAAGGTGGCGTCCGATCTGGAGAAGCCCAACGGGCTCGTGGTCGTCGCGGCCGGCGACGAGGCGCGGTTCCTGGGCGCCCTGCCGATCGAGCGGCTCTGGGGTGTGGGGAAAGTCATGGCGAAGGAGCTGAGCGAGCTCGGCTTCACCACGATCGGCCAGCTCCAGCGGGCGCCGCGCGCGGTGCTCGCCAGGCGCTTCGGCAAGCACGGCGACGCTCTCTACGATCTCGCCTTCGGCCGCGACGACCGGGCGGTCGAGCCGTTCGGCGTGCCCAAGTCGATCGGCGCCGAGGAGACGTTCGGCGTCGACTGCACGGATCCCGAGAAGCTCAAGACCACCCTGCGCGCTCACGCCGAGCGGGTCGCGGCCGAGCTCCGGGAAGGGGGATTCGCGGCCGGGCGGGTCACCGTCAAGTTGCGGCTGGCCCCGTTCGAGACCCATACGCGCAGCGTGACCGGTGAGCCGACGCAGGACGGCCTCGAGCTCTACCGTCGGGCCCTGGCGCTGCTGGAGCGCGACCCGGTCACCCGGCCGGTGCGCCTGATCGGGCTCTCCGCGGCCCGCCTCTCCGCGGGCGGAACCGGCCAGATGGATCTGCTCGATCCCGCGGCGCTACGGCGAGAGCGACTGGCGCGGGTGGTCGATCGGCTGACCGCGCGATTCGGCGAGGGCGCCGTCGTCCCCGCGACTCTCCTGGGCCGCACGCGCGACGACGAGTGATGGGCCGGGGAAGGTCGGCGATCCGGCCGACTCCTCCCCGGCTCGTCGGTGTGATTCGACCTAGAAGTTGAGCGGCTCGGTCAGCCGCACCCAGCGCCCGCCCTTGACCACGGCGAGGAACGCGGAGTTCGCACCCTGGTGCTTGTCGGGACCGAAGCTCGCCTCGGGCCCGTTGAAGATGTCCTTGTAGCTCTTGATCGACTCCATGCCCCGCACGAAGTTGTCGACCGTCAGCTCCGGGCCCGTTTTCTCGAGCCCCACGACGGTCAGATCGGCGGCGACCCAGCCATACACGGCGCCGATGTTCGGATCGACCTTGTAGCGCTCCTTGTAGCGATCGAACCACGCTTGCGCCGTCGGGCCGAGCGTGTCGCGGTATGGCATGTCGGTCAGCCCCATCGCGTAGAGCCCTTCGGTGACGCCCCCCTGCGCCCCCGCGACGAAGAGGTCATAGCTGGCCGTCGAGCCGAAAAAGTCGACGTCGGTCCACCCGATCTTGCGCGCCGTCGCGTACGGTACGATCGAGTCGCGCACGATCGTGCCGAAGACGACCATGTCGCAGTTGGCCGCCTTGAGCTTCGTGATCTGTGCCGTGAAGTCCTGGTCGGTCGGCTTGTGCGTGGTCGTCTCGACGATCTTCACCTTCATCTTGTCGGCCTGCATCTGGACGCCGTCGAGCACTTCCTTGCCGAAGTCGGTGTCCTGGTACATGACGCAGAGCGCCTTCTTGCCCTTCTTGGTCACGAAGTAGTTGATGCCGGCGCGCACCTGGTCGACGTACGAGGCGGCGCCGTAGAACTTGAGCTTGTGGAAAGGCTCGTACATCGAGCGCGCGGCCGACAGCGGGAACAGATTCGGCACGTTGGCGTCGAACTGATCCTTGAAGAGCGCGTTGTTCATCGGCGTGCCGAGCCCCGCGACCATCGCGAAGATGTGATCGCGGTTGATCAGCTTGGTGCCCGCCTGCACGGCGCGCGGCACCTGGTACTGGGTATCCTCGACCACCAGCCGGATCTTGCGGCCGTGGACGCCGCCCTTCTCGTTGAGCTCGTCGAACCGCATCTTCACGGCGTTCGACGACGAGACGCCATAGGTGGCGGCCGGACCCGAGAGGTCGGTGTGCATCCCCAGCACGATCTCGGTCTTGCTGACGCCGCGGATCTCCCGCTGCGCGGTGGCCACACCCGCCAGCGCGACCGCGCCGATCAGCACCCCCACCGCGACCAGTCGCATCCTCATCATTCGCTCCTTTCGTCGTGACGCCATGCCCGGGACGCCGCCGCCCATGGCGGCTACGCCTCGGCGTACATGGCGTCGATCACGTCCTTGTACTTTCGGTTGACGAACGCGCGCTTGAGCTTCATCGTCGGCGTGAGCTCCTCGTCCTCCGCGGTGAGGATCTGCTCGATCAGCCGGAACTTCTTGATGGTCTCGACCCGCGCCAGTTGCCGATTGACGCGGTCGATCTCGCCCCCGATCAGGCGCTGGACCTCCTCGGTGCGGCAGAGCGAGGCGAAGTTCGTGAACGGTACGTTGCGCTCCTGCGCGAACTGGGCGACGGTCTCGTGGTCGATCATCACCAGGCAGGACAGGAACTTCCGCTTGTCGCCGATGACCACGGCGTCGGAGATGTAAGGGGAGAACTTGAGCTGGTTCTCGATCTCCGACGGGGTGACGTTCTTGCCGCCCGCGGTGATGATGATGTCCTTCATCCGGTCCGTGATCCGCACGAACCCCTCGGAGTCCATGAGCCCGACGTCGCCGGTGTGAAGCCAGCCATCGACCACCGTCTCGGCGGTCTTCACGGGATTGTTGTAATACCCGAGGAACACGTGGGGACCCTTCAGCAAGATCTCGCCCTCGGGCGAGATGCGGACCTCCGTGCCGGGACGGGCGACACCCACCGAGCCGAGCTTGATGTGATCGGCCGGCATGGCGGTGGCGAGGCCGCAGTTCTCGGTCTGGCCGTAGACCTCGCGCATGTCGATACCGAGCGCCATGTACCACTTGATCAGGTCCGGCGCGATCGGCGCGGCGCCGGTGGCGGCGCCCCGGGCGCGGTGCAGCCCCATCGAGCGCTTGACGTTGTCGAGCACGAGGAAGTCGGCGATCCGAAACAACAGGCGGAGGCCCAGGGCGGGCCGCCGGCCCGCGATGCGGTGCTCGGCGATTCGCGCGCCGATCGCAAGCGCCCAGTGGTAGGCGAGTCGGCCCGGACCGGTCGCGTCGCGCATCCGGAGCGCGACCGCCGAGTAGAACTTCTCCCAGATTCGCGGCACCGCGAAGAAGAGCGCGGGAGCGACTTCACGGATGTTTTCCGGGACCGTGTCGATGCTTTCCGCGAAGTTGACGGTGGCGCCCGTACGCAGCGGGTTGAACACGCTGACCGTGCGCTCGGCGATGTGGCAGAGCGGCAGGAACGAGAGCTGCTGATCGCCCTCGCGCAGCTCGGCGACGTAGTCGGAGTAGTCGATCTGGAACAGGATGTTGCGGTGGCTCAGCATCGCGCCCTTGGGCGGCCCGGTCGTGCCCGAGGTGTAGACCAGGATCGCCAGATCGTCCGGTCGGGCGAGCTCGATCATCCGCTCGAACGCGCCGGGGTGCTCCGCCTCGTAGCGGATGCCGACCTCCAGGAGGTCCTCGAAGGACATCACCTGCTCGTCCTTGAAGGCGTGCAGCCCCTCGGGATCGAAGACGACGATCTTCACGAGCTGGGGACAGCCGGCGCGTACCGCGAGGATCTTGTCGAGCTGCTCCTCGTCCGCGGCGAAGAAGAAGCGCGTGCCGCTGTCGTTCACGATGTACTCGACCTGCTTGGCGGAGTCGGTCGTGTAGATCCCGTTCGTGACGGCGCCGACCGAGAGCGTCCCGAGGTCCGTGTAGAGCCATTCCGGGCAGTTGTCGGCCATGATCGAGACCACGTCGCGGGGGCGCAGGCCGAGCGCGACCAGGCCCAGGCCGACGTGCTTCGCCCGCTCGCCGTACTCGCGCCAGCTGACCGCGCGCCAGACGCCGAGGTCCTTCTCGCGCATGGCCACGCGGTTAGCCCGCTCGCGGACGACGTGGCGGAACAGCTTCGGCAGGGTGTCCTGGCCGAAGACGGTGGTCGAGGTCTCGGTCATCACCGCCATGTCTTCTTCCTCTTCCAGCGCCGCGTACCGCGGACGCCCGATTCTTTCATGCCGAGGTAGAACTCCTTGATGTCTTCCTTCTCGAGGAGTCGCGCGCACGTGTCGTCCATCACGATGCGGCCGACCTCGAGCACGTAACCATAGTCCGCGATGTGCAGCGCCATGTTGGCGTTCTGCTCGACCAGGAGCACCGTGATCCCGCGCTCCCGATTGATCCGCGTGATGATCTCGAAGATCTCCTTGACCAGCCGCGGCGACAGGCCGAGCGACGGCTCGTCCAGCAGCATCATCCGCGGCCGCGCCATCAGGGCGCGGCTGATCGCGAGCATCTGCTGCTCGCCCCCGGAAAGCGAGCCCGCGCGCTGCTCGGCTCGTGATCGCAGAATCGGGAAGTACGAATAGACCAGCTCCAGGTCCTCGGCGACGCCGCCGGCATCCGTCCGCGTGAAGGCGCCCATCATCAAGTTCTCACGGACCGAGAGGAACGGGAACACCTCGCGCCCCTCCGGGACGTGGCTGATGCCCAGGCGCGTGACCTTGTCGGGGTCCATGCCCTGGATTTCCCGGCCCGCGAAGGTCACCGTGCCCTTCTGCGGGTCCATCACACCGGAGACGGTCTTGAGGATCGTGCTCTTGCCGGCCCCGTTGGCGCCGAGGATCGTGACCACGGCCCGCTCCGGCACGTCGAAGCTCACGCCCCGGATGGCCATGATCGGGCCATAGTAGGTTTCGAGATTCGAGACGGCGAGGAGGGTCTCGGCCATGCCGTCAGCCGCCGAGGTAGGCCTTGATGACGTCGGGATGCTCCTGTACCTCGCGGGCGGTTCCCAGCGCGATCGGCCGCCCGTAGTTCACGGCGAGGACCCGATCGGAGACCGAGCTGACCAGGCTCATGTCGTGCTCGACCATGAGCACGGTGACGCCCAGGATCGTTCGGATGTCCTGGATCCAGAACGCCATGTCCTCCGTCTCCTCGACGCTGAGCCCCGAGGACGGTTCGTCCAGGAGCAAGAGACGCGGCCGCGTGCAGAGCGCGCGCGCCATCTCGACGACCTTGCGGACGCCGTAGGCGAGGTTGACGACGAGGCTGTCGCGGTGCGGCTGCAGATCGAGGAAGTCGATCACCTGCTCGACCGCTTCTCGATGCTCGAGCTCGAGGGCGCGCACGCGGGGCAGGAACAGGAGCTCTTCCACGAAGCGCGACCGCTTGTGGGCGTGGCGGCCGAGCAAGAGGTTCTGGAGCACGGTGGCGTGCTCGAACAGCTCGATGTTCTGGAACGTCCGCGCGATGCCGCGCCGGGCCACCTCGTGAGGCGACACGCGCGTGATGTCCTCGCCGTCGAAGACCAGGCGGCCTTCACTCGGATCGTAGATCCGCGAGACCAGATTGAAGATCGTCGTCTTGCCGGCCCCGTTGGGGCCGATGATCGTGAAGACCTCGCCCGGCTCGATCTGGAAGCTCACGCCGTCGACGGCCCGCAGGCCGCCGAAGTCCATGACGAGCCCCTCCGCGGCGAAGAGGCTCACCGCAGCCGCTCGGACCGCATATAGGCCTTCTGCCGGCGGAAGGTGGCGCGCTTGTAGAGGGGAAAGGTCGAGAAGTAGAGCTGCATCTTCCGCCAGCGGCCGTAGATGCCGAGGGGCTCGAAGAGGATGAACAGCACGAGGATCAGCCCGAAGAGCCCGGGCTCCAGGCCCGGCTTCTTGACGAACTGATCGACGGAGAGGAACGCGGCCGCGCCCGCATCCTTCCCGAAGGGTCCAACGAGGGCGCCGGCCCACGCCGGGATCAGGTCGCGTGCCTGTGAGATCGCCACCGGGAGCAACGCCACGAAGACGGCGCCGAAGAACGCACCGTGCAGGCTGCCGAGGCCGCCGACGACCACCATCAAGAGAAACTGGATCGACAGCAGCACGCTGAAGATGTCCGGCGCCAGAAAGCCGATCTTGTGCGCGAAGAGCGCGCCGGCAGCTCCCATCAGTGCCGCCGAGTAGGCGAAGGCGCTGGTCTTGTAGACCGCCAGGTTGACGCCCATCGACTGCGCCGCGATCTCGCTGTCGCGAATCGCCACCCAGGCCCGGCCCGTCGGCGAGCGCAAGAGATTGCCGGTCAGCCACAGCCCGGCGATCAGGAACACCAGGCACAGGAAGTAGAACGCGGCGTCGCCACCGAGATAGACGCCGAAGACGACGGGCTTGTCCACCGGCTTGCCCTTGAGGCCGCCGGTCACTCGCTCCCAGCGCGTGAGCACCTCCTGGATGATGAGCGCGAACGCCAGCGTCGCGATCGAGAGATAGACGCCGGTCATGCGCAGTGCGGGCAAGCCGACGAGCACGCCGGCCACCGCGGTCACCACGCAGGCGAGGGCGACCCCGACGATCCACGGCAACCCCAGGTCGTGGACCGCGTAGACGTGCGTGTACGCGCCGATCCCGAGGAACGCCGCGTGCCCCAGGCTGACGAGGCCGGTGTAGCCCGCGAGCACCATGAGCGAGAGGCCGCACAGACCGTAGATGAAGACGAGGCTCACATCGACCAGATAGGCCGGGATCAGCAACGGCAGCACCAGCAGACCGACCAGGAGAGCCAGGTACCAGTTGCGCTGGACGTCGTCGCGGAAGATTCCCAGGTCCTGCGTGTAGGAGGTCTTGAAGATGAAGCGCACCGCTCAGACCTTCTTTCGCGCGATGCTGCCGAACATTCCCTGCGGCCGCACCGCGAGCACGACGAGCAGGACGACGTACGCGGCGACGTCCTTGAATCCCTGCGGCAGGTAGGCGCCGGAGAGGAGCTCGATCAGCCCGATGGTGATGCCGCCGACCAGCGCGCCGGGGATCGAGCCGAAGCCGCCCAGCACCGCCGCGGCGAACGCCTTGAGCCCGATGAACCCGAGGTTGATGTCGATCAGGGACACGGGCGCCAGCAGGACTCCCGCGATGGCCGCGACACCGGCCGAGATCCCCCAGATCAGCGAGAACATCAGCTTCACGGGGATGCCCATGTAGTAGGCGGCGAGCTGATTCTGCGAGGCGGCCTGCATCGCCAGGCCGACCCGCGTGAACGTGAAGAACGCGTAGAGCAGACCGCAGAGGAGGACCGTGCCCACGATGATCGAGAGGTATTCGTGGCTGACCGCGACCCCGGCGACGCGTGTCGCGCGCGCGCTGAACGGGGTCGGCAGCGTATAGATCTCCGAGCCCCAGGCGATCGACGCGAAGCTCCTGAAGATCGCGCCGAGACCGATCGTGAGCATGACCACCGAGAACTGGGGCTGGCCGATGACTCGCCGGAGGATCGTCGCGTCCAGCGCGGCGCCGAAGAGCCCGACCAGCGCCACCGCCAGGGCGAGAGCGGTCCAATAGCCCACGCCGTACCAGACGACGAACATGTAGCAGGTGAAGGCGCCGAGCATCAGGAGATCGCCCTGCGCGAAGTTCACCAGCTCGGTCGCCTTGTAGATGAGGACGAAGCCGAGCGCGACCAGACCGTAGATACAGCCCACGGCAAGTCCGTTCAGCGCGAGCTGCAGGATCGTGTCCAGACTCCCTCCTCGGATTCGCCGGCCAGGGCGCCGACGCGGTCGCCCGCGCCACGACCGAAATGCTTCGTTTATAGCCGAAATGCTCCTTTCAAAGCCAGCGCCGGTGGGATTGCCTCGCGGCGGCGGCTCGTTTACACTTCGATGAACCGCGGTTCATTCCCCAGGAGGCCCTCGATGGATCGTCCGATCGCCTACGACAAGCTCGCGCGGGAAGAACGGTTCGTCAGAATGCGCGCGCGCGAGGTCGCCGAGATCAAGGTCTCTCAGGGACTTCCACCGTTTCCGGACCTGTCCAGTAGCGAGTCGATCAAGGAGCGCGTGCACGGGATCATGGTCGGCGAGCTCCAGGCGATGGAGGGCGCCGGCCGGAGCGTGTGCGACTTCCCCGACGCGCCCTGGGACTTCACGATGGACATGGCGCGCCAGGTCTGGGACGAGTCGCGCCACGTCGAGATCTATCTGAGGCTGCTCGAGCACCTCGGGGGCTACGCCGGTGAGTTCCCCGAGACGACCATCCTCTGGCGCTGCGCGTGCGCCGAGGACGCGGCGGCGCGGGTCGCCGGGGTCAACCGCGGTCTCGAAGGCCTGGCGTGCGACGTCTTCAACCAGCTCGTGCACATCGCCCGGAAGATCGGCGATCCGATCCTCGAGCGCGCGGTCGACTTCGTCCTGGCCGACGAGATCACCCACGTCCGCATGGGCTCGAAGTGGCTGACCAAGCTGACCGAGGGCGATGCCGAGCGTCGGCGTCGCGCGATCGAGTTCCAGGAGAGCATCGACGAGCGGTTCAATCTCGGTGGCGTCCGGCGGGAGGGTGACCACGACGTGGTGTCGATCTCGATCGCGACGGACGTGCGCCGGATGGCCGGCTTCACCGACGAAGAGATCGAGCGTCTGATCAAGACGACCCAGCGATCTCAGGTCTACTGACCTCGTGGCCGAGCCCCTGGAAGGAACGTTCAGCGCCGAGCACTCTGCTCGTCTACTCCGCAACTACCGCTACGTCGTCGAGCGCACCATGCGCGCGCTCGGCGGCTGGATCGCCCTCACGCCCGAGCTCTCGGCCAAGCTCCTGATGGGTCGGCACGTGTGGGACCTGGCCCAGCAGTGCGACGCCTTCGGGCAGCGTCTGCCGGAGCTCCGCTCGCGCGCCCACGTCTCGGAGGCCGCGAACCCCGCGGTCGCCACGTTCATGGACTCGCTCGAGGACGCCGAAGAGCCCGACCAGACCGTCGAGCGGCTGGTCGGCGTGTACGGTGTGCTGAAGCCCCATCTCCTCGCGACGTACCGGGATCATCTGGCCCGCGCCAATCCGGTCTACGAGCCGCCGACCCGCCGCATTCTCGCCCGTTGCATCGACGACGAGGAGCGACACATCGCGGCGGGCGAGACGATCCTACAGTATCTCGCCGCCGGCCCGCGCCCGACCGAGCGCGTGAGCGCGCGGCGCCGACATCTGGAAGGCTTGCTGGCCGCCGCCGGCGGCGTGACCGGCGATGGACTTGCGACGCGCGACGCGCTGGATGTTGCGCGGCGCCAGACCGATCTCTCCGACGATGCGCAGGAGTTCATCCGGCTCGAGAAGGCCACCGGCACGTGGCCGGTCCCCGACGATCTCGAAGAGGCGCAGCGCTCGTTCGCCGCGGCGCTCGTGGCCGGTGACGCTGCCGCCCTGGCGCGCTGGCTCGCGCCCGGTCTCGAGCTCGAGGCCACCGCATGGAGTTCTCTGCGCGGCGCCCGCTACTCCCGCCACCTGACCGTCGCGTTCGCGCGGCTCGGCCATCAGCGGCTCCTAAAAACAAGGCTCGAGGGGCCGTCGAGCTCCGCGACCGTGCTCGCCCGCTGGACCTCGTCTCCGGAGGGCTGGCGCATCGCCGCTCTCGACGTCGCCGGGCGAGACGCCGTCCGCCCGGCCTAGCCTCGTTGTTCGGCACGGTCCTCGTCGCGAATCGAGGGGAGATCGCCCGCCGGGTGTTCCGCGCCTGCCGCCAGCTCGGGCTCAAGACCGTCGCGGTGTATTCGGAGGCCGACCGCGGCGCCCCACACGTGCGCGACGCCGACCAGGCGGTGGAGATCGGCGCGGCGCCCGCGCGCGAAAGCTACCTCAACGCGCAACGCATTCTGGAAGCGGCCCGTCAAGCGCGGGCCGACGCGATCCATCCCGGTTACGGGTTTCTCTCCGAGAGCTGGCGATTCGCGGAGGCGGTGCAGCAGGCGGGGATCGTTTTCATCGGCCCGCGGCCGGACGCGATCCGCAAGATGGGCGACAAGATCGAGGCGCGCCGCCTGATGTCCGCCGCCGGCGTCTCCGTGTTGCCCGGCAGCTTCGATGCCGTGGGTGACGTCACCCGAGCCGAGGCCGTGGCCCGTGAGGTCGGCTACCCGGTGATCCTCAAGGCCGCCGCCGGGGGCGGCGGCATCGGCATGGCGCGTGTCGACAAGCCCGCCGATCTCGGAACCGCGTTCGCCGCGGCGACCCGCCGCGCCCAGGCCGCCTTCGGCACCGCCGACCTCTACGTCGAGCGTTACGTGGAGCGGCCGCGCCACGTCGAGGTCCAGGTGTTCGGCGACGACGCCGGAACGGTCGTGCACATGCACGAACGCGAGTGCTCGATCCAGCGCCGCCACCAGAAGCTCGTCGAGGAGTCGCCCGCGCCGGGATTGCCGGCGGCGACGAAGGATGGGTTGACGGCCGCGGCGGTCACCGGGGCCCGCGCCATCGGCTACTCGAACGCCGGGACGATGGAGTTCCTCGTGGATGAGCGCCGGGGATTCTATTTTCTCGAGATGAACGCGCGCCTGCAGGTCGAGCACCCTGTCACGGAAGAGGTGACCGGGCTCGATCTCGTCGTCGCCCAGCTCCGCGCCGCGGCCGGCGAGCCGCTACCCTGGCGTCAGGGCGAGATCGTCCAGCGTCGCGCGGCCATCGAGTGCCGCGTGTATGCTGAGGACCCGTCGAAGGGCTTCCTGCCGTCGCCCGGCACGGTCCAGAAGCTCGAGCTGCCGTCGGGAGAAGGAATCAGGATCGAGACGGGGATCGAGACCGGGAGCACGGTGTCCGTCCACTACGATCCGCTGCTGCTCAAGCTGGTGGCCCACGGAGCCACGCGGGCGCAGGCCATCGAGCGCATGACCGACGCGCTCGATCGCTCGGTGATCGAGGGTGTCCGGACGACGATCCCGTTGCTGCGCCGGGTCGTCGCGAGCGCCGAGTTCCGCGAGGGCCGTGTGCACACGCAGATGATCGAACAAGGAGCCTTCAATGCCTGAGGAGATCAAGGCGCACATCACGGGGGTCGTGTTTCAGATCACCACCAAGCCTGGCGACCGCGTGGCGGCGGGTGACGCGGTGATCGTGCTCGAGTCGATGAAGATGGAGATCCCCGTGGAAGCGCCGCGTGCCGGCGCGGTGAAAGAGATCAAGGTCCAGGAAGGACAGACCGTCCAGGAGGGCGACGTCGTCGCCGTGCTGGAGTAGGGGGAGTCCGATGAGCGTCGAGCTGATCCATGGGCTATACGACTACCATCGCTGGGCCAACCGCCGGCTTTACGACGTCGCCACCGCGCTCGGTGAGGAGCTCGCGTCCCGCGACGTGGGCAAGCAGTTCAGCTACACGACGATCAGACGGATGTTCGGCCATCTCTACGGAGCCGACCGCATCTGGCTGGCGCGGTGGACGGGCGGCGCCTTGACGACGATCCCAGGCGGCGAGTTCGCCACGCTCGCCTCGATTCGAGCGCCGTGGGACGACCTCGAGCGCGAGCAGCGAGGCTTCATCGAGGGATTGACCGCGGCCGATCTCGACCGGAACATCGAGTACAAGAACGCGGAGGGCAAAGTTCTCAAGGCCCCGCTCGGGCCGCTGCTCCAGCACGTCGCAAATCACGCGACGCACCACCGGAGCGAGATCGCCACGATGCTGACGATGGTCAGCGACTCGCCGCCGGATACGGGCCTCGCGACCTACCTCCTGGTGAAGACGAACCAGCAGCGCTGATCGGCCAGCACGCAGGTTCTGGCCGTCGGGTTCCGAGACGGGAAAGGTTCCGGCACTAAGGAGGGGTCTGGGGGACCCTTCCGGGGTCCCCCAGCACGACGAGCGAATGGGCCCTTCCGGGCCCCGATATCTGCCTAATTCTCGATGAACGCGCGGAGGTTGCGGCCGCGCAGCGGGTGACGGAGCTTCCTGAGTGCCTTGGCCTCGATCTGCCGGATACGCTCACGCGTCACCTCGAACCGCTTGCCGACTTCCTCGAGCGTGTGCTCGCCCTCTTCGCCGATGCCGAAGCGCAGCCGGAGAATCTCCTTCTCCTTGGGCGAGAGCATCGACAGCGCCCGCTCGACCTGCGTGGTGAGGTCCTGGTTCAGCAGCGACTCGTTCGGCGAGCCGGCCGACTTGTCCTCGAGGAAGTCTCCAAGCTCGGAGTCCTCGCCGATGGGCGTCTCGAGAGAGAGCGGCTTGCGCGACGACTCGAGGATGAGCCGAACCTTCTTGGCCGGCACCCCCGTGCGCTGAGCGAGCTCTTCCGGGGTCGGCTCGCGCCCGATCTCGTTGACGAGATTCCGGTTCACGCGCGAGATCCTGTTCAGGGTCTCGACCATGTGGACGGGAATCCGGATCGTGCGCGAGTGGTCGGCGATCGCCCGGGTGATCGCCTGGCGAATCCACCACGTCGCGTAGGTCGAGAACTTGAAGCCCCGCCGGTACTGGAACCTGTCGACGGCCTTCATGAGGCCGATGTTGCCCTCCTGGACGAGATCCAGCAGCGACAGATCGCTGCCGAGGTAGCGCTTGGCGACCGACACGACCAGGCGCAGGTTCGCCTCCATCAGCTCGCGCTTCGCCTGCCGCACCGTGCGGTCACTCCGCTCGATCTGTTCGAGTAGCGGGCCCAGCTGCTTCCGGGGAAGCCCTGTGCGCTTCTCCAGCTGCCGCAGCTCTCGTGCGGCCGCGGGGTTGTGCCCCCGACGGGTCCCACGGTCGAGCTCGCTGATCAGCTCCCAGCGACGGCGCACCTGGGCGACGAGATCGTCGATGACGGCCGGCTTGAGGGTCATATCGGCGATTGCATCCTGCATCGCCTCGCGCGCCCTGGCGATCGCAGTCGTGGTGCTCTTGCGATAGGCAGCCGACCGCCGCCGGCCGTTGAGCGAGGCCTCCAACCGGGCGATCTTCCGCTCGAGTCGGCGGATGCGCTCGAATGTCAGCACCACCGGGCGGATCGCCTTCGCCTCGATCTCGCCGCCCTCCGGCAGGACAATCACGTCGTCGGCCGGGATTTCGCCTCGGCGCAACTTATCCCCAACCTCGAGGAATGCCTCGACGGCCATCGGGATGCCGACGAGCGTACGGCGGAGGGCGATCTGGCCGACCTCGATTCGCCGTCCGATCTGGACTTCTTGCGCTGCAGTGAGCAGGGGAACCTTGCCGATCTCCTTCAGGTAGAGTCGGACCGGATCCTCGCCCTTGGTCAGACCTGGAGCGTACGTCTCCTCGGCGGCCGCGCGCGGAGTCTCTTCCGCGTCGTCATCCACCACCACCTGTGCTTCGCGCTCTCCGGCCGAGGTCATCGTTGCGGAAGCCACGGAGCTGCCCTCTACGGCGTCCGAAGTCTCGCGAAATGTCATCGTGTCACCGGCTTTCTGTGATGGAGATTCCTGTTGGTTCAGATGCGAGAACCCTCTTGAAAGTTTCATCAAACTAGAACTTTCATGTCAACGGAGCCGGCCTCAGGTGATCCCTTCTCGGGCCTTGCTGGGTTTACCCGAGCCCGGAGGGCCCTCCGCGATGCCGGGCAGGCGTCTGACCAGGGCCACCGCCCGTCTATTCACCACCCGGCGCATTCATCCTGAACCCCCATGACCCACCCACCGTTCCTACGTGGCGCGCCCACGGCCGGGATGCGACGCGAACGCCCCGGCCGCCCTCAGGGGTAGAATCGACGCAGTGATTGCCCCGAGCGCCAGCTACAGCTTCACCGTCCGCCTTCAGATCGCCAGCCGGCCGGGCATGCTCGGTCGTGTCGCGTCCGCGATCGGAGACGCGGGAGGTGATATCGGCGCCGTCGACCTGGTCGAGACCACGCGCGAGCGGACCGAGCGCGACATCACCATCAAGGCTCGTGACAGCGTCCACGCCCAGCAGATTGTCAGCCGGCTCCGGCGGGTCGCCGGTGTGCGCATCGGCGCCATCTCCGACCGCACGTTTCTCATGCACCTGGGTGGGAAGATCGAGGTCAGCAACAAGGTGCCGATCCGGACTCGCGACGATCTTTCGATGGCCTACACCCCTGGTGTGGCCCGCGTCTGCCTCGCGATCAAGGAAGACCGGCAGCGCGCCTTCTCGCTGACGATCAAGCACAACACGGTCGCGGTGGTCACGGACGGCACGGCGGTCCTCGGGCTCGGCGATATCGGCCCCGAAGCGGCGCTGCCGGTGATGGAAGGCAAGGCGATGCTCTTCAAGGAGTTCGCCGGCGTCGACGCCTTTCCGATCTGCCTGGGGACCAAGGACGTCGATCGGATCGTGGAGACCGTGAAGGTGATCGCCCCGGCATTCGGCGGCGTCAACCTCGAGGACATCGCGGCGCCGCGATGTTTCGAAGTCGAGGAGCGACTTCGCAAGGAGCTGGACATCCCGGTCTTCCACGACGACCAGCACGGCACCGCGGTCGTGGTGCTCGCCGCCCTCCTGAATGCGCTGAAGATCGTGCGCAAGGATCCCCGACGGATCCGGGTGGTCGTGACGGGCGTCGGGGCCGCCGGCACCGCCACGATCAAGATCCTTCAATCGCTCGGGGTCCGTGACATCATCGGAGTCGACGAGCACGGCACCATCCACCGCGGCCGGACACGAGGTATGGACTTCATGAAGCGCTGGGTCGGCGCCGCCACCAATCCGCGTCAGGTCAAGGGCAGCCTGAGCGCGGCGCTTGAGCGGGCGGACGTCTTCATCGGCCTCTCGGTCCCCGGGATCCTGACGGCGCGCGACCTCAAGCGGATGGCGCGCGATCCCATCGTCTTCGCCATGGCCAACCCGGAGCCTGAGATTCGGCCCGAGGAAGCCGAGAAGCACGTGCGCGTGATGGCCACGGGGCGGTCCGACTACCCCAACCAGATCAACAACGTGCTCTGCTTCCCGGGGTTCTTCCGTGGCCTGCTCGACGCGCGCGCGCGGGTGGTGAACGACGAGATGAAGCTAGCCGCGGCGCGCGGGCTGGCCGCCTGTGTGAGCCGCAGCGAGCTCTGCGAGGAGTACATCATCCCCAGCGTCTTCAACAAGAGCGTGGCGCCCGCCGTGGCCGAAGGGGTGGCGCGTGCCGCGCACGACACGGCCACCGCCGGTCGCCGGCGACGCCAGGGGCTCGCCGGGATCCGGTGACACCTCGCTGGTCGGTGGTCATCCCGGCGTTCAACGAGGCCCAGCGCCTTCCGCCGTTCCTGGAGAAAGTCGTCGGGTACTTCGAAGGCCGCGACGAGCCCTACCAGATCATCGTCGTCGACGATGGATCGACCGACGCGACCGCGGAGCTCGTCGAGGGAAAGCAGCTCGGCGCGGTCAGTGTGCTACGCCTGCAGTCGAACCAGGGCAAGGGCGCGGCGGTCCGCGCGGGAATGCTGGCGGCGAGGGGAACCTACCGGCTGTTCGTCGACGCCGACGGGGCGACGCCGATCGAGGAGCTGAAGCGGCTCGAGCCGATGCTGATCGCGGGCGCCGACGTCGTGATCGGCTCGCGAGTCCTCGTGGATCCGGGCGTGTCGGTGGCGACGCGTCGGCATCGGGTGGCGGCCGGGCGCGTCTTCAACTGGCTGGTGGCGCGGGTGGGACTTCACGGTGTCGCCGACTCGCAATGCGGCTTCAAGGCTTTCACGGCTCCGGCCGCGAGCCGGCTGTTCGAGGCGCTCTCGACGCAAGGGTTCGGCTTCGACGTCGAGCTGCTCCTGCTCGCCAACGCCATGGGCTATCGCATCGTCGAGGTCCCGGTGAACTGGGCCGATCAAGCCGGCAGCAAGGTTCGTGTCCTGCGGCATGGGCCCGGGATGCTCTGGCAGATCCTCAGGGCACGGAGCAGGGTCACGCGGAGGCGGTCGTGACGTTCGCGCGGCGGATCCAGGACATCGAGCCATTTCTGGCGGTCGAGGTGGCCGAGCGGGCCCAGGAGCTCGAGCGGGCTGGCGTCGACGTGGTCCACCTCGAGTTCGGCGAGCCCGACTTCGAGGCGCCGCCGGTCGTTCGTGACGCCCTCGCGCGCGCGATCAAGGACGGCCGTACACGGTACGCGCACAGCCTCGGAATCCTGCCGCTGCGGGAAGCGATCGCGGAGCACTACGCGCGCACGTACGGCGTGACGATCTCGCCGGATCAGATTCTCGTCACGGCCGGCACCTCGCCGGCCATGCTGCTGCTCTTCGGGCATCTGCTGAATCCCGGGGACGAGGTCGTCCTGAGCGATCCCTACTATGCGTGCTATCCGAACTTCATCCGCTACGCCGAGGGACAACCGGTCTACGTCGGCGTGACGGAGGAGGACGGCTTTCAGTATCGACCCGAAGCGATCCAGAGCCGGATCGGCCCGCGGACCCGAGCGATCGTGATCAATTCGCCCGCCAATCCCACCGGCACCGTGCTGTCGCCCGAGCGCATGGCCGCCATCGGCGAGCTGAGCCGCGGGAGCGGGCCGCTCATCGTCTCCGACGAGATCTATCACGGGCTCAGCTACGAGGGCCGGGACCGCACGATCCTCGAGTTCACGGACCGCGCGTTCGTGCTCAACGGGTTCTCCAAGGCGTACGCGATGACGGGATGGCGACTCGGGTGGGTGATCGCCCCGCGCGACCATATCCGAGCCCTGCAGACGCTCTACGGCAACTTCTTCATCTCGACCAACGAGTTCGTGCAATGGGCCGGCCTCGCGGCGCTGCGCGAAGCGGGCGAGGACAGCCGGCGGTTCCGCGCGATCTTCGACGAGCGGCGCCGTGCGATGATCGCGGGCCTGCGCTCCATCGGGTTCGGCGTCGGCGCCGAGCCGACCGGCGCGTTCTATGTGCTGGCGAACGCGCGCCATCTGTCGACGGACTCCGTCAGCCTCGCCCGCGAGATCCTCGAGTCGAGCCACGTGGCCGTCACGCCGGGCGCGGCCTTCGGCGCCAACGCGGAGGGCTATCTCCGGTTCTCGTACGCCTCGTCGCTCGAGCGCATCCACGCGGGGCTCGATCGACTTCGACGCTTTCTCGGCGAATCACGGCGCTCCACCGCTCACCGGTGAAACGCTCGGCCCGCCATCGCCGAGAGTGATGGATCCCGCCTACGTCACCGTCCACATGGAAGAGGACCGGTCGCACTGGTGGTTCCGCGGCCGGCTGGCCGTCATCGTCGCCACGCTCCGTCGAGCGTTGCCGCGACGCCGGGTGCGGCTGCTCGAGCTCGGCTGCGGCACCGGCAACGTGCTCGCCGCGCTCTCCCAGTTCGGCGAGGCGGTCGGCATGGAAGCGCACGGTGACCTCGCCGCCGCCGCGCGCGCCGCCGGCCTCGACGTTCGGGCCGGGCACCTCCCGGACGATCTCGGCGTCACCCCCGGCTGGGCCGAGGTCGTGCTGCTGCTCGACGTGATCGAGCACGTGGACGACGACGTCGCGACGCTCAGCGCCGCGCGCGCGGGAGTCGGGGAGGGAGGGCTTCTCGTCGTGACCGTGCCCGCGTATCGATGGCTCTGGAGCGGCCACGACGAGGTCCTGGGCCATCGCCGCCGCTACACTGCGGCCGAGCTTCGGGCCGCCGTCGAGCGCGCCGGCTTCCGCGTGGTGCGCGTGAGCTACTTCAACACCTTGCTCTTTCCGCTGCTGGTGGCCGTGCGTGCCTGGAAGCGCCTTCGGGGCGATCGCGGACACGATCTCCGGCGGCCCTCGGCGCCACTCAACTGGCTTCTCGAGCGCATCTTCGCCTTCGAGCGCCACCTCGTGCCGCGCGTGCCGCTTCCGTTCGGCGCATCACTGCTGCTGATCGGCCGACGATGAACGAAACTCCCTCCGCGCCGGCGCGCGAGTGGGCGATCGTCGGAGGCGTCTATCTGGTTCTGGTCGTGCTCGCGGCGGTGTGGCTCGCGACCGACCGAAGGCCGCCCGAGTGGGACCACGCCAATCACCTCGAGCGCGTCGTGCACTGCGCCGAGGATCTCGCGCGACGCGACGTGCGCGCCATCATCGAGCGCTCGTCGTTCTATCCGCCGATCGTCCCCTGCGGCGCCGCGCTCGTGTACCGGCTCGCGCCGTCGGACGCGGCCGCAGCGCAGAGCGTGATCCTGGCGTTTCTCGGCCTTGGCATGGCCGCCGTCTACCTACTTGGTCGACGCCTGGCCGGTGGCACCGAGGGCGTGGTGGCCGCGGTCGTGTTCGGCTGCGCGCCGTTCGTGGTGTTCTCCGCGCTCAGATTCCAGCTCGATCTCCCGCTGGCCGCGATGGTGGCGCTCGCGCTCGTCGTGATTCTGAGAACCGAGGGCTTCACCAGGCTGGGCTGGTCGCTCGTCGCAGGCCTGGTGTTCGCGCTGGGGATGCTGATCAAGCCGCCGTTCGCGGCGTACGTCCTGGTCCCGGTTCTCCTGGTTGCGGCGTCGAGTCGCGATCGCCGTCGCGGGGCCGTCTACGCGGCCCTGGCGCTCCTGATCGGCGCCGCGTTGAGCTTGCCGTGGTACGGGCCCCGCCTCTTCGGCCTGGCGCCGCAGATCGCCGCCCGCTCATTCAAGCAAGCCGCGGAATCCGGCCACCCCGATCCGTTCACCGCCACGGCGCTCCTCTTGTACCCGACATGGCTCGCGACTCAGCTCGGGATTCTCGCGGTCGTGCTGCTGCTGGTGGGACTCGGCGTGGCCGTCGTCAGGCGGCAGTGGATCGCGCTGGCCGCGCTGTTCGCTCCGTTTCTCCTGTTCGAGCTGCTCCAGAACAAGAACCTGCGCTATACGCTGCCGTTGCTGCCGATCGCCGCCGTCTTCGCGGGAATGGCCTTCGGCCTTCTGCCGGGCCGAATGCGCGCCATCGGGGGCGTAGTTCTGGCGCTGGCCTGCGCGATCCAGGTGAGCGCCACCGCGCTCGGGGTGCCGACGAGCTTCACCTTGCCGGGGCTCGGCGTGCCGTTCGTTCTGGAGTCCGCGCCCCGGCCCGCCGACTGGCGCCATCGGGAGATCATGGCGCTCATCGGCAAGGACAGCCGGGGCTCACCGGTGACCGTGAGCGTGATCCCGAACTACAACTTCTTCTCGGTGAGCAACTTCAGGTACTACGGCACGCGAGACCGGCTGTCCCTGCAGTTCACGCGCGCGTGGGACGGCGAGCCGATCGGGATCGAGTACATGGTCCTCAAGAGCGGCGACGTCGGTCCGTCGTGGACGGCCGAGAAGCCGAAACGGATCGACGAGCGGCTCCGGACCGACGCCGGCCTCGCGCGGGTGTTCCCGGTGATCGGGGAGTTCCAGCTCCCGGACGGCTCGACGGCCACCGTCCGAGCCAGACGGCTCACCGACTCGGTCGCCGTCGAGCCGGCCGTCTTCGCGCGCGAGGTGCAGGCCGCGGTGCGCCGCGCGCTCGCCGACGTCGCCGCGGACGTCCAGGGGCTGGACATCGCGCTGAGCTACGACGAGACGCTCCTGCGCGGGCACATCGGCCGAGTCGACATCCGGGCGGCCACCGCGCGTCTGGGCGAGCTCAAGCGTCCGGGCTCGTCGCTGCTCAGGGTCGCCGACGTCAGGATCGTCTTCCAGGAGGTGCTCGTGAATCCGTTCAGCGTACACGCGACGGGCCGGCTGTCTCCGCTCGACGCCCAGCGCGCCGCCCTCGAGCAGGCGACCATCCGCGAGGCGGATCTCCAGGCGTTCCTCAAGGAGCAGAAGGGGTTCAAGACGGCGTCGGTGAAGCTCGAGCCCGGCGCGCTCGCCTTCGTCATCGGCCTGCCCGGGCCGGATGTCGCCGCGCGCGTTCGACTTCTGCCCGCCATCGAGCGCCCGTTCGCGGTGGCCGCGGAGCACGTCACGGTCGGGGGGATCCCGGTGCCGGCGCTGCTCGTCGATTGGGTCGTCCGCACGTGGGACCCGACACCCCGGATCGCGGGCCGTCTACCGATGCCGGTGGCGCTGAGACGCATCGACATCACGCCCGAGGCCATTCGAATCTCAGCCCAGCCGTAAGGGAGTCCTCATGCGAGAAACGCGGGAAGCCAAGCGAGCCCGGGCCCAGAAGGTCGTTCGCGCGCTGAAGAAGGCGTATCCCGACGCCAAGATCGCCCTCGACTTCCAGAATCCACTCGAGCTGCTGGTCGCCACGATTCTCTCGGCTCAGTGCACGGACGAGCGGGTGAACCAGGTGACACCGGCGCTCTTCAAGAAGTACGCGTCGGCCCGCGACTACGCGCGGGCCGAACCGGAAACCCTGGAGCAGGAGGTCCGCTCCACGGGCTTCTATCGCGCGAAGACCCGCTCGATCATCGCCATGGCCAAGGCGCTCATGGAGAAGCACGACGGCGAAGTTCCCCGGTCGCGAGAGACGCTCGTGGCCCTCCCGGGCGTCGGGCTCAAGACGGCCAACGTGATCCTGGGCAACGCGTTCGGCGAGCAAGCGGTCGCGGTCGACACACATATGTTCCGTGTGTCTCAGCGGTTGGCGCTGGCGCGCTCGGACGATCCCGACAAGATCCACGATCAGCTCGTCGCGGTGCTACCGGGGCGCGAGCTGACCTCGACGACGCATCTCATCCAGGCGCACGGACGCCGCTGCTGCTTCGCTCGCAAACCGCTTTGCCCGGCCTGCCCCGTTCGCACGCTGTGCCCGTGGCCCGGCAAGACCAAGATTCGTTGACAGCCCCATGCTTCTCCCTTAGAGTATGGCGTTGCGTTTTTCCAGTTTGGACGCCTACTTAGAGCCGTCAAGGGGAAGCTGATGCCGACGTTGGTCCCGAAAGAAAGCGAAATCGAGCGCAAATGGTTCATCGTGGACGCCGACGGGCAGGTGCTCGGGCGGCTCGCGAGCCGCATTGCGTCAATCCTTCGCGGGAAGCACAAGCAGACGTTCGTTCCTCACCTCGACGTCGGCGATCACGTGGTCGTCGTCAACGCCGCGAAGGTGCACTTGACCGGGCGCAAGATGAGAGACAAGCAGTACCGCTGGCACTCCGGCTACATCGGCGGGCTGCGCGAGGTCAACGCCGAGACGATGATCCGGACGCATCCCGAGCGCGTCATCGAGTGGGCGGTGCAGGGCATGCTGCCCAAGAACCGGCTCGGGAAAGCGATGGCCAAGAAGCTGAAGGTCTACCGCGGCTCCGCGCACCCGCATCAGGCCCAGCGCCCCGAAACCCTCACGACGAAGCCGGAGGTTCGCTAGATGGCTGCGGTGCTCGACCGGTTTTACGCGACGGGGCGTCGCAAGACGTCGGTCGCGCGGGTGTGGATCAGGCCAGGAGCCGGGCGCATCGTCGTGAACCGGCGGGCGTTCGAAGATTACTTCCCGCGCGAGACGCTGCGCATGATCATCGCGCAGCCGCTCGAGGTCACGAGCACGGTCGGTCAGTTCGACATCTTCGTGACGGTCGGGGGCGGTGGTCCCACGGGCCAGGCCGGCGCCGTCCGCCACGGGTTGTCGCGCGCGCTGGCGCGCTTCGACGACAAGTTCCGACTTCCGCTCAAGAAGGCGGGCCTCCTCACGCGCGACCCGCGGATGCGCGAGCGCAAGAAGTACGGCCAGCCCGGCGCGCGGCAAAAGTTCCAGTACTCGAAGCGGTAGTGGGCGCAATGGTCCGCGTCGCTGTCGCCGGCGCAAGCGGGTACATGGGCGCGGAGCTGCTCCGCCTGCTCTGCGTCCATCCGAACATCACCCTGACCGGCGTCACCTCCGACCGACTGGCCGGCGAGGCGCTGACGAAGGCTTATCCCCATCTGCGCGGGCTCAGCGAGCTCAGATTCCACGACCTCGACGCCGAGTGGCTCGCGAGCGTCGCCGACGTCGTCTTCCTCGCGCTGCCGCACATGGAGTCGCAGAAGGCGGTGCCGATCCTGCGGCGCCACGGACGCCGGGCGATCGATCTCTCGGCCGACTACCGGCTGCGCGATCCAAACGACTACGTGACGTGGTACAAGGCGCCGCACATCGACCTGTCGGGGCTCGGCGAGGCGGTCTACGGACTGGCCGAGCTCCATCGGAAGGCGATCGCGCAGGCCGCGCTCGTCGCCACACCGGGCTGCTACCCGGCCGGCGCGATCCTGGCGACGGCTCCGCTCTTTCGGGCCGGGCTCGCCCGGCTGGACGGCGTCGTCATCGACGGAAAGTCCGGTGTCACCGGCGCCGGGGCGCAGGGGCGAAGGATCGACCCGATGTATCTCTACACCGAAGCCAACGAGAACGTGCAGGCTTACGGGATGGCCTCGCACCGACACACGCCCGAGATCGAGCAGGAGCTCGGCGCGCTCGCCGGAGCGCCCCTGCGCGTTGCGTTCACGCCGCACCTCGTGCCGCTCAACCGTGGGCTCTTCACGACGGCCTCGGTCCCGGTCACGTCGGCGGTGACGACGACCCGGCTGCTGGACGTCTACCGGGAGTTCTACGCGGGCGAGCCGTTCGTACGCGTGCTCGACGAGGGCGAGCGCCCGACCACGCGCGCGGTCGTGGGCTCCAACTACTGCGACGTGACCGTGGTGGCCGATCCGCGGACCAACCGCGCGGTGTGTGTCTCGGCGATCGACAATCTCGGCAAGGGCGGGGCGGCGAACGGCATTCAGAACCTCAACGTCATGCTCGGCTGGGGCGAGCGGACCGGGCTCGAAGCGCCGCCCGTGTACCCCTAGCCATGGCGCCGACTGCGCTCGCGTGGCTCGACGGCGGGATCACCGCAGTGCCGGGGATCCTCGCCGGGGGCATCGCGGCGGGCATCAAGCCGAGCGGCAAGAAAGATCTCGCCCTCATCTACTCCTCGACTCCGGCTGGGGCGGCCGCCGTGTTCACGTCGAACCAGGTCAAGGGTGCCCCGGTGCTGGTGTCGTCCGAGCACGTCCGCGGCGGCCAGGCCCAGGCGATCGTGGCCTCGAGCGGCTGCGCCAACGTCTGCACGGGCGAGCAGGGGATTGCGGATGCGCGGGAGATGACCCGGCTGGTCGGCGACTTTCTGCGGATTCCCGCGAGCCACGTGCTGGTCGCCGCGACCGGCGTCATCGGTCTCCCGCTCCCGATGGACAAGATCCGCGCCGCGATGCCGAATCTGGTCAAGTCGCTGTCCCCGCAGGGGGGCCGCGCGGCGGCCGAAGCCATCATGACGACCGACACGCGGCCGAAAGAAGCCGCGCTGCGGGTCGAGGTCGGCGGCCGGCCCGTCACGATCGGTGGGATTGCCAAGGGTGTCGCGATGCTCGAGCCACACCTGGCCACGATGTTCTGCTTCGTCGCGTCGGACGCCGTGGTGGCGCGCGGCGCCCTCGGACCGGTGCTGCGGCGCTCGGTCGACCGCTCCTTCAACCGCACGACCGTCGACTCTGATCAGTCGACCAGCGACACCGTGGCGGTCCTGACGAACGGGCTCGCCGAGAACACGCCGCTCGAGGCCGGCTCGCGGGGGATCCGCCAGTTCGCCGCGGGCCTCGACGCGGTGATGACGAAGCTGGCGCGCATGCTCGTCGCCGACGGCGAGGGCGCCACCAAGCTGGTGACGGTCGCCGTGCGCGGCGCCGCCAGCGGTCGGGACGCGCTCAACGCCGCCAGGGCCGTCGCCAACTCACCCCTGGTCAAGACCGCGATCAACGGCCAGGACCCCAACTGGGGACGGATCATGATGGCCCTCGGGAAGTCGCCGGCCAGGATCGACCCGGCCAAAGTGGGGATCGCTTTCGGTGACGAGCCCCTGGTCGAGCGGGGGATGATGAAGGAAGGCGTGCGTCTGGAACGGGTTCGGGAGATCATGGGATTGTCGGAATACGAGATTCGGATCGATCTGGGACTCGGACGCGGCGAGGACCGCGTGTGGACGTGCGATCTGAGCGAGGAGTACGTGCGGCTCAACGCCAAGTACACGACGTAGCTCACCATTACACACGCCGCGCACTTTCGGTGGTGGCGCTCGCCCGCCCGGGCGGGCCTGCTGAGCGCGGCGGAGGCGAACCGAAGGAGGACCCATGGCTGCCCTGACGATGAAGGAACTGCTCGAGGCCGGAGTGCACTTCGGCCACCAGACCAAGCGCTGGAACCCGAAGATGCAGAAGTACATTTTCGGTGAGCGCAACGGCATCTACATCATCGACCTTCAGAAAACCCTCAAGAAGTTCCGCGAGGCCTACGGGTTCGTGCGGGACCTGGCCGCCGGCGGCGGCACGGTGCTCTTCATCGGAACCAAGAAGCAGGCCCAGGAGACCGTGTTCGAGGAGGCGAGCCGCTGCGGGATGTTCTACGTCAACCAGCGCTGGCTCGGCGGGACCCTGACGAACTTCGCGACGATCCGCAAGTCGATCACGCGGCTCAAGAAGCTCGAGGAGATGAAGGAGACCGGCGAGTACGAGCGCGTGCCGAAGAAGGAAGCGCTCGAGCTCGATCGTGAGCGCGAGAAGCTCGAGAAGGCGCTGGTCGGCATCAAGACGATGGAGCAGCTGCCGGCGGCGGTCTTCATCATCGATCCCCGCAAGGAGAAGATCGCGGTGGCCGAGGCCCAGCGCCTGGGCATCTCGATCGTCGCGATCGTGGACACCAACTGCGACCCGACCGGGATCGACTATCCGGTTCCCGGCAACGACGACGCGATCCGCGCGGTGCGCCTCATCACCTCGCGCATCGCCGACGCCGTCAACGAGGGCCGCGGCACCCTCGGCAAGGACGAGACCGAAGCGGCGGCTCCGGAGGCGGCGGCCGAGGGCGCGGAGCTGGCCGCGGCCGAGGCGGAGGCCTGAGCATGGCGGCGAGCGCGCAGCTGGTGAAAGAGCTCCGCGATCGGACTGGCGCCGGCGTGATGGACTGCAAGGAGGCGCTCCAGGCGACCAAGGAGGATCTGGAGGCCGCCATCGAGTTCCTCCGCAAGAAGGGGCTGGCCCAAGCGGGCAAACGATCGCACCGGGAGGCCCGCGAGGGCTCCATCGGGACGTACGTCCATCACAGCGGCAAGCTGGGCGTTCTCATCGAGGTCAACTGCGAGTCCGACTTCGTGGCGCGCACGGACGCCTTTCAAGAGCTGGTGAAGGATCTCGGGATGCAGGTCGCGGCGGCGAACCCGTCGTATGTCGCGCGGGAGGACGTCCCGGGCGACGTGGTCGAGAAGGAGCGCGAGATCTATCGCGGCCAGCTGGCCGACCAGAAGAAGCCCGCCCAGGTGATCGATAAAATCGTCGAGGGCAAGCTGGAGAAGTTCTTCACCGATCAGTGTCTGCTCGAACAGGCCTTCATCAAAGACGCCTCCGGTAAGACCAAGGTCCGCGAGCTCGTCGACGGCGTGAACGCCAAGACCGGCGAACGGATCGTGGTCAAGCGCTTCGCCCGCTTCCAGGTGGGCGAGGGGGGGTAGCATGACGGCGGATGCCGGCTCCGGCCGCCCGGCCTACCGCCGTGTCGTCCTGAAGCTTTCGGGGGAGGCGCTCGCCGGGAGCCAGGGCTACGGCATCGATCCGCTCGTGATCGAGCGAGTCGCCGCCGAGGTGCGCGAGGTGGTGGCGCTCGGCGTTCAGGTCGCGATCGTCATCGGCGGCGGCAACATTTTTCGCGGGGTGGCCGCGAGCGCGGTCGGCATGGACCGCGCCACCGCCGACTACATGGGGATGCTGGCGACCGTCATCAACGCGCTGGCCCTCCAGGACGCGCTCGAGAAGGTCTCCCTCCAGACCCGCGTGCTCTCGGCGATCGAGATGCGGGCCGTCGCGGAACCCTACATCCGCCGGCGCGCGATCCGTCACCTCGAGAAGGGGCGCGTCGTGATCTTCGCCGCGGGCACCGGCAACCCGTTCTTCACGACGGACACCGCCGGCGCGCTGCGGGCCGTCGAGATCGGCGCCGACGCGATCATGAAGGCGACCAAGGTCGACGGCATCTACTCCGCCGATCCCAAGCAGGACAAGAACGCGCAGCGGCTCGAGCGGATGACGTACATCGAGGTGCTCAATCGCGGGTTACAGGTCATGGACGCTGCCGCGATCTCGCTCTGCATGGACAACAAGCTGCCGATCATCGTCTTCGACCTGACCCGATCCGGTAACATCAAGCGGATCGTCCTCGGCGAGGCCGTGGGCTCGATCGTGTCGTCGGGAGGGTGAATCCATGGCGGATACCCAGAGCGTGATCAAAGAAGTCGAGACGAAGATGACGGGGGCCCTGGACGCGCTCGGGCGGGAGTTCGCGGCGGTGCGCACCGGACGCGCGTCCGCCGGTCTGCTCGATGGAATCCGCGTCGATTACTACGGGACGCCGACGCCGGTCAATCAGATGGCGTCCATCTCGGTCCCGGACGCTCGGACCATCGTGATCCAGCCCTGGGAGGCGAGCCAGCTCAAGGCGATCGAAAAGGCGATCATGGCGTCGGATCTCGGCCTGACGCCGGTGAACGACGGCAAGCTCGTCCGCCTGGCCATGCCGTCACCGACCGAGGAACGGCGCAAACAGCTCGCGAAGTCGGTGCACAAGATCGCCGAGGAGTCGCGCGTCGTGGTCCGCAATCTGCGGCGCGAGGCGAATGATCGGCTCAAGGCGATGGCCAAGGACAAGAAAGTCTCCGAGGACGAGGAGCGGCGCAGCCACGATCAGATCCAGAAGACGACCGACCGCTTCATCGCCAAGGTCGACGAGCTGCTCAAGAAGAAGGAGCAGGAGATCCTGTCATTCTGAGCGAGACCGAGCTGTTCGAGGCCGTTCGCTCCCAACCCGTCCCTGAGCACGTCGCCATCATCATGGACGGCAACGGCCGCTGGGCGACCCGTCGCGGCCTGCCGCGCGTGGCCGGGCATCACGAGGGCGTGAAGGCGGCGCGCTCGGTCGTCCGCGCAGCCTCCGGACTCGGACTCCGCTACCTCACGCTCTACGCGTTCTCGACGGAAAACTGGAGCCGTCCGGTCGACGAGGTCTCGATGCTCATGAGCCTCCTGGAGCGGTCGGTCAACGCGGAGCTCCCGGAGCTGATGGCTCGCAACGCCCGGCTCCGCGTGCTCGGCCGCCCGCACGGGCTGCCGGCCGGCGTCCGGCGCGGGATCGATCACGTCGTGCACGAGACGCGCCACAACACCGGATTGACCGTGCTGATGGCGTTCAACTACGGAGCGCGCGACGAGCTGATCGACGCCTTCCGCTCGCTGGCGCGCCAGGTGGCGGCCGGCGAGCTCAGGCCCGAGGACATCTCGGAGAAGAAGATCAGCGAGTCCCTCTACACCGCCGACCTCCCCGATCCGGATCTGCTGATCCGCACGAGCGGCGAGATGCGGATCTCGAACTTCCTCCTGTGGCAGATCGCCTATACAGAGCTCTGGGTCACGCCGACGCTCTGGCCGGACTTCGGCGCCGTCGATCTCTATCGAGCCGTGGCCGAATTCCAGGGCCGCACGCGACGATTCGGAAAGGTGTGACGTGGCCGAAACCGAGGTGGCGCGCGTGAGCGTCCGCGAAGTCGGGGCCGGCTCGCCGGCGTGGAAGCGCGTCGGGAGCGCGGTCGTCCTGATTCCGGTCTTCGTGTGGGTCACGACGGGCGCCCCGACGTGGGTCTTTCAGCTGCTCGTGATCGCGGCGAGCGCCGCGGCCTGCGCGGAACTGGCGCGGATGTTCGAGCGCACGGGACGGCCGATCAGCACGTGGCTCACCGTCGGGGTCGGCGCCGCGCTCACGGCCAGCTTCGCCACGAGCCTCTACGCCGGACTCGGCGACGACGGCAAGCCCTTGCGGTGGATGCCGACGCCCGAGCTCGCGCTCGTTCTCGGCATCGGGCTCATCTGCAGCGCGCCGCTCTGGACCTCGGGGCGCCCGCTGGTCGAGTCGAGCGCCAATACCGTGTTCGGCGCGGTCTACGTCGGCTGGCTCCTCGGATACGCGATCTGGCTGCAGGGCCGCGTCGACGGACCTCAGCTCGTGCTGTTCCTGGTGGGCGTAACGTGGGCCGGCGAGTCGGCCGCGTACCTCGTCGGCTCCTCGGTCGGCCGTCACCGGCTCGCGCCGATCCTGAGCCCGAGA
>QHSQ01000529.1 GCA_003221615.1 Candidatus Rokuibacteriota bacterium | reverse complement strand
GGCCTGGTCCGCTCGGCCGCGCCGAAGGCGCCGTATGCGACCTGGACGACCTGCATCACCGTGGCGGGCCGGTCGAGCGGGACGGGGATCGTGAGCTGCCAGCCGCGCCAGAGCCTGCGGCGCACGACCGGCGAGACGACCGCGCCCAGCACGGCATGGATCGCGTCCGTCACCGCGATCTGCCGCGAGACCGCCGCGAGCCGCGTGCGCTGGCGCCACGTCGATAGCTGCAGCAGTGCGGCGATCAGCGCGATCGGGAACAGCGCGATCAGTACGGACAGCGTGCTCTGCACCACGGATTGCATGTCGACCTCCTCCTCTGCTCCTGTGACACCGCGAGGAGGCCCGCGTGAAACGGCGAGCGAGAATCAGGCCGCGAGCGGGTGTAGGTCCGGGCGACAGGCCGAGCACGGCACCAGCCCCATCGCGCCGGCGAGCTCGCGCGAGGCCAGCAACGTGACGGGGCCGATCGGACGGCGCGCGATGTCGCCGCAGGTCGGCAGGCAGTACTCGTGCTGATCGTTACGGTCGTAGTGATAGAGCATGTTTCGGGCGACGCGCGAGTCGTTCCGCGTCCCGACCGCCTGAATGCCTTCGACGGCGAGGAGCTGCTGCTTGAGCCCGACCTTGTTACCGGAGTAGCCGGTGAGCGCGCCGGACGTGCCGATGATGCGGTGACAGGGCACGACGATCGGCAGCGGATTCCACCGCAGGGCCTGCGCGACCGCGCGCGTCGCCGCGGGCTTGCCGATCTCGGCGGCGATCCCGGCGTACGACGTGACCGCGCCGTAGGGGATCGCGGCCGTCGCGCGCAGGACCGAGCGATGGAAGTCGCTGCGCGCCAGCCGCAGGTCGAGCGGCCACTCCAGCCGCGTGCGATCGCCGCGCAGATATTCCATGAGCTCGCGGTAGAGCGTCTCGATCTCGGCGCCATCCTCTTGCAGCTCGACTCCGGCGATCCGACGCAGCCGCGACGTGCTCAGATCGACGCCGCCGTCGAGGTACTCGACGAGCGACACCCCGTGCTCCGAGCGCGCGATGAGAATCCGGCCGAGCGGAGAGGAGAACACGCGGTAGGACACCAGGCGCGATTTCAGATCGGCGAGTCTCGACTCCAGTCCCTGCCGCGCGCGGGCCACGCTTTCGGCCGCCGCCGGCGCGCCTCGGAGCGCGCCCACGACGCCCTCGATCTCGCGATAGCGGTGATACTCGCCGCGGCAGGCGCCGCACGAGTCGATGTGCTGCTCGACGCGACGTGCCGCTCCGGGCTCGGCGTCGCCCGTCGCCGCGGCGACGAGGTCCGGTTCGATCTCCACGCACACCTGCGGTTTACGCTTCATCGCGGTCGCTCCATGCTGAGTGGGCTCTCGGAGGGCGGGGCCCCGGCCCCACGACGTTCTGTCGGACCGGCGGGCGATGCCCGCCTTTCGACGCCTCCGGCGGGCGGAAGCTCCTGACCGTTGAGGCTCAGGCGGATCTTGCGGAGCGCCTGAAAGACGTGCGCTCGCGCGCTTTCCGCCGAGCAGTCGAGGCTTCGGCCGATCGCTTCGTAGTCGAGGTCGTGGATCTTGCGCATGATGAACGCCAGGCGTTGCTTCAGCGGTAGCGCCTGCACCGTGATCTCGAGAAGCGCTCGGGCCTCGCCGAGCCGCGCCTCGTGCTCCGGGCCCTCCGGATCGGCTTCTCGGTGCTCTAGCGATACGGCCTGGTGCGCGACCCGCCGGCGTTTCTCGGAGCGAAAGTGATTGCGGGAGAGGTTGGTCGCGATCGCGAAGAGCCACGCCCGGACGTTGGCCTGTGGGCCGAGCGTGCGGTAGGCGCGATACGCTCGCAGGAAGGTCTCCTGGGAGAGGTCCTCGGCCTCCGCCGTGCGGGAGGTCACCCTCCGGAGATAGCGGTAGATCTCCCCATGGTGCGCTCCCACGATGGTCTCGAACGGCTGTGCGCCCATCACCAGTGAAGACACCGCCCGTGCCCGGATGTGAAACGCCAGGCAGGCTCAGCACATGATAAGGTATTCCGCGTGACCGAGACGGCCGACGTCGTCATTGTCGGGGGCGGAGTCAACGGCGCGAGCATCGCATACGCGCTGGCCGCGCGTGGCGTGGGCCGTGTCGTGCTCTGCGAGCAGGCGGCGCTCGCCAACGGCGCCTCGGGTCGCTCGAGCGCGCTCATTCGCATGCACTACACGAACGAGTGGGACGCGCGCCTGGCGTTCGCCAGCTTCCCGGTCTTCAGGCACTGGCCCGAGATCATGGGCGGCCCCGCCGTGTTCACGCACACCGGATTCGTGAACGTCGTCGCACCCGCGTACGCCGACGCGCTCGGCAAGAACGTCGAGATGCTGCGCGGCATCGGTGTCAACACCACCGCGTTGACGGCGGGCGAGCTCCACGCGCTGCAGCCCTTCGCCAACGTCGACGACATCGGCGCCGCCGCGTGGGAGCCCGAGAGCGGCTACGCGGATCCCGCCGGCACGGTCGAAGGCTTCAGGCGTCGGGCATCCGAGCTCGGCGCTCGAATCCTCCAATGGACTCCGGTTCGGAAGATTCT
>QHSQ01000528.1 GCA_003221615.1 Candidatus Rokuibacteriota bacterium | reverse complement strand
CAGGAACGCCTGGGCGCGGCGGGCGAGCAGGAGGCTCTTTCGGTCATCCGACCCGGAGAGGGCTTCACAGAAGACGCATCCGCCCGAGGTCCTGGCGGCGGTGATAGCGGTGATATAGGTCATGCGCCAAGGCGCCCAGAGGCGATTCACACCGCCCGCAGGCGCCTCAGCCGTTGACGAGCTCGCGCAGTCGCTTTCCTACCTTGAAGAACGGGACCCGCTTCTGGGGCACGTCCACGCTCGATCCGGTCTTGGGATTGCGCCCCTTTCGCGAGTTCCGATGTCGGATCCTGAAGCTCCCGAAACCCCGGAGCTCGACCTTGTCGCCCTTCGACAGCGCGTCGGTGATGTTGTCGAAGATCGTGTTGACGATTGTTTCCGTCTCTTTCTTCGTGA
>QHSQ01000527.1 GCA_003221615.1 Candidatus Rokuibacteriota bacterium | reverse complement strand
CTTGGAAACCTCGTCGATCAGGTCGGCTTTCGTCATCATCTACTCCCGTCCCAATTCGGGGATGACCCGGGCTCGAACTCGATAGCAAGTTAGCATGTCGCTGACGATAATGTCCACCATCGTACGTATTTAGGGACCATCGCCAGGTTACCCCAGGACGTCGGCAAGCCGGAACGAGAAACTTCGCAGCTTCGCTGTGTTGGCGATCGTCTGGGGCCGGTACCACGTGCTCTCGAGCGCCTCTTTAAGCCGATCTGACGTGATTTTGCGTCAAGGTCTCTCTGACTGAGCTTGAGCGTTTGGGCTGAATCGTGTTTCTCAATCCATCAGGTAGAGCGGGGTCCTCAGGAGCGACAATCCGGGCGCGACGCTCGTCCAGCCCCGGAGATCGAGCTGGTTGCGCAGGAGGTCCATGATCGAGAGCTTCTTGCGCGGTCCGACGACGGTCGGAGACTTCGGCAAGCCGGCCAGGGTCGCCGCGCCGTCGACCGCCTCCTCCAGACCGCCGAGGGCGTCGACCATGTGCAGGTCTTTCGCCTGGGCGCCCGACACGATCCGCCCGTCGGCGAAGCCGAGGACCTGCGCCCGATCGAGCTTCCGTCCCGTCGCGACTGCCGAGATGAACTGCGCGTGGACGTCGTCGAGCAAGGCCTGCAAGACGCGGCGCTCCTCGGGAGTCATGGTGCGCGAGATGTTGCCGATGTCCTTGTACTGTCCGGCCTTCACGGTCACGTATTCAACGCCCACCTTCTTCATGAGGCCGTCCAGGTTCGGTAGCTGGAAGATCACGCCGATGGATCCGGTCAGGGTTCCCGGATTGGCGTAGATCTTGTCGGCGGCGACGGCGACGTAGTACCCGCCCGAGGCCGCGACGGCGCCGAGTGAGGCCACGACGGGCTTACGGGCCTCGCGCAGCCGCAGAACGGCCGCGTGCAGCTCCTGGGTCGGCCCGACGACGCCGCCCGGGCTGTTGATCCTGAGCACGACCGCCTTGACGAGGGGGTTGTCGCGATGCGACTTCAGCTCGCGCACGAGGTCGTCGACGTCGAGGATGGTGCCCTCGAGCTCGACGATGGCCACACGCGCGCCGAAGACGGACCCACCGCCGCCCGAGGGTGCCAGGGACACCGAGAGGGCGACGATGAAGAGAATGGCGACTCCGAGATAGATCGCCAGCGCCGCCAGGACGATGGTGCGCCGGCGGACCGGCCTATTCCTCGTCGTCGTCGTCGTAGTCGTCACGGTGCTTACCACCGCGCCGGCCTCCGCGACGTCCGCCGCCGCGCTCCTCCATTTCCTTCGGCGGCTCGATGGCGTGGGCCAGCTCCTTGAGGGAGAGGCCGATGCGCCGCTCGTTCGCGTCCACCCGGATCACCAGGAGCGTCAGCTCATCGCCGACGCTGACGAGCTCGTCGGGCCGCCCGATCGGACGATTCGACATCTGCGAGATGTGCAGCAGCCCGTCCACCCCGGGCTCCAGCTCGACGAACGCGCCGAAGTCGGTGAGGCGGACGATCTTGCCCGTCACCCGCGAGCCCATCGGATAGCGCTGCTGGACCGTGGTCCACGGGTCGGGCTGGATCTGCTTGAGCCCGAGGGAGATCCGCTTGTTCTCGCGATCGAGATTCAGGATCTGCGTCTCGATCTCCTGGCCCTTCTTGAGGATCTCCGAAGGGTGACCCACGTTGCGGGTCCAGGACATGTCCGAGATGTGCAGGAGGCCGTCGACCCCCGGCTCGAGCTCGATGAAGGCGCCGAAATCGGTGAGGTTCCTCACCCGGCCGAGCATCCGCGCGCCGGGCTTGTAGCGCTGCTCGATCGTCGCCCACGGATCGGGCTCCACCTGCTTCATGCCGAGCGAGATGCGCTTGGCCGCGCGATTGACGTCGAGCACGATCACGTCGACCTCGTCGCCCACGTTGACGAGCTTCGAGGGGTGTCGCACGCGACGGGTCCACGACATCTCCGAGACGTGGACGAGCCCTTCCACGCCGGGCTCGAGCTCGATGAAGGCCCCATAGTTGGTGAGGCTCACGACCTTGCCCTTGGTCTTGGTGCCGGCGGCGTACGTCTTCTCGACGCGCTCCCACGGATCCGACGACTTCTGCTTGTAGCCGAGCGACACCCGGCCGGTCTCGCGATCGAAGTGGAGCACCACGACCTCG
>QHSQ01000264.1 GCA_003221615.1 Candidatus Rokuibacteriota bacterium | reverse complement strand
GCGAGTAGCCGCCGACCTCCGCGTGACACTTGATGCCCTTGACGAAGTCGCGGTTCTTCTCGATGGCGTTGATCGTTTCCCTGACGTTGATCCCGTGCGGGCCGTAGAGGCCGACGTGACGATGTCCGAGAAGACCGCCCACGAGGTAGTTCGAGACGAAGGCATAGACACGCGTGGCCGCCGGGTCCTTGATGAATTTTCGGAAGCCCTGGATGGTGAGCGGGGCGGCGCCGCCCTGATCGACGACGGCTGTCACGCCCGAGCGAATGCCAACCTCGTCCGGGTTCATTCCGAAGTCGCCGGTGACGTGTTGGTAGACGTGGCCGTGCGTGTCGATCATGCCGGGGATCACGAGCTGGTTCCGCGCGTTGACCGTGCGAACGGCCGTGCCCGCGATCCGCGGCGCCACCTGTGCAATCGTTCCGCCTTTTACCGCGACGTCATGAAGACCATCGATCCCGGAGGCGGGATCGATCACACGGCCGCCACGGACAATCAGGTCGAACTCCGTCATTCCGTCTCTCCTCGCCCGGGATCGGCTCCAACGGGGGTAGTCTACGGGCACCGCGCCTCCATCCGTGCGCGTCCTCACGTTGAACGAGTGCCCGCGGTAGCTGTGATCCGCACCCCGCGCTCGTCGTATACGACGATGGGGCCAGCCCGGTCAACTCACCACATCCTGGTCTAGGTTCGCGATAAAGTAGTCGGCGTGTCGTTTCTCGCTTCGCGCTCCCGCTCGGTGCCGGAAGGCATTGGCAAACCCGTACGTCGCCGGGAAGATGCGCGCCTCATTGCCGGCGCCGGATGTTACACGGATGACGTCAACCTTCCCGGCCAGGCGTACGCGTCGATGGTCCGCTCGCCGCACGCGCACGCGCACATCGTGCGCATCGATACGGCGGCCGCGCTGGCGAGCCCGGGTGTGCTCGCCGTGTTGACGGGCGCGGATCTCCTCGCGGACGGGCTCAAGGCGATATCACATCGGCCGGTGCCGACGAATCCACACGAAGTGCCGCTCAAGAGTCCCGACGGCTCGCCGTTCTTCGTCGCGGATCCCCTTCCGCTGCCCGTCGATCGCGTCCGCTTCGTCGGCGAGCCCGTCGCCATGGTCGTCGCCGAGGCGGCGCTCGCCGCGCGCGACGGCGCCGAGCGTGTCGTCGTCGATTGGGAGCCGCTGCCGGCGGTCGTCGTGTCCACGGACGCGATCGCGGCTGGTGCCGTCGCCGTGTGGGATGCGTGCGCGTCGAATGTCGCCGTCGAGACAACGGCCGGCGACGCCGCCACCACGGACGCCGCCTTCGCGCACGCCGCGCACGTCGTCACCCTCGATACACGCATCAACCGCGTGACCGGTGTGCCGATGGAGCCGCGCGCCGCCGTCGGCGCCTTCGACGCGTCGACGGGGCGCTACACGGTCTACGCTGGATCAGGCGGGTCGTGGCGGATTCGTAACGACGTCGCTATCGTCCTCGGCGTGCCGGCGGAATCCGTCCGGGTCATCGCGCGCGAAGTCGGCGGTAGCTATGGCACCCGGAATCCTTGCTATCCGGAGTACCCTCTGGTCGCGTGGGCGGCCAAGCGCATGGGTCGGCCCGTGAAGTGGACGGGGGATCGTCGTGAGTCGCTGATCAGCGACTGCCACGCCCGCGATCTCGTAGTCCACGCAGAGCTCGCACTCGACGCGGACGGGACGTTTCTCGCGTACCGCGCCGTCAACACGAGTAACGTGGGCGCGCACACCGTCTCCTTCATCCCGCTCGCCAAAGGCATCGGGATCTCGACCAGCGTGTATCAGGTGCCCGCCGCGTCGCTGCGCGGCCGCGCCGTGCTGAGCAACACGGCGCCGACCTCTCCCTATCGCGCCGCCGGTCGCCCGGAAATCATGTACGTCATCGAGCGGCTCATCGATGTCGCCGCGCGACGGCACGGTTTCGATCGGATCGCGCTGCGGCGGAAGAACCTGGTGGCATCGAGCGCGATGCCGTATCGCAACCCCGTGGGTCTCGTCTACGACAGCGGCGACTACGCCGCCGCCCTGGATCGCCTGGTCGAGCTGTCGGACTGGAAGGGATTCGAGTCCCGGCGCGCCGATGCGCGCCGGCGCGGACGGTACCGCGGCATCGGCTTCGCGCACTACATCGAGCTGAACACCGGCGATCCGCGCGAGCGCGCGGAGATCACCGTGCGGCCGGAAGGCCGAATCGACGTGGTCCTCGGCACGCTGTCCGCCGGCCAGGGCCACGAAACGAGCTTCCCCCAGCTCATCGCCGAGTGGTTTGGCGTCGAGCATGGGAGCGTGAAGCTCATCACCGGCGACACGGATCTGATGCCGGTCGGCGGCGGGACGGCGTCCGGCCGGTCGATGCGACTCGGCGCCGTCGTCATGGCGAAAGCCTCGGATCAGATCGTCGAGAAGGGCCGGCGCATCGCTGCGTCGCTCCTCGAGGCCGCGGAGCCGGACATCGAGTTCGCGCGTTGCCGATTCACCGTGAAGGGCACCGACCGCTCCGTCGATCTGTTCGAGGTCGCCGCGGCCGCCATTCGTGCCGGCGAACCGCTCGCCGGCGCGTGCACCGAGGTCATGCCGGTGCCGTCGTATCCGTACGGCTGCGCGGTGTGCGAAGTGGAAGTGGATCCCGACACCGGCGTCGTCGACGTCATGCGACACACCACGGTGGACGACGTCGGGCGCGCGGTGAATCCGATGATCTTGCATGGCCAGGCGCACGGCGGCATCGCCGCCGGCATCGGCCAGGCGCTCTGGGAGCTCTGCGCGTACGACGAGGCGACCGGTCAGATCACCGCCGCGACGTTGATGGACTACGCGCTGCCGCGCGCGGACGCGCTGCCATCGTTCGTGACCGAGCTCAGCGAAGTGCCCTCGACGTCGAACCCACTCGGGTTGCGCGGCGGCGGCGAAGGCGGCACGACGCCGGCGCTCGGCGCGGTCGTCAACGCGGTCGTCGACGCCCTCGCCGAATTCGGCGTCGAACACCTCGACATGCCCGTCACGCCGGAGCGCGTCTGGCGTGCGATCAACGGAGGCAACCGGTTATGACCGAATCCTCGGGCCAGGGCCGCATTCCGGTGCTCGATATCGGCGCGTATCTCGCCGGCGAGGCGGGAGCGGCGGCGCCGCTGGCGCGGGCCATCGCCGGCACCTGTGAAGACACCGGGTTTCTCGTCGTCGCCAATCACGGCGTGCCGCAGCGCCTGGTCGACGACACCTTCGCCATCGCCGAAAGATTTTTCGCGCGCCCCGAAGGGGACAAGCTCGCGCTCAAGGTCGGCAAGTACAACATCGGCTACCTGCCGTTCGGCGGGCAGGTCGTGCGCCATTCGCCGGTCAACAAGAACACCAGGCCGAATTTCAGCGAGAGCTTCTACATCACCCGCGACCGCGCCCCCGATCACCCCGACATCGTCAACGAAAAGCCGCTTGTCGGGCTGAACCGCTGGCCCGAGGACATGCCCGAGTTCCGCGCCGCGACGACCGCGTATTACCGGGCGATGGAGGCGATGACGACGCGGCTGGTGCCGCTGTTCGCGCTGGCACTCGACCTGCCGGCCGACTATTTCGCCGCGGCCTTCGCCGAGCCGAATTGCACGATTCGTCTGATCCACTACCCGCCGCACCCGTCGCCCGAGGACAACGAGTTCGGCTTCGCGCCGCATACCGACAACAACTTCATCACGTTCCTGGCGCAGTCGAAGCTCCCGGGCCTCGAAGTGCGCACCGCGGAGGGCGACTGGATCAGGCCGCCGGCGGTGCCGGGCACGTTCGTCGTCAATACCGGCGCGATGCTGGCGCGCTACTCGAACGATCGCTTCCGGGCGACGCCTCACCGCGTCATCAATCGCAACGACCGCTCGCGCTACGCCTGCCCGTTCTTCCTCGGGCCGAACCACGACGTGGTCGTCGAACCGGTCCCGAGCTGCGTCGGCCCCGACAACCCGCCCAGATACGAGCCGACCACCTACGGCGCCTTCACCCAGCGCTTGCTGACTCTCAACTTCGCTCACCGCCAGGCCGGCGGCAGCGGCGAGTACGCGGGGTAAGGCCGGGCACGGAGGGTCCGCCCTCTAGCGACTCCAGCGGTCGCGCATCACGAACCGCTCCAGCGGGGGCCGCCGGTTGGGACCATACTCGCGGTCCGGCCAGCCGACCGGGATGATCGCCGCGCTCTCGACATTGTCGGGAATGCCGAGGATTTCGTGGATGCGCGCCTTGCGCCGGCGGTGCAACGTCGTGAGTACCGTTCCGAGCCCGAGGGCCCGCGCCGCCAGCATGAGGTTCTGCACGCTCGGGTAGATCGACGCGCCGGTCTGGAATCCGGCCTGGCCGGAGGTGGGCGTGTCGACGCAGGCGACGATCAGCACCGGCGCGGCCGAGAGCGGCTGACGCGGCCCGCTCGCCGACGGCGGCCTGTCGCGGTAGGCGTCGGCCCGCGCCTCCTCGTACACCTCGCTGACAGCCTGCTTCACCGCCTGGTCGCGAATCACGATGAAGTGCCAGGGCTGGGTATTGGAGCCGGAGGGCCCGTGGATCGCGGCGGTCAGGACCTGATCGACGAGCGCGTCCGGAACGTCCTCATCGGTGAAGCTGCGGATCGCGCGCTGGCAGCGAAACAGCTCCTGCACGTCGCTGACAGGTTTCATCCTGCGCCTCCCGGCGTCGGCACACCGATCGACTTCAGCCGCGCGTGAGCACGCTCGGCGCGGGCCTTGAGGCCGTCGAGGTAGGTGCTGGTGTCGGTGCCGGGCAGATTCAATACCTTGCAGCCGAGCTTCCAGTATTCCTCGATCTGCGCTTCGGTCTCCGCGGAGCCCCTGGCGAGCTTGCCGTGTTTCCCGCAGGTCTCCGCTATAGTGCGCACGACTTCCTTGAAGCGCGGATGATCAAGCTGCAGATGGATCCCCAGGGCCCCGCTCAAGTCGGAGTGGCCATACGCGATCATGTCGATGCCCTCGACGGCAGCGATCGCGTCGACGTTCTTCAATCCCTCGAGCGACTCGATCGACGGGCAGAGGATGACGTTCTCGTTCGCCCATGGGGCGTATTCGGTCTGGTAGCGATTTCCGTAGCTCTGGTAACCGGTGTGGGGTCCCATCCCGGACATCCCGCGGCTCCCGAGGGGTGAGTACTTGGCTTCGCGCACGATCGCGCGCGCTTCCTCCGCGTTGTCCACACCTGAGATCTGTATGCCCATGATGCCTTGATCCAGCATGAGCGGAATATGATGAATGAACGCCTTGTGGATGCGCACGATCGGTGACACGTTCGTGGCCGCAAACCAGCCCGCGAGATCGGCGATGGTTTCCAGATCGAACGCGCCGTGCTCCATGTCGATCATGCAGTAATCGAACCCGGACCGTTCGATGATCCGCGGCACGCCTCGCGATGCAAACTCCTTGAGCCCGGTGCCGAGCGCGGCGCGTCCCTCGCGCACGGCCCTGCGTATGCTGTTCTCTCGCACGTGTCACCTCCCGTTGGGATTCTCAGGCCACTGGCAGCTCCCGTCCCGTATCCGATGACTGCCTGATCGTATCGAGGAAGCGATGCAGGTCGACCGCGGTGTCGAAGGTCGGCAACCGGCTCTGTGTCTGTCCGGTCCGGATCGCCTCGGCGAACAGGCGATACATCTGCCCCACGTTGAAGGGATCGCCGCGGGGAAACTCCGGCGGCAGCCAGACGAAGCGATCGGGGATCGGCATGTCGCTCAGCTCGTGGCTACGCTTCGCCCCCTGCACCCGCAGCATCTCGCCGCGCTGTGACGAGACATTACCGGTCGCCATCAGTGTCCCTTCGCGCCCGTAGATCACCATCCGCAAGCCCCCGCCGGCCCACGGGACCGCCGCGACATGCACCGAAGCCACGGCGCCGCTGGCAAGCTTGCCGCTGACCAGGATGTTGTCCGGTGCCGTCACGTCCACCATCTTTTTGGTGTCGGTCTCGTACCATTGTCTGGCCTGGGTGGTGAGCATGGCGGAGACGCGGGTGAAGTTGCCCACGACGAAGCGCAAGGCGTCGATGACGTGCCCGTTGGCGATGGTCAGAGGGTTCGCACCGAGGCTCGCGTCGCGCTGCCAGGTGCGGCTGGATGGGCGCTCCAGCGCGCCGTCACGCATGCAGTCGGCATGGCACGACAGCACCTCGCCCACGAAACCCGCTTCGATCTGCTCCTTCATGTAGAGCAAGGCGGGGCTCACCCTCGATTGCAGGCCGCACGCCGTCTGCACGTCTCTGGCGCGGGCCAGCGCGGCCAGCTCTTCCGCTTCGGCGGTGGTGCGGCCGAGCGGCCATTCGGTGTAGACGTGCTTGCCGGCTTCGATCGCCGCCCTGGTCGGCTCGTAGTGCGCCGGCACGCGCACCACCACGGCCACCGCGTCGATCTCATTCGATACCACCATCTCCCGGAAATCGGTGAACGCCAGCTTCGCGCCGAACGCCTCGCGCGCCGCTTCCGCGGTCTCGCGTCGGGTGGTGCAGACCGCCGTCAGCTCGACATCGGGGCTCGCCAGCAGCGCCGGAAAGTGCGACTGCGCGGCCCAGGTCGCACGGACGTTGGCTCCGATGAATCCCAGGCGAATCCTATCTGCCATGAAATGCCCTCCTCGTCACGTCCACGAGCACTCGGCACCCGGGGGCTGTGTGAACCTCGGCGTGAGTCCGCCTATGGACAGGGAACGACCGCGGCGTTGCCGGACGTGTGATCGATGGCGAGCTCACCGCCGCCGGAGGTAACGATCTCCACGGTCTTGAACGTGCCGGTCCGGGTACCCGGATCGAGCAGGATGTGCGTGCCGCCGCTGATCAACAACGGCGCGGGCTCGTGCCGCTCGGTGGTCAGGATGGTCGTGCTCTGACACGTGATCTCGAACACGCCGTTGATCGTCGGGCCGCTTCCGCTGAGCAGGCCCCGGTTGCCGCCCGTCGGACGGGTCCGCTTTCCCGCGATCGACATCCGGCGCTGGCGCTCTTAGAAGGCTCGGAGCTCTCAGCCGGCTGCCGCTGTGAGCTCGGTCTCGACCGCCAAGATAGGCTCCCCTTTGATCGCAACCGAGGGGCGACCGTCCACCCCCACGGGCACGTCCCCCACGAGCGTTATCCGGTAGAGCTGGCGATCGAAGTCCGAATCGAAGATGTCGGTCGGCGCCAGATGCGACGTCGCCCGGTTGTCCCACATCGCGATGTCGCCTGCCTCCCACTTGAACCGCACCGTGTACTCGGGGCGCACGACATGCTCCCAGAGCAGATCGAGCATCACCTCGCTCTCGCGGGCAGTGAGGCCGACGATCGTCTTTAGGAACGATGGACTGACGAACAGGACGCGCTCTCCCGTCTCGGGATGCACGCGCACGATCGGATGCTCGGTCTCCATCTCCCGGCGGCGGACGCTCTCGTCGTAGGCCTGGCTCTTGGCGGTACCGGCGGGCGCCTGGAACCGATGGACGCCGCGCAGCCCGTCAACGATGCCACGCATCGTCTCCGAGAGACCCTGGTAGGCCACCGCGAGATTGGTCCAGAACGTGTCGCCGCCATAGGGTGGAATGGTCACGCCGCGCAGGATGGAAGCCTTGGGAGGGTTCAACGCGGCGGTGATGTCCGTATGCCATCCGGTCCACGGTCGCTGCGGGCGCGCGCCACGATTGGTCTGAGCCGTGCGGAACTTGGCGACCGAGTAGATCTCGGGGAAATCCTCGATATGGCCGAACACGGCGTGGCCGATGGTCGGCTCGCCCATCTGTCGCGCAAAGGCGACGTGGTCCCGGTGATCGAGGTGCTGGCCCCGGAAGAAGACGACCTTCCAGCGCAGGAGAGCGTCGTTGATTGCTTTCCGCATCGCCACGTCGAGCGGGCGACCGAGATCGACGCCCGAGATCTCGGCACCGATGTGCAGCGTGAGAGGCTTCACCTCGATCGTATGCGTCAGGTCAGCCATGGTCGCCTCCCCGGCGATATGTCATGAGGGCGGCAATCTAGCACAGAAGACGGCGCGCGGTCCCCGCGTAGCAGCCACGCGGCGTGATCAGGCCGCGTAGCGCTTGGCGTAGTCCCAGTCGATCTCCACTCCGAAACCCGGCTTGTCGTTGAGGTGAACGAAGCTGTCGCGCGTCTCCGGGCCGCCGACCAGAAGGTGGTGCGACAGGGGGTTGCGCGCCGCATCGCCGTGCGATTCCACGCCGAAGCCGCAGCGCGGCAGGGCCGCGACGAGATGCGCGTGCAGCTCGGGCGCGGTGTGCGGCGCGATCATGACCGCGTGCTGCTCGGCCAGCGCGGCGACGCGCAGGCCTTCGGTGAAACCCGCAGCGCGCGTGCTGTCGAACTGCACATAGCGGATCGCGCCGGTGGCGATGAAGTCGCGCACCGTGAAGCGGGTGAGCTCGCGCTCGCCGTGCGCGAGCGGTATCGAGGTGGCGGCGGCCAGCCGCACGAAATCCGCCGGCTGCAAATACCAGTGCAGCGGCTCTTCCAGCCAGTAGATGTCGAGCGGCTCAACCCGGCGGGCGAACTCGATGCAGCCCTCGACGTCGTACGGCGCGTTCATGTCGAGCATCAGGGAGATGTCCTCGCCGATGGCCTCGCGCACCGTCCGCACCCGCCTTGCCTCGTCTGCCGGGCTGCCGGCGCCGGTCTTGAGCTTGACGGCGCGGAACCCGGCCTGCACGAAGCCTGCGAGCTCCTCGGCATAGACCTTGTCCGGCGCTCCGGGACGGTAGTAGCCTCCCGTCGCGTAGGTCGGAATCGGGCGCGGCTCGCCTCCCAGCACGCGCCAGACCGGCAGGCCCGCGTGCTTGCCCTTGATGTCCCAGAGCGCGATGTCGATGCCCCCGATGGCCGCCATGATCTGCGGCCGCTCCCCGCGCGGCAGTGGCGGCGGCAGGCCGTCAGCTCCGGCGATGCCTCCGGGGCGCGGGCACGTGAGGGAGAAGAGCCGGTCCCACACCGCGACATGGGCGAGCGCGTCCATGCCGCGGACGATCTCTCCGAACCGTTCCACCCAGGCGCAGATCGCCTTC
>QHSQ01000526.1 GCA_003221615.1 Candidatus Rokuibacteriota bacterium | reverse complement strand
GTACAACCTCATTCGCGCTTATTGCAGTTTCCGGTACGGAGGTGCGATTTAACGATGATATGGGGGCTATGCGCGTCATAGCAGACCAAGCTGCAATCACTTTCGAGTTCATCACCCGTAGCGGAGAGTTGATAGACTTTTTCAAGTTGACGGCCGTCGAATAAGCAATACCTGTGGTCGCTAGGCGATGCGTCTGCCTGTTCAGTTCCGACACGCTTCGAGAGGGAGCAGCAGGCATAGACCTCTGGTTCCCAGGACAGTCTTCAGTGAGCGGTGCGCCGATCGAACACGTTTAATCTTTTACACTGAACGTCAGGAACTCGACTGGGAAGATCCCCGATCATCACGCCCTGGAGACGCCCGTGAAATGCAAGACGCTGAGCCTTTTGGCTGTTCTGGCTCTTCAGATTCTTTCGACGCCGCTCGCGGTCGACGCGCAGGAGTCGACAAAGATAGTACGGATTGGCGTCCTCGACGGCGGGGATCCTTCCACGTCTGAAAGGCTGGACCAGGTCTTTCGGGAAGGGCTGCGCAAACTTGGCTATATCGAGGGACACAATATCACGATCGAGCAACGCTGGGCTGGAAGACGGCTCGATCGACTTCCGGATCTCACAGCTGAACTGGTCCGGCTCCAGGTCTCCGTCATCGTGGCGGCAGAGGAGCCGGTGATTCTCGCCGCCAAACAGACGACCAGCACGATCCCCATCGTGATGTCCTCTGTTGGGGATCCCGTTGGTGCTGGGTTCGTCGCTAGTCTCGCGCGGCCGGGTGGGAACATCACAGGCGTGACGAACTTCGCTGTGGGGCTTATCGAAAAGTGGTTGGCGTTGATCAAGGAAGTGATCCCTGCGGTCGCCAAAGTGGCCGTCTTGCGGAACGCGACGAGCCGGACCCATGACGTCTTCTGGAAGGAGGCCCAGCGCGCGGCTCAGGGGCTGGCTTTGAAGGTGCACTCATTGGAGGTGCGTAGCCCCGCGGAGTTCGAGGGTGCGTTCGCTGGTATCGCTCGGGCGGGCGCCGGGGCAGTGCTGCTCCTTCCGGACCCCATGTTGTACGGTCAGCATGAACGGCTCGTTGAGCTTGCCGCGAAGGACCGGCTGCCAACGATCTACGCATTTCGGGAGCCTGTAGAAGCCGGGGGTTTCATCTCCTACGGGCCGAGCCAGCTGGACAATCGCCGGCGCGCAGCCGCCTACGTGGATAAGATTCTCAAGGGCGCCAAACCAGCCAACCTCTCGATAGAGCCTCCGACAAAATTCGAGCTGGTCATCAACCTCAAGACCGCGAGTGCCCTTGGTCTCTCGATTCCGAAATCCGTCCGCGCCCGTGCAGATCATGTGTTTCAATGAGCCTAACCGTGAAATTGGCGGTTCCAAACTCTGACCAGACTGAGCAAACTCAGGATGATCTAGATCGGCGTCATCCTGACGATCAAGGGTGAGCGTTGGTTGTCCTATTGTGCGGTGGCTTTCGCTCGTAGATGCCGTTGCGCGGGGCCACTGGTCACTGACGGTCTACATCTGGGGGGTGCGGCATGAATTGTGTCCCTCGGTGCGTTCGCAGCGCATTGCTGGTCGGCCAGATTGTTTGCCTGACGGTACCGACCACCGCCATCTCTGAAACAGCTCCCCTGATCGCTCCCGAGGTCAGACAGCTCGTTGGCGGCTCGTCAGCCAGAGTGATCGTCGAGCTGCGCCTCGATCAATCAGGAGACCCAAATCAGCGGCCGGAAGCCATCGCCCGCGCACAGGACGCGCTCCTGTTGCGCCTCCCTCATTCCCACATATCCGTAGCGCGACGCTATACGTCGGTTCCGCTGCTCGCACTCGAGATCGACGCCACCGCCCTTGCCGCCATCGAGGGCATGCCCGATCTGGTCGTCAGCGTGAAGCCTGACCGACGGTCGCAGACACAGTGAGGAGGCCAGGGCCCGCGACCGCTTATCTGGCCTTCTTCGCCCTCCTGCTTCTTCTTCTCGTCAGCCCGAGGGCCACGCCCCGCGCGGCAGACTCACCGGGCCCTCTGATCCCTCTCGAGGTCCAAAACAAGGTACTGCAACGGGGAAGTGGACGCGTCATCCTCGAGCTTCGACTTCCCGGCGGACCACACGTCCCCGAGGGTCTGTTCTCGGCCGCAGACGCCGGCGTACAACAGAGCGATATCGCGACCGTCCAACGCCTGGTCCTCTCCCGCCTGGCGGGCAAGAATCATCGATTACTGCGGCAATACCGGACCGTCGCGCTCCTGGCATTGGAGATTGGCCCCGACGCGATTGCGGAGCTCGAGGCGTCCAGCTTCTGGGTCAAGCGTGTGATTCCGGACGTCGTCAAGGCGCCGACCCTTCCGCAGAGTGTGCCGCTCATCGGCGCCGATCAGGCCTGGACTCGTGGCTTCGACGGCACCGGCACGGTCGTCGCCATCATTGACACCGGAGTGCAATCGAGTCATCCCTTCCTGGCCGGCAAGGTCGTGGAAGAAGCCTGTTTCTCGAGCACAGTGACCGGCCACAGCGTGACCTTGTGCCCCAACA
>QHSQ01000131.1 GCA_003221615.1 Candidatus Rokuibacteriota bacterium | reverse complement strand
TGACGCCGAGCGCGCGGCCGCCGAGCGCCAGATAGACGACGGTCTTGCCATCAGCGGCGAGCCGGCGCGCCCGCGGCGCGAGCGCTTCGACGTCGACGCCCCGAGCGTCCATCAGCGCGCGGTTGCCGAGAAGGACGCGGCCGTCGGTCGCCATCGCGTCGATCCCCTGCCCCGGCACCGTCGTGAACTCGCCGATCGGCGGGAGCGCCAGGCCACGCTCCTTGGCCCGCGCGACGATCGCTTCGCCGAGCGGGTGCTCCGATCCCTGCTCCGCCGCCGCGGCGAGCGCGAGGATCTCACCGTCGCCGATCTCGCCGCCGTCCGCGGCGATCACGTCGGTGACCACGAGGCGGCCGATCGTCAGGGTCCCGGTCTTGTCGAATACGACCGTGTTCACCCGATCCAGCAGCTCGAGCGCCCTGGCGTTCTTGACCAGAATCCCGAGCTCGGCGCCGCGCCCGGTGGCGACCATGATCGCAGTCGGTGTCGCGAGCCCCATGGCGCACGGGCACGCGATGACGAGCACGGCCACCGCGCTCGTCAGGGCGTAGAGCGCGGAGGGCGCGGGCCCGAAGATCCACCAGCCGAGAAACGTCAGCCCCGCGATCGCCAGCACGATCGGCACGAAGATCGCCGCGACCCGGTCGGCCAGCCGCTGGATCGGCGCGCGGGAGCCCTGCGCGTCGGCGACGAGCTTGACGATACGCGCCAGGGTCGTCTCGCTGCCCACGCGCGCCGCGCGGAAGATGAAGCTGCCGGTGCGGTTGACGGTGCCCGCGAAGACCTTCGAGTCGAGGCGCTTGTCGACAGGCACGCTCTCGCCGGTCAGCATCGACTCGTCGATCGTGGAGGCGCCCTCGCTGACCACCCCATCCACAGGGACGCGCTCGCCCGGGCGAATGCGCACGAAGTCGCCGACCTGCACGTCGGCCGTCGGCACGTCGACTTCCACCCCATCGCGAACGACGCGGGCGGTCCGCGGCGCGAGGCTCACCAGGCGGCGAATCGCCTCCGAGGTCCGCCCGCGCGCCCGCGCTTCGAGCCAGCGCCCCAGCACGACCAGCGTGATGACGACGGCGCTCACGTCGTAATATCTCATCGCGCCGTGCTGCGGGAACGCATGGGGCCACAGGGTCACCGCGACGCTGAAGAAGTACGCGGCGTTCGTCCCGACCGAGACCAGGGTCGACATCGACGCGTTCCGGTAGCGGAGGTCGTGCAGGAACCCTCGATGGAACTGCCAGCCGACCCAGAACTGGACGGGCGTCGTGAGGACCAGGAGGACCCAGGGATCCTGAAGGACCGCCGGCACCCACGGCAGGAGATGCGCCATCCCGCCCAGCAGCACGGGCGCGGACAGCAGCGCGCCGACGACCAGACGGGTCCGCTGGCGGCGCTGATCGGCCTCTCGCGCGGCCTGCTCGGCGTCGTCGGACGGCCCGGCCCCCGGGCGAGCCTCGGCCAGCTCGTAACCGGCGGCGGCCACCGCCGTCCGCAACGCGTCGACGCTCGTCAGGGCCGGATCGAACGAGACGCTCGCCCGCTCGGTCGCGAGATTGACCGAGGCCCGATCGACGCCGGGGACCGAGGTCAGCGCCCGTTCGACCTTCCCGACGCACGCCGCGCAGTGCATGCCGCGGACGGGCGCGACGAGATCTTCCATTGGCTCGGGCATCACTTCCCCCTGAAGCGCGCGAACACGTCGAGCAGCTCGTCGATCTTCTGCTGGCGCTCGCTCTTGGAGCCCGTGCGCAGCGCGTCGGCCACGCACGACTCGATGTGCCGGCCCAGCAGGAGCTTCTCGACCTGCTCGAGGGCCCCCTGCACGGCCGAGACCTGGAGCAGGATGTCGACGCAGTACGCCTCGCCGTCGATCATCCGCTGCAGACCCTGCACCTGACCTTCGATTCGACGCAGGCGCCCGAGGGCCTTGGCCTTCGTCTCCTCATTGATCATTCCTATACCCCCTGGGGGTAGTATCGCCCCGCGACGGGCTGCCGTCAACCGCGGGCTCCGGCGATTCCCGGCAGGCGGGGCCGGCGCCGATCAGCGCCGCAGGCGCAGGCCGCGCGGGCAAACGCGGAACGTGACCGGACTGTCGGTAGCCGGCTCGCCGTCCAGGTGCGTGGGCAAGGTCGAGGGCCCGGCGACGCGCACACGGTCGACGCGCCGAATCGACATCCTGGGACTCTTGAGATGGCCTCCCCAGTAGACCGTGGGCAGCCAGCGCAGAAGCTCGGCGCGCCCGAGTGCGCCGATGACGACGAGGTCGAGGGCGCCATCGGCGGGGTCCGCCGGTGGCGCGATCTTCATGCCGCCGCCGTAGTAGGCGCCGTTGGCGACGACGACCGTCGTGACGGACGCCGACGATTCGGGCGCGCCGTCGGACTGGATCGTCACCGGCAATGGTCGGTGCGCGACGAGACGCCCGAGCACCGCGAGCACATAGGGAAACGTGCCGGCGCCGCCTCGCGACGACGCGACCTCGGCCACCGCGGCGTCGAAGCCGGCGCCCGCGGCGCTGAGGAAGTAGCGGCGTGTACCGGCTGGCCAGTCGGCCGCACCGAGATCCAGCGAGGTGTCGGCGCCTTCCGCGAGCCGGCGGGCCGCGAGGCGCCAGTCCGAGGCGAGGCCCAAGTTGCGGCACGCATCGCGGCCGCGCCCGGTCAGGATTGCGCCGGTCGTCGCGAGCGGCGAGCCGTGCGGGTCGGTCACGCCGTTGACGACCTCGTTCAGGGTGCCGTCGCCTCCGACCGCGACCACGAGAGGCCAGCCCGCACCGACCGCCCGACGCGCGAGATCGGTGGCGTGGCCCCGCTGAGTGGTCTGGGCTGCGTCGAACGCGAGGCCGAGACGGGCGAGCTCGGCGGAGATGGCGGGCCACTTCAGCGCGGTGCGGCCGCCACCCGCCGCGGGATTGACGATGACGAACGCGCGCGACACCGTGGCTCGCGCCTGGGAAGGCTCAGACGTCGAACAGGAACGGCTGCTCGGCGGCGGACGTCCGCCGGCGGCTGCCCGCGCTCGCCCTCGTCCCTTTCTTCTGCGCCTGCGCCTTCGCCTTCGCCGGCTGCGGCCGCGGAAGCTTCCAGCCTTTCTGATACGCGATGCGGTCCCCCTGTTTGATCACCAGCAGATCCACGAGGCGCGCGAGCGGGTTGGACAGGAGCGACAGATACTTTTCCCAGTAGCGCGGCGAATGGGCGAGGGTGCGCATCTGGTCAAGAGCCAGGGAGAGCGCCGTCCGGTCGCCGCGCTTGGCGGCGAGCTTCAGGTCGCCGACCAGCCTGGCCTGGCTGATCCGTGACGGCCGCTGGCGCGCCATCAGCGGGTCACTGCGAGGCGCCGCCGCGCAGCCTGACTTCGTAGCCTTCGCGGTCAGCGTGGTTCGGCTGGATCGTGATCTTGCGCTCGACGACTCGCGCGAGCCGCTCTAGGCCTTCATGCCCGTCGCCTTCGAAGTACCGGGCGAGATCGGGATGCACACGGATCACCACCTCGCGGCCGTTCGCGTCCTCGGCGGTGGCGACCTTCGCCTGCACTCCCCGGAAGATCTCGGCGGCGAGCGTCGCGTCCGACTTGGTGATGCCGCTGCCCTTGCACGTCGGGCACACCACCGAGAGCAACGAGCGGAGGTCCTGACGCACGCGCTTGCGCGTCATCTCGACCAGACCCAGCTCGGAGATCTCGAGCACGTTGGTGCGCGCCTTGTCCTCGGCCAGCGCGCGCTTGAGGGCCCGGTACACCTGCTCGCGGTGCTCGGCCGACTCCATATCGATGAAGTCGATGATGATGATCCCACCGAGGTCGCGCAGGCGGATCTGGCGCACGACCTCGCCCACCGCCTCGAGGTTGATCTTGAGCACGGTCTGCTCGAAGTCGCGCTTGCCGACATACTTGCCGGTGTTCACGTCGATCGAGACGAGCGCCTCGGTGTGATCAATGACGATGTACCCGCCCGACTTGAGCCACACGCGGCGCCGGAGCGCCTTCTCGATGTCCTTCTCGATGCCCAGCGCCTCGAAGATCGGCGTGGGCTCTTCCCAGCGCCGCACCCGGTCGCGGAGCGCCGGCACCAGGGCCTCGACGTAGCCGGCACACTTGTCGTAGACCTCGCGCGAGTCGACGACGAACTCGTCGACCTCCGGCGAGAACAGATCGCGTACCACCCGGAAGGTGAGATCGCCCTCTTCGTGCAAGACCGCCGGCGCCGGCGCCTGCTCGAAGCGCGCCTGGACCTGAGCCCACAGACGCGTGAGGAATTCGACGTCGGCGGCAAACTCGCTCTCGCTCTTGCCCTCGGCGTTGGTTCTCAAGATGAAGCCGCCCGGCGGCAAGCTCACCGAGCGCAGCGCGGCGCGCAGGCGCTCGCGCTCGCGGTCGTCACGGATGCGGCGCGAGACGCCGATGTGACGGGCCTGCGGCATGTAGACGAGATAACGCCCCGGAAGCGAGATGAACGAGGTGATCCGGGCGCCCTTGGTCCCGAGGGATTCCTTCGAGACTTGCACCAGAACGGTCTGGTCTTTGTGGACGAGGTCTTCGATCGGCGCCATCTCGCGGCGGGGCACCACCTCGCCCACGACGTCGGCATCGGGATCGGCGTCGGCCTCGTCGCCATCGCCTTCGTCGTCGGCGACGGCCAGCATCACGCCGGTCAGGTCGGCCAGATTGGTCGTGTAGTCGCCGGCGTAGAGGAAGGCGTCCTTTTGCAGGCCGATGTCGACGAACGCCGCCTGCATGCCCGGCAGGACGTTCGTCACGACACCCTTGTAGACGCTCCCCACGATCGAGCGGTGCCGATGCCGCTCGAGGTACAGCTCGGTGAGGAGATTACCCTCCTGGACTCCGACTCGGGTTTCGGTGAGACCCGCATTGACGACGATCCGTTTGCGCACGGCAGCACCTCGCCGACACGGTGACCCGCGTCATACCTCCGCGTCGTCCGTGTCTCATTGGAACTGCCGCATTCGAACCGAAAGGAGGAGGCCAAGCGTCATGAACGAGGCGACCATCGAGGAGCCGCCGTAACTCATCAACGGCAGCGGAATCCCGACGACGGGCAGGAGCCCGGTCACCATCCCGACGTTGATCAAGACCTGCGCCGCAAACAGCGACGTGGCGCCCAGCGCCACGAGCCGGCCTACCGGCTCGCGCGCGGTCGCCGCGATGTCGAAGCCCCGCAGGAGGAGCAAGACATAGCACAGCAGCAGGACGAGACAGCCGACGAACCCCCACATCTCGGCGAATACGGCGAAGATGAAATCCGTGTGACGCTCCGGGAGAAACGCCAGCCGGCTCTGCGTCGCGCCGGCCACGCCCTTGCCCATGAGCTGGCCCGATCCAATCGCGATCTTGGCCTGGATCACGTTGTACGCGCTCCCGAGCGGATCGCGGAACGGGTCCAGGAAGACGAGAATCCGTTCGCGCTGGTATTCCTTCAGCGCCAACCAGGCGAGCGGCAGCGCCGACAGCGACACGAGGGCCAGGCCCCCGAGGAGCTTGAGGCGCATGCCGGCCCCGATCAACAGAATAACCAGCACCGGGACGAGCAAGAGCGCGGTGCCGAGGTCGGGCTGCTTGATGATCAGCACGACCGGCACCGCCACCATCGGTAGCATCATGATCAAGGTGAGCTTGCCCACCGGCTGCGCCCAGCGGGACGTCAATGCCCACACCATCATCAGTAAGAAGCATACTTTGAAGAGCTCGGACGGCTGGACCGACATTGGACCGAGCACGACCCACCGCCGCGCGCCCGACACGGTTCGCCCGAGGACGAAAACCGACGCCAGGCCGGCGAGACCGAGCACGTAGAGTGCCGGCGCGGCGCGAACGAGCCGTCGGGTGTCGAGGCTGGCGAGAAAGACCATGATGAGCAGGCCGATCGCGAACCAGACGAGCTGGCGAACGACGACGCTACCGCCCGCCCGCCCCACGTGGAGGCTCGCGAGCGTCACCGTGCTGATCACGACCAGCCCGAACGCGGTCACCAGCAGCAGCCAGTCGACGTTCTGCAGCAGGCGCCGGTCGATCCGCAGCACTAGCCGGCGATCTCCACCGCCGCGATCTTCTCGAAGAAGATCGCATTCAGGATCTTGCGCGCGATCGGCGCCGCGACCTGGCCGCCTTTCCCGCCGCGCTCGACGAGCACCACGACCACCACCTCCGGCGCCTTGGCCGGCGCAAAGGCGGCGAACCACGCGTGGTCCTGGCCCTTCTCGGCCTTGGACTTGGCGATCATCTGGGCGGTGCCGGTCTTTCCGGCGATGTCCAGCCCCGGAATCCGCGCGGCCGCGCCCGTGCCGTTGTCGTTCACGACCGCCCAGAGGCTCTGGCGGAGAAACGCCCACACCACCGGCGAGAGCTCGACGTGCCCGGCGACTTGCCCCTGGTCGCTCCAGACCACGCGTTCCGGGCGCTCGACCCGCTGCACGAGGCGCGGCCGCCAGAGAACGCCCCCGTTGGCGACCGCGGCCATGAAGCGCGCGATCTGCATCGGCGTGACGAGCACCGTGCCCTGGCCGATCGACATGTTGACCGTCTCGCCGGGCGGGAACGTCCGGCCGCCCTGACGCCCGCGCGCCACCTGGGGTTTCGGGAGCAGGCCGCTCTTCTCGCCGGGCAGGTCGATAGCCGTCGGCTGGCCGAATCCGAACGTGTTCGCGTACTTCACGATCGCCGCGCCGCCGATCTTCAGTCCAGCCTCGTAGAAGAAGATGTTGCAGGACTGCGCGATCGCGCGGTGGAGATCGACCGTGCCGTGGCCGCCTTCCTTCCAGTCCTTGAACGTCGACGTGCCCAGATGAAACTCGCCGTTGCAGTAGGTCCGGTCGAGCGGGGTGATGCTGCCTTCCTGCAGGCCGGCGGCCGCGACGAGGATCTTGAACACGGACCCGGGCGCGTACTGGGTCTGGATCGTACGGTTCAGCAGCGGAAAGTTCGGATCCTGGACCACGCGCACCCACGCATCGCGATCGATCGTGCCGGTGAAGCGATCGATCTCGAACGCCGGTGTCGATACCATCGCGAGGATGTCGCCGTTGCGCGGATCCATGACGACGACCGCGCCGGCCAGGCCGTCCATGGCGCGCTCGGCGGCCTCCTGGATGCCGCGATCGACGGTCGTGATCACCTGCGCCCCGGCATGCGGCTCGGTCTGCTGCACTCGACGGACCGGGCGGCCCATCGCGTCGACCTCGATCCGTTCGCCGCCGTCCTGACCGCGCAGGTACTCGTCGAGGAGGCGCTCGAGACCGCTCTGCCCGACCATCTCGCCGCGCCGGTATCGCCCCTGCTTGAGCTGCTCGTCGTTGGCCTCGCGGACGTAGCCCAGCAGGTGCGCGGCGAAACGGCTCGTCGGATAGACGCGCTGGGGCTCGACCTCCGTAATGACGCCCGGCAGCTCGAGCTTCCACTCCTCGACCTTCGCGACGTCCGCGAGGGTGAGGCCGCGGCGCACGCGTACGGGCAGGAGCGAGTCGGCCGGCACCCGCGCCACGGCGTCCGTCAGGTCCTGATACGGGATGTGGAGCAGCGAGGCCACGCGGCCGAGGACGGCGTCGCGGCTCTCCTCGTCGCGCGGCAGCTCGCGAGGAATGAACGAGAGCGTGAAGGCGGGACGGTTGTCGACCAGCGGCATCCCGTGACGATCGAACAGGATGCCGCGCGGCGCCGCGATGGGCCGCACACGGATCCGGTTCTTGTCCGACGCGTCGAGGAACCGACCGCCCTCGAGGACCTGGAGATACCAGAGCTGGCCGATCAGGACGAGAAACGCGAAGACCACGGAGGTCGCGATCACCATGACGCGCTTGTGCCCGGCGTCGCGACGCGGCAGCGACCGGCGCGCCACGCTCATGGCCGACCGCCTTCGAGGCGTCCGCGGACCGTCTGCGCCCAGGCCAGAGCCAGGACGACCGCGGCGCCGATGAAGCCGTTGCAGAGCGCCTGCGGGAGCACGACGTACATCATCAGCTCACCGAACGGTGCCGGGAAGCGGAAGATCTGCAGGAGCGCGAACCGCGCGAGCCCCTCGGCGATCGTGAGCACCACGAGCCCGGGAACCTGCACCAGAGGCTGACTCACTCGGAGCCGTGCGCCGGCGACGCCGATCGAGAAGCCGATGACGGCCTTGGTCAGGGCCTGGACGCCGATCAGGCCGCCGCCCGCCGCGTCCTGGAGCAGGCCCGTGACGAACCCCGCGAGGCTTCCGAACTCGGGTCCACGCCGCAGCGCCAGCAGCACGACCATGATCAGCGGGAGGTCGGGCGTCACGCCCGCGATGCTGACGAGCGGGGTCAAGGTCGCGTGCGCGACCGAGCCTCCCGCGATCGTCAGGACCAGCAGCGCGCGCATCACCCACCCGTGGGAAAAAAGGCCGTGAGATCGCGTTGTGAATCGCCTGTCACCAGCAGGACCTCGTCCACCCGGGCGAAGTCCACGGCCGGCGTCAGCTCGGCATAGTGAAAGAGAGCGCCGCCCCGGTTGTCGATCGAGCGCACGGTGCCGATCGGGATGCCGCGCGGGAAGAGCCCGCCCTGCCCCGCGGTCACGAGCACGTCGCCGCTCTGGATCGAGGCGCCATCACGAGACATGAACTTGAACCGCAGCGTGCCGCGCGGGTCCCCCTCGACGATACCCGGAGTCCGCGTTCTCAGCACGTGAGCGCCGACGGTCGACGTCGGATCGGTCAGCACCTGCACGATCGACGCGCCGGGCCGAACTTCGACGACGCGACCGATGAGGCCGTTGGGCGAGATCACGGCCGTCAGCCGCGGGACGTTGTCGCCTCGACCCCGGTTGACGGTGAGCGACCGGATCCAGCCGCCCCACTCACGAGCGATGATCTCTCCCGACAAGGTCGTCAGCGGCAGGTGCTCCTGGAGGGCCAGCAGCCGGCGCAGTCGGCGATTCTCGTCGTCGGTCTCGACGACGCGAAGCCCCTGAACCCGAAGCTCCTGCACTTCCTCACGCAGGCGCCGGTTCTCGGCGCGCACGTTCTTCCAGTCGAGATAGGTCGCCCAGAGACCAAAGGTGGCGCGGCTCGCCTTCGCGAGCCCGGTCTGGATGGGGGTGGTGACGACCGCGAAGACGTCGCGGGCCACCTCGCCGTACCCGCGCATCTGGAGCGTGAGGAGCAGCAGGCAAGCCGCCACCAGGGAGCCGAGCAGTACGACCTTCCGAATCTTCACCTTCCGACCCCCCGCGAGAAGGCTAGAACCTGTTTAAGCGGGGATCGCGACCTTTTTCAGGAGATCGAGCTCGTCGAGCACTCGGCCGGTCCCGAGCGCGACGCACGACAGCGGCTCGTCGCCTGGCGTCACCGGCAGATTCGTCTCCTGACGCAGGAGATGATCCAGACCCCGGAGCAGCGCGCCGCCCCCGGTGATCACGATTCCCTTGTCCACGATGTCCGCCGCAAGCTCCGGCGGTGTCCGCTCGAGGCACGTGCGTACGGTCTCGACGATCGTCATGACGGGTTCGCGCAGGGCCTCTCGGATTTCCTCGTCGGTGATCACGATGGTCTTCGGGATTCCGTCGATCAGGTCGCGACCCTTGACTTCCATCGTGCGGCGGTCACCGCCCATCGGGTAGGCCGAGCCGAGCGTGACCTTGATCTCCTCGGCTCGCCGCTCACCGACGAGCAGATTGTAGTGCTTGCGGATGTACTGGACGATCGCCTCGTCCATCTCGTCGCCGGCGATCCGCACCGACTTGGAGTAGACGATACCGGAGAGCGAGATCACCGCGACCTCCGTCGTGCCACCCCCGATGTCGACGATCATGTTGCCCCCCGGCTCCTGGATCGGCAGCCCGGCGCCGATCGCGGCGGCCATCGGCTCCTCGATCAGGTACACCTCGCGGGCGCCCGCCTGCATGGCCGAGTCGCGGACGGCCCGCTTCTCGACCTGGGTGATGCCCGACGGCACCCCGATGACGATGCGCGGCCGGACGAGGGTCCGCCGGCGGTGCACCTTCGAGATGAAGTAATGCAGCATCTTCTCGGTCACGTCGAAATCGGCGATGACTCCGTCCTTGAGCGGGCGGATCGCGATGATGTTGCCGGGCGTTCGCCCAAGCATGGCCTTGGCTTCGTGTCCGACGGCGAGCACCGAGTGGTCGGCCTGGTGGATCGCGACGATCGAGGGCTCGTTGAGCACGATGCCCTCACCGCGGACATAGACGAGCGTGTTCGCGGTCCCAAGGTCGACGGCGAGATCGTTGGAGAACATTCCGGCCAGAAGGTTGTAGAACATCACCGCTCCATCGTCTGACGATTGAACGCCCGCGTCGGGCTGTTTACAGTAGCACAGTTCATGCCACCCCGAAACGAAAACTCTATTTTTCCAAGGCCTTAGAACACGGTCACCCGACCTGTTGGACCCTCGATAACCCCCCAGTGAAAACCCGAGATTTTTCATGGGGTTCCACCGGAAATTCGGACCCGGTGCGAACCCGACCAGCCGCTGGTTTTCGCTCCTCGCGAAGGCCGCCTCCTTGACTTGTTTTGAGGACTGGCACGATCTGGCCACCCAGGATGGCACCTTTGGTGACAGCCAGCGTCATGATCCGATTCCCGGAAACGAACCCATCCAGCGGATTATCCACAGGTGGGGAATTGTCGGAAACAGTCGCCACGGGATAGCATCGGACGCGGTGACGACGGACGAATTCGAGGTCTGGTTCGACAAAGGCGTGACCGACGGACTCCCGGTCGTGCCGCCGACCCGGGAGCGCGTCGAACGGATGCTCTCGGGTACCAGAAGGTCGCCAGACGAGTTGCTCGGAGAAATGCCGCCGAACTACGGGCGGTTGACCGTCGAGAAGGCCGCGATCAACGCCGTGCTGGCCGGGTGTCGGCCCGAATACCTTCCGGTGGTCATTGCCGCCGCCGAGTGCGCCTGCGATCCAGCCTTCAACCTCCATGGGGTCTCGACGTCGACACATTTCTCGGCGCCGCTCATCGTCGTCAACGGACCGATTCGGGGGCGCATCGGCCTCAACAGCGGGTTCGGAGTCTTCGGCCCCGGCTACCGCGCGAACGCGACGATCGGCCGCGCGCTGCGGCTCTTGATGATCAACATCGGGGGCGCTCGGCCGGGCGAGATCTCGATGTCTACGTTCGGCCATCCCGGACGCTACACGTTTTGCATCGGTGAGAACGAGGAGGCGAGCCCCTGGCCACCGTTTCACGCGGGCCGCGGCTTGCCGGCCGGGACCTCCGCCGTCACGCTGTTCGCCGGCGACTCGCCGCACGGCATCTCCGATCACGCGAGCCGCACCGCACGTGAGCTCGGCGGGTCGCTGGGCTGGTCGATGGCGGGCCTCTGGAACAGCAAGCACTTCCCGCTCTATTCCCACACGATGCTGGTGGTGGGGCCCGAGCACGCGCGCACGTTCGCCGATGGCGGATGGTCGAAGGACGATCTCAAGCGGCACCTCCATGAGACCGTGCGGCGACCGTATCGGACGCTCTTGCCCGACGCGGACCACGGCGAGGGCACGAACTTGCGCTACGGCAAGGACGAGAGTGTCCACGAGCCCGACGCGATGGTCTCCAAGTTCCAGTCGACCGAGGAGATCCACGTCGTCGTGGCCGGCGGGACCGCGGGACGTTTCTCGGTCGCGATTCCCGGGTGGCTCGGAACAAAAAACGGCTCCCGCCCCGTCACGCGCCTCGTGGAGTAGAATATTTCCATTGACTTGCTCGAAGCTGCATGTCATTCTACCCGCCGGTTCTGGCACAAACGGAGTCAGGTAACGATTGTGAGAGATCGAGACACACGCCGCGCGGGCCCAGTTCGCGCGGCGTTTTTGTTTGCCCTCCAATTCCGGAGGGTAACCCCGCCACGATGGCGGGAGCACAGGGGCTTGAAGACCCCCTAAAGAGAGGTTCGAGGTATGGCTCAAGGACAGGTAAAGTGGTTCAACGATGCAAAGGGATATGGTTTTATAACGCAGGAGGGCGGCGAGGACGTATTCGTCCATTACAGCGCCATTCAAGCCCAGGGTTTCAAGAGTCTTGCGGAAGGTGATCGGGTCGAGTTCGAAGTGACTCGCGGTCCGAAGGGTCTTCAGGCAGCCAACGTCAGGAAGGTCTAGTAAAACCCACCCTGTTCACTCCCGCCCGGGCCCGGCGACGGGCCCGGGTGCCCAACACACAGAGGCAACTCAGAAAGGCTTCTCTTCTCATGTTCTGTTCGTTCACGGATTCTCGGCTCACGCCGGCTATGCGCGACGCCATCGCTCGCGCCGGCTATTGCACTCCCACTCCCATTCAGGCCCAGGCGATCGGGCCGATTCTCGAAGGTCGCGACGTGATCGGCTGCGCCCAGACCGGAACCGGCAAGACCGCGGCATTCGCGATCCCGTTGCTCGAGCTCCTCACGCGGGCGGATTCGCCGCACGCGAAGCGCGGCGCCGGACCGCGTGTGCTCGTGCTCGCCCCGACGCGCGAGCTCGCCTTGCAGATCGCGCAGACGTTCGACCTGCTCGGCGCCGCGCAGGGTGTCCGGACGCTCGTCCTCATCGGCGGTGAGTCGATGGGGCCGCAGCTGGCCGGTCTCCACAAGAGACCGGACGTCATCGTCGGGACCCCGGGCCGGCTCTTCGATCACCTCGAGCGGCGATCGCTCGTGCTCGGCACGGTGCGAACCGTCGTCCTCGACGAAGCCGATCGCATGCTCGACATGGGCTTCGCGCCTCAGGTCGAGCGCATTTTGCGGGTAACTCCACTCGACCGACAGACGCTCTGCTTCTCCGCGACGATGCCGAGAGAGGTCGAGACGCTCGTTCGTCGCCATCTCGTCCGGCCCGCGAGGATCGAGATCGGTGTGAGCGCCAAGCCCGTCGCCAAGGTCACGCAACGCCTCTACAAGGCGCCGACCCAGGACAAGACGCCGCTACTCCTGAAGCTGCTCGGTGAGGACCTGGGGCGGACGCTCGTCTTCACGCGCACCAAGCACCGCGCCGATCGCGTGGCGCGCGCCGTGGGCGCCGCCGGTCACCGGGTCACGCGGCTGCACGCCGATCGCTCGATGTCGCAGCGTCGTGAGGCGCTCGACGGCTTCCGGAACGGCCGCTACCGGGTGCTGATCGCGACCGACATCGCGGCGCGCGGGATCGACGTTCCCGAGATCGCTCACGTGGTGAATTTCGACATGCCGCACACGGCCGAGGACTACATTCATCGCATCGGCCGTACCGCGCGAGCCGAAGCGAGCGGTCGCGCCTCGAGCTTCGCGTCGCCGGAGGAGCACGAGCAGCTGCGGGTGATCGAGCGGCACCTGGGACATCAGGTCCCGCAGCATTGACTTTACCTGGAAGGCGCGCCGCGACGGCCTGCAGCGCGTTACGGCAGTTCACCCGCGCGCCTCGGCCGGCGGGCCCCAGCCCCGTGACGGTCTGCGGCGCGCACTACCCGGCCATGGAGGTCGGGATCACCGGAGCGTAAGGCTCTAGACACAGAAAGAGGAAGATCATGGCTCAAGGAACAGTGAAGTGGTTCAACGACGCGAAGGGCTTCGGATTCATCACTCAGGAGGGTGGCGAGGACGTTTTCGTGCACTTCAGCGCCATCCAGGCTCAGGGCTTCAAGAGCCTCACCGAGGGTGACCGGGTCGAGTTCGAGGTGACCCGAGGCCCCAAGGGCCTCCAGGCCGCCAACGTCCGGAAAGCCTAGCCCCTCAGGGCTGGGTACTTCGGCCCTCACGCGTCCAAAGCCGGGGGAGTCCGAGGGGGGTCGCCCCCCTCGGACAAAAACAAAGCCCCGACGGTGGCTGCGGCGCGTTGTCACTATTCACTCGCGCGTCGCGCCGCCCCGCTGGTGAAGGCGGGACCGTCGGGGCCGGTGGCGCCTGGACTCCCAGGCGTTCCACCCGAGCTAGCGTGGACCCTGCCTAGGAGGCAACCACCTCACAGATCACCGTAGGGTTACACATCGGCTGGATCACCTCCTATTCTCGGCAAGGCCGCCACGCGGGCCCAGTTCCCACCCACCCAGAACCGGATGCCGACTCCCGGCCCGGGGCTCGACCACGTCAAGCCGCCGGCGAAATTGTCGGCGGGGACGCTGCTGGGACGCTGTGACGTCCCGGTCGATTTCGTCCCAATCCTACACCCGGGTCGGTCGTGATCCAAAGCACAAAGTGGCGGATGCCCCTACTTGATCACGATCCGCGTGCGATTCCGCTCCCACAGTCCGTTGCCGACGCCTTCGACCTTCCGGAGCTCTTCCGCCTTCTTGAACGGCCCGTGCGTATCGCGGTACTCGACGATCTTCTCGGCGACACGGCGGCCGACGCCTTCGAGCTTCATCAGCTCCTTGACGTCCGCGGTGTTGATGTTGATCGGCGCGGCGTCCGGAGAGGACGCCGCCGTGCCGGCGTGGGGTGGTGCGGCGCCGGCCGACCACGGCGCCAGCGATCCGAGCGCGACGAGAGCGGTGACGATCGCGAAGCGAACACGATGCATGGAGTTCCTCCTTCGTTCGGGTGCACGGCAGTTCACTCGAGCGCTCGCGAGCGAAGCCATTGAACCCGCCGTCGGCGGAACGCGTCAACGTCCAATGTCTGATACGCGGCCAGAATCCACGTATCGATACAGGTCATCACATTGCAGATCGCGCTCGATCGCCGCTCCCGCAGTCCTCTGCGGCGCTTTCAACATTCATGGTCACCTCGCACTCTGTAGGCGGTGCTTCGTCTTCAGCACCTCAAATGCCGCCACCCGGACCGAAGTGCCGTGACGTGTGTTCCCACCCCGGTGCCAGTCGCACTCGTGAGCGACTGCTCCATACCCGTCGTGTAGAACGTGGCCCCGCCCGCCTGTCTCGTCGCTCGGGTAAGCTGTCTTCCGTGGGATAGTCCAAGTGCTCGCGCGACTCGAGGTCTCGACTCCGCTACCGCTTGACCCGCGTGCACCGTGGCCGGAAACTGGCGCCATGAGGCGTCGCTGGACGCTAGCGATGTTTTCACGTCAGCACGCTGACAGGCCCGGCTGCGGCGCCGGAAGCCGTTGCAGCGCATCGAGGTGCGCATCTTCACGCCCGCACGGCTTCCGCCTCTTCAGGCGCGGCGTCTTCAGACCGCTTTCAACACCACGTTCCTCGCGCGTCCGCAGGTGACCCGCTGGCGCATCGCCGGCGGCGGCGATGCGCACCCGAAACTGATCTCCCCTGTTGCATCCATAACTCAAAGGGCGCGAGAGGATGATTCAAGTGACCGAGCAGGACGGATGACAGCATGAAAACGTTCGCCATATTCGTCGCGATCCTGGCCTCGGCGACCTTCGTTGCCGATGCGCCAGCTCAAACGCGAGCGCCGCGACCTGTCGGGCAGAGCTCGCCGCCGCTCGGCGGCCAGACGCTAGCGCAGAAAGAGGAGCAGGCAGTCGAGGGGCGAATCGAGAGCGTCGACTCCTCGAGAACGGAGATAACCCTGACGGACGGCACAAAAGCTGGTAGCGCCGCAGGGGGCCGTGTTCACACCCGGAGCACTCGCCGAGGGCATGAGCATAGTCGCAAGCTACAGGGATGAAAACGGGGCGAAGGTTCTCACTGGAATCGCTGTCAAAGACAGGGGCCCAGCGACTCGCTGAAGCACGGCCGGGCGACGCGGCGTCGTGCAGCATTGGCATGGCTGCGCGCAGTCGGCGCCCGCCTCACTCGAAATTGGAGGGAGTGCTCATGATGACTGCTCATCAACTACTCCTCTCGGTCGCGAGCGTTGCCGCGACCCTCATCTTCGTCAGCCATACTGCCCATGCCGGCGCGCCGACTGAGGAACTTCGAGGGCACGTCGATCAAGTGATCAAAATCCTTCAGCGCTCTGACCTTCAAGGCGACAGTAAGACGACTGAGCGTCGGATGGCGGTCCGCAAGGTCGCCAATGACATCTTCGACTTCCCGGAAACGGCCAAGCGGAGCCTGGGACGGCACTGGCAAGCCCGCACCCCGGCGGAACGCGAGGAATTCACACGCCTCTTCGCCGACTTGCTCGAGCACGCATACATCGGAAGGATCGAGCAATACAGTGGCGAGAACGTGAACTATATCGGCGAGTCAGTGGAGGGGGACCAGGCTACCATCCGGACCAAGATCCTCACCAAGCAGGGGTCTCAGGTGCCCATCGACTATCGAATGCTCCGTCAAGGCGACCATTGGCGAGTGTACGACGTCATCATCGAGGGCGTGAGTCTCACCGCCAACTACAGGACGCAATTCAACAAAATCATCCAGACGTCTTCCTTCGAAGACCTCGTCGCGAAGCTGAAAGCCAAAGAGTTCTCGCCCGAGGGCGCGAAGGGGAAACAAGGATAGCGTTCGCCAAACCAGGAGGACACGAATCAGTCGATCGAGGATGCGTGCAGACGCTCGAGATACGCCTGCCACTCGAGCGGGACCAGCGCCTTCTTGTTCGTGTTGCAGTCCTTGCAGGCGGGAACGACGTTGCCGCGCGTCGATCGGCCGCCGCGGCCGAGCGGAACGCGATGGTCCATCGTCAGCGCGCGGTGCCCGACCGAGCGGTTGCAGTAGTAGCACACGCCTTCGGCGATGCGCCGCTTCCACCACTGACTCTGGCGCAGCTCGCGCGCCTTCGCGCGTTCTCGGCGCAACACCTCGGGATCGACGGGCGCGCCGAAATCACTCATGCGCGGCGAGCGCGGTGGACAGCTGCTCCCATTCGCGCATGAGCCAGGTCACCTGCTCCTCGGCGCTCTTGCGCTCGGCGGCCACCGCGCGCACGCGCTCGCCGTCGGCGTAGAACGCGGGATCCCCGAGCCGCTCGCCGATCTCGGCCAGCCGCGCTTCGAGCGCGTGGATCTGGTGCTCCACGTCTTCGAGACGCCGGCGCAGCTCCCGCACGTCCTTCGCGACTTGCCCGGCGCGCTTGGGCGATTCCGGGCGCAGCGTCCGAGCGGCCGGCTCCGGTCGCGTCGCGGCTGGAGCCGGACGAGGATCTGGCTTCGGAACGACGGTCGGCTCGAGCGCGGCGCGCGCTTTGGTGTCGAGGTAGTCGTCGTAGCTGCCGAGGTACGTGACGAGCGCTCCGCGGTTGATCTCGACGATCCCGGTCGCGATGCGATTGATGAAGTAGCGGTCGTGGGAGATGAAGACGATCGTGCCCGGAAACGCGGCGAGGGCCTCCTCGAGGACTTCACGCGAGGCGAGATCGAGATGGTTCGTCGGCTCGTCCATGCAGAGGAGCGCCGCGGGCCGCACGAGCATTTTCGCGAGCGCGACGCGCGCCTTTTCGCCGCCTGAGAGCACCGCGATCTTCTTCTCTACGGCGTCTCCCGAAAAGAGGAACGTGCCCAGAATCGTCCGCAGCCGCGTCTGCCCGAGCTCCGGCGCGGCGCGTTCCAGCTCCTCCAGGACGGTCAACGACGGCGTCAGCGCGTCGAGCTGATGCTGCGCGTAGTAGTGGACCGCCACGTGGGCGCCGAGCGTACGCTCTCCGCGATCGAAGGGCAGCGCTCCGGCCAGCATCTTGAGCAAGGTCGACTTGCCGGCGCCGTTCGGTCCCACCAGCGCGGCGCGCGTGCCGCGCTCGACCTCGAAGTCGACACCGGCGTACACGACGTTGTCGCCGTACGCCTTGTGGACGCCCTTGAGCGTGGCCACCCGGCGGCCGGTCCGCGGCGGCTGGGGGAACGCGAAGCGGATCACGCGCGCCTCGCGCTCGACCTGGATGCGGTCGATGCGATCGAGCATCTTCACCCGGCTCTGGACCTGCCGGGCCTTGCTCGCCTTGTATCGGAAGCGCTCGATGAAGCGCTCGATCTCGGCGATACGCTTGGCCTGGTTCCGTGCCTGCGCCTCGAGCAGCTCGCGGCGCGCCTGTCGCTGGACGAGATACTCGTCGTAGTCACCGGGGTAGACGGTGAGCCCCGACGGCGCCAGCTCGGCGATCGAGGTGACCATTCGGTTCAGGAAATACCGGTCGTGGGAGACGAGGACGACCGTGCCTTCGTAGTCGGCCAGGAACGACTCGAGCCACTCGAGCGACTCGATGTCGAGGTGGTTGGTCGGCTCGTCGAGCAGCAGGAGCGACGGGCGCTGCAGCAAGAGCCGCGCGAGCATCGCCCGCATCCGCCAGCCGCCCGAGAACTCGCTGAGCGGGCGGGTGAAATTGGGCGGTCGGAAGCCGAGGCCGCTCAGGATCGTGTTCGCCTCGGTCTCGAGCCGGTAGCCGCCGAGCGCCTCGAAGCGATGCTGCAGATCACCGTACCGCGCCGTCAGCGCGTCGCTCTCCGTGGCCGACGCCGCGGCGAGCCGCGCGGCGACCTCCTCCATCTCGCGCTCGACCTGCCATACGTCAGCGAATCCGGCGAGCACCGCGGCGAGAACCGATCCCTCCGGGCTCCCCGCGGCCTCCTGAGGCAGATAGCCGACGGTCGTCTCGCGTGGCCGGACGATGCGTCCCTCGTCGGGCTCCTCGACGCCGGCCAGCAGCCGGCAGAGCGTCGTCTTGCCGGCACCGTTGGGGCCGACCAGCCCGATGCGCTCGCGATCGGGAATCCGCCACGACAGGTCGACGAGGATCGGCTGGCCTGCGTAGCCCTTGGCGATGGCCTCGACCTGGATCATTGGTTTGCGGGGGCGCCCCGGTTGAGGAAGCGGCTCCCGCTCATCCCATGCTCTGGATCTTCTCGGGAAGGACCTTGACGGTGATGCGAACCTCGCCGGGACGCCGGTGGGCGTACCGCTCCTGACCCGTGTACTTCTTGGCCAGCGAGTCGATGTGGTCGTCGGCGCCCTTCTCGGTCACCTCGACGACTCGCCCGCGGATCTGCAGGTATCGATAGGGGTTGTCGGGATCCTGGATCGAGAGCGCGATCTTCGGATTGATTTTTATATTCTTGTCCTTGACCCGGCCTCGCGCGGTGTTGAACCGGACGTGCGTGCCGTCGTAGTCGATCCAGACGGGAGTCACCTGCGGCGCGCCGTCGCGCCCGATGGTCGCGACATGGGCGAACGACTTTTTCGTCAGCAGATCACGATAGCTCTCGGGAACCGTCGCCATGGTCACCTCTCCTGGTCTCGAATGTCTCGTCACCCGATCGTCGTCGTCAGCTCTCCGGCGCGAGCGTCGGCCATGGTGCGCAAGGCCAGCAGCATGCGGACCACGCACTGCTGGACAAGCAGCGCATCCTGCGTGAATGGATCGGCGAGCCACTCACGCGCCCACTCCGGCTTCTCAGCGGCGAAGCCCAGCGTGGGCGACAGCGCTCCGAGCTTCAGCAGCAGGTCGTCCGCCGGCAGCCCCGACGCGCGCAGCCGCGCCACGACCGCGGCGCGGACCGCGGCGTTCCAGATCCCGGTGAGGCCCTCGATCAGCGCCGCGTAGCACGTCAGCTCCTTGCGATCGCCGAGCTGCTTGAGCACCGTTGGAACCAGTGGGCTCACGCCCACGTCGCCGTCCTCGTCGACGCCGAAGAGCGGCCCGATGACCGGATCGGTCTGGGGTTGCCTGAGCCGCTCGAGGAGCTCCACGGCCGCCGCCGCCGGCACCGCCGGGAGCTTGGCCAACCGCTCGAGAAGCGGCGCGTCACCCGCCATGACTCATCCTCCCACACGCGTCGGCTCGCCGCGCATTTCGCTCCGGGCCAGGTCCTGCGCGCGGCCGGACGGCACCATGAACGCGGACGCGAGCGCCGCGACGCAGACCGCCGCGCCCACCACGAAGACCCCGTGCAGCGCCTCGACCATCGGCAGTCCGGCGTGGAGCCGTTGCGACATCACGGCGCCCATGAGCGAGAGGCCCAGCGCGCCGCCGATTGACATGAAGAACTGCGTCAGCGACGTCGCGGCGCCGAGATCGCTCCGCGCGACGACGCTCTGGACGGCGATCAACATCGGCACCACGACCATCCCCATGCCGATACCCGCCAGAAGAACGTCGACCATCGCGCTGGCCGACGTGAGCGTCACCGACCACCGCCAGAAGAGCAGGAACGCCACGGTGAGGCTGGCCATGCCGATCACCACGACGGTCCGGTAGCCGACACGCAGGACCAGGCGCGCGCTCACCACCGACATCACCACCCATCCGAGCACGAACGGCGTGAGGACGAGGCCCGCGCGCGTTGCCGACGCACCCGTGACCGACTGCAGGAAGAGCGGGACAAAGGAGAGCGCCCCGAACATCGCCATGCCGGCCAGGAACCGCGTGATGACGGCGGCCAGGACCATCCGGTTCCCGAACAATCGAAGCGGCACGATCGGCTCCACGGCACGCCGCTCCACCGCGACGAACGCGGCGAGCACGATCACCCCCAGGCCCAGGAGCCCGACGACCTCGATCTGGGACCAGGATCCCACCCGCCCGGCCTCGACGATCCCGAGCAGGAGCGCGGAGACTCCGGCCGCGAAGAGTCCCACGCCCATGCCGTCCACGACCGGTCGCCGCGCGGGCTTCGAGACCCCGGTCAACGCGCCCGCGATCAAGGCCATCGCGACCGCGCCGAACGGCAGATTGATGTAGAAGACCCAGCGCCAGGACACGTGATCGGTGAGGAGCCCGCCCGCCCATGGGCCCATCAGCGACGCGAGTCCCCACACGCTCGAGATGTAGCCCTGCATGCGCGCGCGCCGCTCCAGACCGAACAGCTCGCCGATGATCGTGTACCCGAGAGTCATCAACGCGCCGGCGCCCAATCCCTGCACCATCCGGAACACGATCAGCTGCACCATGTTCTGGGAAGCGCCCGACAGCGCCGAGCCGGCCAGAAAGGTCGCGAGCCCCGCCAGATAGACCGGCCGCCGGCCGTAGAGATCGGAGAAGCGGCCCCAGAGCGGCATCGTCACGGTCTGGGTCAGCAGAAACCCCGAGAAGACCCACGAGTAGATCCGAATGCCGCCGAGACTCGCCACCACCGTCGGCATCGCGGTCGCGACGACGGTCGACTCGATCGCCGCCAGAAAGATGGACAGCATGATGCCGAGGAAAACCCAGCGCTTGCGCGCTTCCTCGTTCATCAGTGGCCGCCGGTGCAGCCGGCGCACCGACACAGCCCGCGCAGTACGGGATAGGGATAGAGGCTCGCGTGCTGATCGACCCACGTCACGCGCAGCCCCTCGTCGGTCCGCTTGATCTCGGCCGGCCACGTCATCTCCGAGGCCAGCTGTTCGAGCGCGCCGCACCGACCGCACGCGCAATCGAGCCGGAGGCGCTCGAAGGGATAGATCGATCCGTGGCCATCGGCCCAGTCCACCCCGAGCGCATATCGCCCGACGAGATGCACGTCCTTGGGAACGCCGGGATCGGGCTGGCCGATGATCTTGAGGCCGGTCGTCTTCTTCACGTCCCGCCGCCGACCGCCGGACGTTGCAGGCGCATCCCGGCCAGGAGATAGTGCACCGCCAGGTTCTGGTGCTCGCCCCACGCGCGCGCGCGGCGCCGGATCGCCTTCTCGCTCAACGTCCTCCCGCGACCGTAGAAGTGGTCGAACGCCTTGCGGACCGCGAGATCGCCGGCCGGGCAGACGTCGCCACGGCCCAGGCAGCGGGCGAGGAACCAGTCCGCGGTCCAGCGGCCGAGACCGCGGAGCGCCGTGAGCTGCTCGATGACCAGCGCTGATTCAGCCGCGCAGACCGCCTCGAGGTCCAGCGTGCCGGAGACGACCGCCCGCGCGAGATCGCGGATGTACTCGGCCTTCCGCGTCGAGTATTTCAGCGCCCGGAGCTCCCGCACGCGCACCACCGCGAGTCGCGCGGCCTCCGGGAACGCCCACACCGTCTCGCGACCGACCGACACCGGCGTCCCGAATCGACGCACGAGCCGCGCGCGGCAGGCGAACGCGAACGACAGGTTGACCTGCTGAGCCGTGATCGATCCGATCAGCATCTCGAACGGCGTGGGCGCGAGCGTGGGACGCAATCCGTAGAGCGGCTCGACGAGCGTGGCCAGCGCCGGGTCGGACTTCGCCATCCGATAGAACGCGATGAGATCGAGTTCGAGACCGAGAAGGCGGCGCACTTCCCCGACGACCGCAGCGCCGACGGCGGCGTCCGCGCCCGGCAGCCGAATCGTGACCCGCGTGTCGTCCACGGGCCCGCTCCACCGCACCTCGTACGGGACGAGCCGGCCGCCGTGTCGGAGCACGCGACGGAAAACGTCGCGTGCGATCCGGTTCGTCGGATCCTCTCCCCAGAGGTGGTAGCGTGCGAGCGTCCCGCGGGCGTCCAGAGGACCGTCGGGAGCCAGGACGATTTTCATCGGGTGACCACGCGGCTTTCGAGTGTACCAGAGAGTTGCCCGCCGCCTTGTACGTGGACTCGGCTGGGTGGCGTCATGGTTCCCGCGGGAGCGCGACCGAGGATACCGGCGACTTCATCGGGCTCCGCTCGCGCTCCCCCGCCGAGTTCGTGGCGACCGTGCGGGACGTCGCGCCGTCGATCGAGGTCGACGCCGTCGAGCCGGGTCGCCGTCTGGCTCTCTGAGTCGACCGCGCGAGCGCGGTCGCCGCCTCAGTGAACCAGATGGTACGGGACGTCGGTGACGATGACGTTCTTGCGGAACAGCATCGCGCCCTTGATGAGGAACGCGGTCTGGTTGTGGAGCCCGAGCTGCCACCACCGGGCCGGAATGAACTCGGGCAGTACGATCGTCACGACGTGATTCTCGCCCTGGCTCTGCAGGTGGTCGACGTACTTGGTCAAGGGCCCGAGCAGCGAGCGGTAGGGCGAGGTCAGCACGATCAGCGGCACGCCCATGCCGTACCGGCCCCACTTCTCCTCCAGCCTGCGCGTGCGGTCGGGATCGGTCTCCACGAACACCGCCTTCGCGTTGGGTGAGAGTGTCTTGGCGTACTGGATCGCCTTGATGACCCCGCGATGGATGTCGCCGACCAGGACCAGCACGGTGTTGGTCATCGGCGGCGGCGGTGAGAAGGCGTCGAGCGAGAGCTGCACCGCGACTTCCTCGTAATGGCGGTGCACCATCACGAACACCGCCACGAGCGTCGGAATCAACAGGACCACGATCCACGCGCCGTGCGTGAACTTCGTGGCGGCGATCGTGATCATCACCAGGCCCGTCACGAGCGCACCGATCGCGTTGAGCCACCAGCGCCACCACCAGCCTTCTTCTTTCTGCCGGAGCCAGCGCCGCACCATGCTCGCCTGCGAGAGCGTGAAGGACAGGAAGACGCCGACCGCGTAGAGCGGGATCAGCGCGTGGGTGTCGCCGCCGAAGATCACGAGCAGGAGCGCGGCGAGTCCGCTCAGGATCAGGATGCCGTTGGAGAAGACGAGTCGGTCGCCCTGCGTCGCGAACTGGCGCGGGATGAAGCGGTCGCGGGCCAGGAAGAACGACAGCCGCGGAAAATCGGCGAAGGACGTGTTGGCGGCAAGGAGCAGGATCAGCATCGTGACCGCCTGGATCTCGAAATAGAGCGCGCCGCCGCCGAAGACGTGGCGCGCCAGCTGCGACACCACCGTCTCCTCGTGGCGCGGCGCGATGCCGAAGTCGTACGCCAGGAAGGTGATGCCGAGGAAGAGCACGATCAGGATCACGCCGAGCACCGTCAGCACGATCCGCGCGTTGTGGGCTTCCGGCGGCTTGAACGCCGGCACGCCGTCGGAGACGGCCTCCACCCCGGTGAGCGCGGTGCAGCCCGACGCGAACGCCCGCAAGAACAGAAAGAGCCCGACGCCCTCCAGACCGGGCGGATGCCGCTGATAGGGCGCCTCCGGGAGAAAGTCGAAGACCGCGCCGAGCCCGCCGTAGATGATCAGGACTCCGAGGCTACCGATGAAGAGATAGGTCGGCGCCGCGAAGATCTTGCCCGACTCACGGATACCGCGGAGGTTTGCGACAGCGATGGCGACGACCGCGGCCACGCAGAGCCCCGGCCGGTACGGGAAGAGGGCCGGAACGGCGGACGTGAGCGCGGCGATGCCGGCGGCGGCGCTCACCGCTACCGTGAGCACGTAGTCGATCAGGAGGGCCGCGCCGGCCACCAGCCCGGCGGGCACGCCGAGGTTGTCCTTGCTCACGATGTAGGCACCGCCGCCTTGCGGGTACGCGCGGATCGTCTGCCGATACGACGAGACGACGATCGCGATCAGGACCGCGATCGCGATGCTGATCGGGATCGAATAGCTCAGCGCGGCGGTACCGGCCAGCACCAGCACCAACAAGATCTCTTCGGTGGCGTACGCGACGGAGGAGAGGGCGTCCGAGGCGAAGACCGCGAGCGCGGTCGACCTCGCGAGCCGTTCGTGGCGTGACTGCGCGGTCGGGAGCGGACTCCCGACGAACAGACGCTTCAGCCGACTCAAACGCACGGGGCTCATCATACGACGAGCCGCGCGGAAGATCTAAAACGGCTGGGGCTGCCGATGCTGTTCCGCGACGTTCTCGAAGCGCGCGTACTGCGGCAGGAACACGACCCGCACGGTGCCCACCGGGCCGTTGCGCTGCTTGCCGATGATGACCTCGGCGATGTTCTTCTCGTCCGGCGGCAGGTCCTCCTTGTACTGCGATTGCCGGTACAGGAACAGGATCACGTCTGCGTCCTGCTCGAGCGCACCCGATTCGCGAAGATCCGAGAGCTGCGGCTTGAAGTCGCGCGCCTGACGCGCTTCGACCGCGCGCGACAGCTGCGAGAGCGCCACCACCGGGACGTTCAGCTCCTTCGCGAGCGCCTTGAGCGAGCGCGAGATCTCCGAGATCTCCTGCTGACGGCTCTCCATCGAGGCGCGGCCGCGCATGAGCTGGAGATAGTCGATGACCAGCAGGTCGAGCCCGTGCTCGGCTTTCATCCGCCGCGCCTTGGCCCGCGCCTCGAGGACGGTGAGCCCGGGGCTGTCGTCGATGAAGATGGACGCTTCCGAGAGCCGGCCCGCCGCGGCCGTGAGCCGATGCCAGTCCGCCGAGGTCAGATACCCCGTCCGCACCGCCTGCGAGTCCACCTTCGCCTCGGAGCAGAGCATGCGCTGCACGATCTGCTGCGACGACATCTCGAGGCTCAGCACGAGCACCTTGCCGTGCAGCGCGATGCCGACGTGCTGGGCGACGTTCAGCGCGAAGGCCGTGTTGTGGGTGACGACGTAGTCGTCCGTCACGTAGAGCCGCGACGGATGCGTGACGGCGATGCATTGCGTCTCCGCCGCGCCGACGGGCTCGATCGTCTCGAACACCGGCCGCCACCGCCGTCGAGGCGCCGAGAGCGCGCGGTCGCGCTTGACGGACAGGTGGAGCATCGCCTTGGGATCGGGATGGTGAATGTTGCACACGAACGCCGGGCGGCCACGCTCCCTGACGCCGCCGGAGCTATACGTCGTGTGTCGGCTGCGAACCGAGCACCACCCGCCCAGGGAGCGGACGAGATCAGCCACCTGCCGTGCCAGTCGCTCACTGGTCGAGCAGAAGCGCATGCTTCCCCGGCGCTCGACCCATCCGTCCGTATCCATCAGGCCGCGCAGGAGCTCGACGCGGTCAGCGCGCGGCGCGTTCAGGTAGACCTCGGGAATGAACTTCGCCTCGGCGCGGCATCCCCAGAGACCGAGATGCCGGAGCGCGTCCGTCAGTCCGTTCGGCGTTACCCCGGCGACACCAGCACGGTGCGCGCCCGCGCTCTGGACGATGCGCCGGTCGTAACCTCCCGCGGCGCGCAGGGCGAAAGCCGGAGCAGCCCGCTCGAGGATGCGATCCAGCGTCTCGCTCTGGGCGGTCGAGAATCGGAGGCTACTGCCCGACAGCGTTCCCTCACCGAGCAGCGCGCCCAGCACGTATGGCTCGATGGGGAGCTCTTCCGCGTGGCCGAATTCTCCGGTTGGCGCGTCGATCCACAGTCGGTGCTGGTAGCGTTTCCTCCGCAGCAGCTCCGCGACCTGGTCCGTCTCGAGCACCCGGGGCTCGGACCAGCCTCGAGAGTAGACGCGCCAGAGATGCTCGCCCGTACAGGTCGTCGATCGACCGTCCGAGAACCGCACGCGATAGACCGGCCGCACCCCCTGAGGAAAGATCCCGCTCACGCGCGAGCGCCGCCCATCCACGGACGCGAGCTCGTCGCCCAGCCGCAGATCACCCATGCGCGTCCATCCCGTCGTCGTCTTGACCTTCGCGTCGAGCGGCTGGGCCTTGCCCATGCTCGGTCGTCCGGCGATGATGATGAAGTCCGAGGGCTGGAAGCCCGAGGTCTCGAGATCGAGCTTCTCGAAGCCAGTCGCGACGCCGGTGACGTGCTCCTTCCGCTCGTAGAGCCGCTCGATGTACTCGAAGGTGTTCCGGAGGATCTTGCCGATCGGGAGCGCACTCCCTTCGAGACGGCGCTCAGCGAGGCTGAAGATCCTTCGCTCGGCGTCGTCCACCAGGGTCTGCACGTCTTCCTTGGCTTCGAACGCCTGCGCGATGATCTGGCTGGAGGTCTGGATCAGCTCGCGGAGCACCGCCATGTCCCGGACGATCGACGCATACGAGCTGAGGTACGCCGAGATCGATCCCTGCTCGACGAGCAGGGCCAGCGCGGCGGGTCCGCCCACGTGCTCGAGCTGGTCGCCGCGGCGGAGCTCCTCGGTCAGGGTCAGGACGTCGACGGGCTCGCTCCGATTGAAGAGCGTGAGCATGGCCTGATAGGTCAGCCGATGCGCCTCGGTGTAGAAATCCGAGGCCTTGAGCAGCTCGATCACCCGCGGCAAGGTCTCGCGGCCTTCGAGGAGGATCGCGCCCAGGACCGCGCGCTCCGCGTCCAGGTTGTGCGGCGGGATTCTCGTCGGGACTTCGAGACGACTCATCGACGGAAGCCACCGCTGACCATCGATGCATCGTAGCGGAGCGTCCCCGATCGTCAATAGAATTTAGACGAAAGGCGAGTTCGGTGGCACGATCCGTGGACATCCGGTGGATATCCGCCGAAAGGCGGTGGATGGTGAGTGGATCGCGAGTGAATAGAAAAAAGCGACCCCCGAGTGAGCTCGGGGGCCGGCTGTTACGATACGCCCTATGCGCGGACTACGCCGCTATTCGCGGACGACGTTGACCCGCAGCTGTGCGACGACGTCCGGGTGCAGCCGCATGGAGACCGAATGCTCGCCGAGAGCCTTGATCGGCTCGTCGAGCGTGATGCGCTTGCGGTCCATCGGAACACCGCGCGTGCCGAGGAAGTCGGCGATGTCCTGCGACGTGACCGAGCCGAAGAGCTTGCCTTCCTCGGAGGCCTGGCGGCGCTCCTCGTAGACCAGCGCTTCGATCTTCGCGCGCAGTGACTCCGCGTCGGCCTTGACGCGGTCGGCCTTCGCGTCCTGCTGCCGCTTGATGTGCTCGAGGTTTTTGAGATTCCCGGCGGTCGCCGAGAGCGCGAGCTTCTTGGGGATCAGGAAGTTCCGCGCGTATCCGTCGGACACGTCGCGGACTTCGCCCCGGCGCCCCACCTTCGTGACGTCGTCCAGCAGGATGACCTTCATGACGTGTCCTAGTCCGCCGCCAGGTACGGCAGCAGGGCGACCGTGCGCGCGCGCTTGATCGCGTGCGTCAACTGGCGCTGATGCCGCGCGCAACTGCCTGAGATACGACGGGGAATGATCTTGCCGCGCTCGCTCACGAAGCTCCGGAGCCGACGCACATCTTTGTAGTCGACGAGATCGACCTTGTCGGCGCAGAACTTGCAAATTTTCCGCCGGCCGAACCGGCGGCGCTTGACGGGCTTCTGGGCTGTCGGGGGAATGGCTCGCTCCTTTTCTAGGCGCTAGAACGGGACGTCGTCGTTACCGGAGCCGGCCTCTTCGGCGAACGGCTCACCCGACGCCGGAACTGTCGCCGGGGCGGCCGCGCGGCCGCGTCCCATGAATTGCACGCGCTCGGCGACGACCTCGATGACGGTCCGCTTGCCGCCGTCTTTGGCCTCCCACTCGCGCGTCTGCAGCCGCCCCTCGACGAGGATCGGACTGCCCTTGTCGAGGTACTCACCGCAGCTCTCCGCCTGCTTGCCCCACACCACCACCGTGAGGAAGCAGGTGTCCTCGCGTTTCTCGCCGCCCTGCGTCGTGTAATTGCGATTGACCGCCAGCCGCAAGTCGGCGACGGCGGTCCCGCTGGGCGTGTAACGCAGCTCCGGGGGCTTGGTCAGGTTACCGATCAGGAACACCTTGTTGAGGCTCGCCATCAGCTGACCTCCTCGACTACTTCCTGAGTTTTGGCCGGCCGAGCCTTCTTGCGGATCGGAACCCGCGTGCTGACGAAACGCAGCACGTTCTCGTTGAGGCGCACCTGGCGCTCGAATTCCTTCACCATGGAGGGCTCGGCAGAAACATCGAAGACCGCGTACGTCCCTTCTCGCTGCTTGCGGATGTCGTACGCGAGCCGGCGCTTTCCCCAGTTGTCGACTTTGGCGACGTCGGCGCCGAGCGTCTTGAGTTGTTCGCCGAGCTGTTCGAGCAGCGCGGCGACTTCCTCATCGGTCGGGCGCGGATCGACGATCACGAGGACTTCGTACGGTCGCAGTTCTCCTCACCTCCCCTAACTCCGGTTGAGCGCCTAACCGTATCAAACATCCAGAAACCGTGCAAGGTCAACGCTGACAAACAGATACGGCCCGGACCATCCTTCGGCCCGGGCCGGTGCCCGCGCATCGCGCGAGCCCAATCCTGCACGCTCGATTTCAATCACCCGCCGCGCAGCGCAAACCTCAACTGCGCTCGAACGGCGCCTCCCCGCGCAGCTCCACCGCGTCCGAGCGCCGGCTTTGCCGGCGCAATCGATCCTGGGGAGGCAGGGCGAGAGCGGGCCGCGAGGCCCGCTCCGCCCGTCGGAAGGGGCGAAGCCCCCTCCGAGTAATTAGTACATGTCCCCGTGAGGCATCGGGGGTGCCGCCGCCGGCTTGTCTTCCGGGATATCTGTGATCAGCGCCTCGGTCGTCAGCAAGAGGGACGCGATCGACGCCGCGTTCTGCAGCGCCACACGCTCGACCTTGGTCGGGTCGATGATCCCCGCCGCCACCATGTCGACATACTCCATGCTGTCCGCGTCGTAGCCGCGGTTCGGCACGGTCTCGCTCTTCACCTTCTCGACGATCACGCTGCCCTCGAGGCCGGCGTTCTCGACGATCTGGCGAATCGGCTCTTCGAGCGCCCGCTTCACGATCATGGCGCCCACCTTCTCGTCACCTTCGGCCTTCACGCGGTCGACGGCCTTCGAGGCCCGCAGCAGCGCGACACCGCCGCCCGGCACGATGCCTTCCTCGACGGCCGCGCGGGTCGCGTTCAGCGCGTCCTCGACCCGGGCCTTCTTCTCCTTCATCGCCGTCTCGGTGGCGGCGCCGACCTTGATCACCGCCACGCCGCCGGCCAGCTTCGCCAGCCGCTCCTGCAGCTTCTCGCGGTCGTAGTCCGAGGTGGTCTCCTCGATCTGGGCGCGGATCTGCTTGATCCGACCCTCGATCTCCTTCGTCTTGCCCGCGCCCTCGACGATGGTCGTGTTGTCCTTGTCGACCACCACCTTCTTGGCGCGCCCGAGGTCCTCGAGCTTGATGTTCTCGAGCTTGATGCCCAGATCCTCGGTGATCGCCTTGCCGCCCGTGAGAGTGCTGATGTCTTCGAGCATCGCCTTGCGACGGTCGCCGAAGCCCGGCGCCTTCACGGCACAGGTGTGCAAGGTGCCGCGCAGCTTGTTGACCACCAGGGTGGCCAGGGCCTCGCCTTCGATGTCCTCGGCGATGATCAGGAAGGGCTTGCCGGACCGCGCGACCTGCTCGAGCAGCGGCAGCATGTCCTTCATCACGCTGATCTTCTTCTCGTGGATCAGGACCAGCGCGTCCTCGAGCGACACTTCCATGCGCTCCGGATCGGTGACGAAATACGGCGAGAGATAGCCGCGGTCGAACTGCATGCCCTCGACGACGTCCAGGACCGTGTCGGCCGACTTCGACTCCTCGACCGTGATGACACCGTCCTTGCCGACCTTCTCCATCGCCTCGGCGATCAGGTTGCCGATCGTCTTGTCGTTGTTCGAGGCGATCGTCGCCACCTGGGCGATCTCTTTCTTGTCCTTCGTCGACTTGGAGAGCTTCTTCAGCTCGTCGGTCACCGCTTCCACCGCCGCCTCGATGCCCCGCTTGAGGCCCATCGGATTGGCACCGGCGGTCACGTTCTTCAGGCCCTCGCGGAAGATCGCCTGGGCCAGCACCGTCGCGGTGGTGGTGCCGTCACCGGCGATGTCGGAGGTCTTGGACGCGACTTCCTTCAGCATCTGGGCGCCCATGTCCTCGTAGGGGTCCTTCAGCTCGATCTCCTTGGCGACGGTGACGCCGTCCTTGGTGATCGTCGGACTCCCGAACTTCTTGTCGATGACGACGTTGCGGCCCTTCGGACCCAGGGTCGCCTTCACCGCCTCGGCCATGATGTTGACGCCCTTGAGCAGCGAGCTCCGGGCCTCCTCGTCGAACTTGAGCTGCTTCGGCATGGATCGCGTTCCTCCTTACTCGAGAATGGCGAGGACGTCTTCCTCGCGCAGGATGAGATATTCCTTGTCGTCGATCTTGACCTCGGAGCCTGAATACTTGCCGAACAGGATCTTGTCCCCGGCCTTCACGTCCAGCGGGATCTTCTTGCCATCGTCGCCGACCTTCCCGGTCCCGGCGGCGATCACCTTGCCCTCTTGCGGCTTCTCCTTGGCCGTGTCGGGGATGATGATCCCGCCCCGGCGAACCTCCTGCTCCTCAAGCCGCTCGACGAGGATGCGGTCATGCAGCGGACGAATCTTCATGGTGTCTCTGCCTCCTTGGTGCTTTGTTGATGTTGCGCTAGCCTCTTCGGGCGATGGGGTGACCATCCTCCAGTGCCGGCTGCCTGTTAGCACTCAGTTTCAACGAGTGCTAAATATACGGGCCGAGTTGGCCGGCGGCAAGGGGAAAATCCATTGGGAGAGGAAGGATGGCAAAAAGTATTTTAGTTTCAAATGTTTTGCCAGCAGAGGCCCTGGGGATCATCCCGAGGGAGGTCACCGTCGACTACAACGACACCGAGGCGGGATTGTCGAAGACCGAGCTGATCGCCCGACTTCGAGGGAAGGACGGGCTCATCTGTCACATCATCAGCAAGATCGACGACGAGGTTCTCGCGGCGGCGCCCACGGTGAAGGTCGTCGCGAACGTCGCGGTCGGCTACAACAATATCGACGTGGTCGCGGCGCGCCGGCGCGGGGTGGTCGTCACCAATACTCCCGACGTCCTCACCGAGACCACCGCCGACTTCGCGTGGGCGCTTCTAATGGCGACCGCTCGGCGCGTCGTCGAGGCCGACCACTTCGCGCGCTCGGGCCAGTGGCGGCGCTGGCAGTGGGATCTCCTGTGGGGCGCAGACGTGTACGGTAAGACCCTCGGCGTCGTCGGCTTCGGGCGCATCGGACGGGCCGTGGCCCATCGGGCACTCGGCTTCAACATGCGGGTCCTCTATCAGGACGCCGTCCGCGCCGACGTCGGCGTCGAGCGCGAGCTGCGCGCCTCCCGGATGGAGCTGGAGCCCCTCCTGGCTGAGGCCGACTTCGTGAGCCTGCACACGCCGCTCTTGCCCGAGACCCGACACCTCATCAACGAGCGCACACTCAGGCTCATGAAGAAGTCGGCGGTGCTCGTCAATGCCTCTCGCGGCCCGGTCGTCGACGAAGCCGCGCTGGTCCGCGCCCTCAAGGATGGCTGGATCGCCGCCGCCGGGCTCGACGTCTTCGAAGAGGAGCCGAAGGTTCATCCAGGCCTCGTGCCCCTGAAAAACGTCGTGCTCGCGCCGCACATCGCGAGCGCCTCGTTCGACACGCGCCTGGCGATGGCCACGCTCGCCGTCCGCAACTGCCTGGCGGTGCTCGACGGCAAACCGGCGCTGACGCCGGTGCCGTGACCGCAACTTACGTTCGCGCCGGTGTGCTCTGGGGCCCGGTGGTGTCGCGCGCCATCTCTCTGCCTCCGACCACCTGCGCCGCTCGGCACGCCTTCGCGAGCTCGTCACGGAGCGGCGAAGTCGCCACGGCGGTCAGCCTCGCGCCAGGAGCCGCCGCTGCAGACGAGCGCGGCGGTAGGCGAACGCCTCTCGGACGCTCGAGGACACCCCGGCGTCCTCCGCGAGGCCCAGCGCGTCGTTGACGACCGCGTGGGCCGTGACGAAATCGCGACGGCGGTGCTCGTGGAACTTGGCCAGCTCCTCCCACGGGCGCGGGTCGAACCAGGCGTCACGCGCCGCGGCTTCCCACAGCGAGCACGCGGCGTCCCACCGGGCGAAGCGCTTCTCCCACCTCGCCAGATTGAGGCGCACGGCCTGCGCCGGCGCCCCGGAGAGCCCGGCCGCGAGCGCAGCTCGATAACAGGCGAGCGCGCGCTCGACGTCCACCGGCTCCCAGAGCCGCCCGAGGCCGCCGAGCTCACCGGCGGTCAGCGCCTCGCGCGACGTCAGCGCTTTCCCGAACCAGCCCAGGAGCCCCACGAGGGTGAGGATATCGTCCCGGTTGTGGGCGAGCACGCGGCCGAGCGGCGCCGCCCGTCGCGAGCGCAGGAAGTCGAAGTAGAGCGCCGGAATCAAGCCGCCGGCGATGTCGTCCTCGCGCACGACGCCGACGACCTCGCGCTCGAGCGTCGCCAGCCGGCAGTCAGCCAGACACGAGGTCCACACGCGCCGCGCCGGACGCAAGAGATCGAGGTGTGTCAGCGTGGCGGGCCAGCGCCGCCGCGTCATGAGGAAGCGCGTCTCTAAAAGCGGCAAATCGAAGGTCGCCCCATTGAAGGTCACGAGGCCGCTCGCCCGCTCGAGGAGCGGGCGCAGCGCCGCGAGGAGCGCCGGCTCTTCGTCGAAGTCGCGCATGAAGTGCTGGGTCAGGATCAGGCGGTCGTCCTCGAGCCAGGCGGCACCGACCAGGAACGCGTACGTGCCGGTGCCGCCGGCAAGCCCGGTCGTCTCGGCGTCGAGGAAGAGCAGGCGCCGCGCGTCCTCGACCGGGCGCTCGGCCCGCGCGACGGCGCTCAAGAGATCGAGAGGCGCCTCGAGCACGGCCCCGAGCGGCTGACGGCCGTGCCGGTGCGAGAGCGGAAACTCGCGGCGGACCACCAGGAGCTGCCCCTCGCCGGTGTCCACGAGCTCGCCGCCCAGTACCTCTTCGATGGGCTGCGCGGCGGGGCGCTTGGGGCGGCGCGTCTCGATGCGCCGGATGACACGACGGAGATCGTCGAGCGAGTGAGCGGCCACGCGACCTCAGTCGGTCAGCGCGCGCAGGAGCGACCGCGCCGTGCTCTTGGCTTTGCGACCCACTTCGTTCACGGGTCCGACGCAGGAGGGGCAGCCGTCCCGGCAGGCGCACGTCTCGAGCGTGTCGAGCCCGCGGCGGAGCAGATCGGGCAGGATCTCGAACACGTGCTCGGCGAGCCCGATCCCGCCGGCGTGGGAGTCATAGAGATAGATGGTCGGATTGAACTGCGCGGCGTCCATCAGGCGCCGCTTGGTGGACTCTCGCGTCGCCACGGCGCCGCTCGTCGCCGGCGTCGTGTCGCCGAGCCACGAGCCCAGGTCACGGATGTCGCAGAGCAGGAAGATCGGCGCCAGGTGATGCAAGAGGTACGTCACCGCGCGCAGCCCGTCGATCAGCTCTTCTCGCGAGGAGCTCGCGCGCGCCAAGGTCTCGGGCGCGACGGTGAGCCACGCGGCCGTGGTCTGCATCTCCTGCTGGGGCAGCTCGACTTCTCCGGAGCCGACGTTCTCGAGCGTCCCCATCTTGATCTTCTTGAACCCGACGACCTTCTCGGCCACCAGCACCTCGCCCTGCTCGGCCAGATACGGGGCCGAGGGGCCCTCGGCCAGACGCTGGAGGATCCAGACGCCCTTGGCGCTGATCGCGTCGGTGAAGTAGTCGACGGCGACGCGCTTGACGTAGGCGACTTTTTCCTCGTCCTCGCGGAAGTGGAGCTCCTGGACCTCGTAGGGCTCGCTCTCGACGAGGTAGATCGCCTTGGGATAGATCGACGCGAACGCGCTGCCCCAGTCGACCTCGGCGATGATCTGGCGTCGCTTCGTCTGCTTCTCGTCGCGCGCCGTGGTGTCGATCACGAGGAAGTTGTCGGTCGTGACCGTGCGCAGCGAGGTGTGGTCGGCCGGGTAGGTCTCGGCTGCCCAGTGCCAGTGTCGGCCGGCGTGGTGCAGGACCCCCTCGTCGTCCAGCGCCGCCAAAAACTTCCGCACGTCGAGCTCGCCGAAGCGCTCGTCCTCGGCAATGGGCAGCTCGAACGCGGCGCACTTCAGATGATTCACGAGAATGAACGGGTTGTTCGGATTCACGCGGGCGTGCTCGGGCGGCGTCCCGAAGAGGTAGTCAGGGTGCGTGACCATGAACTGGTCCAGCGGCGCGCTCGTCGCCACCAAGAGCGCCACGGACCTACCGCTCCGCCGGCCGGCGCGTCCGGCCTGTTGCCAGAGCGACGCGATCGCGCCCGGATAGCCCGCGAGCACCGCGACGTCGAGGTGGCCGATGTCCACGCCGAGCTCGAGCGCGTTGGTCGAGACGACCCCGAGCACCTTGCCCTCGCGCAAACCCTTCTCGACCGCCCGGCGGCGTGTCGGCAAATAGCCCCCGCGATACCCGCGCACGATGCCGCTGTCACCCGTCTTGTCGGCGACGCCGCTCTTGATCGACGTCAACAACACCTCGGTGGCCAGGCGGCTCTGGGCGAACACGATCGTCGCGATCTTCTCCCGGAGGAATCGGATCGCGAACCTGGCCGCTTCGCCGAGATACGGCGCGCGGATCCCGAGCTCCTGATTGACGACGGGCGGGTTGTAGCAGACGAACACCTTGTCGCCCGTCGGCGCCCCGCTCTCGGTGATCTCCTCGACCGGCTCGCCGATCAATCGGCTCGCCAGCTCGCCGGGATTCGCGATCGTCGCGGAGGCCATGATGAACTGCGGCGCCGAGCCGTAGTGCCGGCAGATCCGACGCAGGCGCCGCAGCACGTTGGCCAGGTGCGAGCCGAAGACGCCGCGGTAGGCGTGCAGCTCGTCGATCACGACGTAGCGCAGGTTCTGGAAGAGCGTCGCCCACTTCGTGTGATGCGGCAGGATCCCCGAGTGGAGCATGTCGGGGTTCGTGAGGACGAGGTTCGCACGCGCCCGCACGGCGCGCCGCGCGTCCTGGGGCGTGTCGCCGTCATAGGTGAACATCCGCATCTCCGGCAGCTGCCGCGCAAGCTCTTCCAGCTCGGCCAGCTGATCCTGGGCGAGCGCCTTGGTGGGAAACAGATAGAGGATCCGCGCGTCCGGCTGATGCACGAGCGCCTGGAGCGCGGGCAGGTTGTAGCAGAGCGTCTTTCCGGACGCGGTCGGCGTGACGACGACCACGTGCTGCCCCTTCGCGATCCGATCCCACGCGTGCGCTTGATGCGAATAGAGCTCGTCGATGCCGCGCGCGCGCACCGCGTCGCCGATCCGCGGGTCGAGCGAAGCGGGAAACGGAACCAGGACGGGGGGCCGCGCGGGGAAGTGGCGCGTCGCCGTAATGCACGGCCCCGTCGACGGAGAGGTCAGCAGATCGTCGAGGATCCCGCCGAGCATCGCGGCCACTCTAGCACGGCGGGTGCTGACTTCTACCCTCAGATCGGTGTCGCGCGGCCGCTGTTTGTATCATTGCGGCGTGCCCCTCAAGTACTGGCTGCCTGCCGCCGTCTGGATGGCCGTGATCCTGTGGCTCTCATCCGACGTAGGAAGCGCCGAGCACACCGAGCACTTGCTCGTTCCCCTGCTGCACCTGATGGCCCCGTGGGCGACGCCGACTCAGCTCGACGCCCTGCACGGCCTCGTGCGCAAGGCCGGTCACCTCACGGAATACGCAGTCCTTGCCACGCTCTGGTATCGCGCCCTCGCGCGAGGCCGCCGCCTGTCCCCCCGCCCCGCCGCTGCAACCGCCTTCGCGATCAGCCTGATCTGGGCAGTCCTGGACGAAGCGCGCCAGTCCCTCGTGCCCACCAGGACCGCCAGCGCCATGGACGTCGCGATCGACGGCATCGGCGCCCTCCTCGCAACGCTCATCGCCGCCGTCGGCTGGCGCAAGGCAGTCGACCGCACTACCACCCTCCTGCTGTGGACGGGATTGGTCGGCGGCGCCGCGTTCCTCCTCCTCAACGCCATCGCCGGCGTGTCCTCCGGATTCCTCTGGCTGACGGCCCCCCTCGCAGCCGTCCTCCTCATCGCCCGCACAATGTACGCCCGCCACGCCCGCCACCACTGAGCGCACCACCGCGCGCAAGCGCATCACCACGAGGCACCCCTCGCCCGAAGGTTTCACCGACCGACCGCGCCGGCGCGGACCACCAAGGAAGACGAACAAGGACGAAACGACGCGTGCGCTGAACATGGCCAGCAGGCGAGACCGCCGCACAGTCGCAGCGCCTAAGCATGCGCCACGCTCCGATCGCGCTCGATCAATGCCGCCGACGCCGGGCGCGGGGGGCGGTGGGGCGGGGAGGTCTGGGCCATCCTGTGTAGGCAGCATCGCCCAGGCCTCAAGCAAAGGGGTCGCCTCAAAGGCAAAGGAAGCAGTCAGGATGGCCCAGGCCTCCCGGCCCGCCGCCCCCCGCGCCCAGACCTGGACGCTAGAGCTTCAAGCGAGGATCGAGCGTATCCCGCAAGCCGTCGCCAAACAAATTGATCCCCAGCACGGTGACGAGAATGGCGAGGCCAGGAAACGTCGCGAGCCACCACGCAGTCGAGATGTAGACGCGGCCGTCGGCCAGCATGCCACCCCACGTCGGCGTCGGCGGCTGGACGCCGAGCCCGAGGAACGACAGCGCCGACTCGATCACGATCACGCGCGCCATGTCGAGCGTCGCAACCACGAGCCACGGCGTGAACGCGTTCGGAAGAATGTGGCGCACCAGGACGCGCCCGTCGCGGCTTCCGAGCGCGTGGGCGGCCTGGACGAACTCGCGCTCTCGCAACGACAGGACGGCGCCGCGCACGACGCGGGCGTACACGACCCAGCTCGAGACGCCGATGACCACGATGATGACCGGCAAGCTCGGCCCCAGGACACCGATCACGGCGATCGCGAGCAGGATGAACGGGAACGCCAGCTGGATGTCGGCGAGGCGCATGAACACGTCGTCGATGCGGCCGCCGAAGTAGCCGGAGATCAACCCCACGCCCATCCCGAGCACGCCGGAGATCGCGACAGCGGCGAAGCCCACCATCAGCGCGGGCCGGGCGCCGAAGATCATGCGCACCAGGATGTCGCGGCCGAGGTGGTCGGTGCCCAGAAGGTGCGCGCGGCCGGCCGCGTCGAGCGCCCCGGGGGGTCTCAATCGGTTCGTGATGTCCTGCTCGACCGGATCGTACGCGGAGAGCCACGGCGCGCCCAGCGCCGAGACGATCACCACCATCACGACCACGAGCCCGAAGAGCGCGGTCCGCCGACGCGCCAGGCGCCGAGCGAACACGATCCATTCCCGCCGGGTCGGGCTGCTCGCGCCGGCCAGGTCCATCGGGCGAGCGCTGATCGGAACGCTCACCTCAGCCGGATCCGCGGGTCGAGGTAGGTATAGAGGACGTCGACGACCAGATTGACGAGCACGAACGTGGACGAGAGCAGAAAGACCGCCGCCTGCACCACCGGATAATCGCGGTTGTAGATCGCCTGGACCGACAGACGCCCGACCCCCGGCCACGCGAAGATCGTCTCGGTGATGACCGAGCCTCCGAGCAAGGTACCGAGCTCGATGCCGACGATGGTCACGATCGGGATCGCGGCGTTCTTGAGCGCGTGCTTCCACACGACCGGCGGGCCGCTCACGCCCTTGGCGCGCGCCGTTCGGATGTAATCCTGGCTCAGCACCTCGAGCATCCCCGAGCGTGTGAGCCGGGTGATGCGGGCAGTCGTGAAGAGCCCGAGCGTGATCGCCGGCAGGATCAGGTGCTCGAGGTTTCCGCGGCCCGAGGACGGGAGGAGATTGAACTGCACCGAGAACACCAGGATCAGCATGATCCCGAGCCAGAAGGTCGGCATCGATTGTCCCAGGAGCGCGACCACCGTCGAAATGTAGTCGAGCACGGTGTTGCGCCGCACCGCCGAGACGATCCCGGCCGGGATCGCCAGGCAGAGCGCGACCAGCAGCGCGGCTCCGGAGAGCTCGAAGGTGGCCGGCATGCGCTCGACGACCAGGTTGAACGCGGGCTCCCCGTGGCGCACGGACTGGCCGAAATTCCCGTGGAGCGCGCCGACCAGGAAACGGCCGTACTGAACGATGAACGGATCGTTGAATCCCATCGCCTGCCGGAACTTCTGCACGTCCTCCTCGGACGAATCGGGCGGCAGCAGCACCAGGGCCGGATCGCCGGTGAGATACAGGATGAAGAAGACGATGAAGGAGACCCCGAGCAGGACCAGCAGCGACTGGGCCAGACGGCGGGCCAGAAAGATCTTCATGACGCCCGACGAAGACGGGCGACGGCCTCGATGTGCGGCGTCTGCGGGAACATGTCGACCGGCTCGACCCACTCGAGTCGATAGCCCTGACGGACCAGGTCGCCGACGTCGCGCGCGAGCGTAGACGGGTTGCACGACACGTACACGATCCGGGCCGGGCCGAGCGTCGCCAGCGCGTTGAGCGCCTTGGGATGGAATCCGGCGCGCGGGGGATCGGCGACGACGACATCGGCGCGGACGCCGTCGCGCATCAAGGTCGGCAGGACGTGGCGCACCTCCCCCGGAAGGAACGTGCAGTTCTCGATCCCGTTCTCGCGCGCGTTCCGCACGGCGTCGGCCACCGCGGCCGACGCAACCTCGATGCCGTAGACCCAGCGGCTCCTGCGCGCCAGCAAGAGGCTGATCGCGCCGGTCCCGGAATAGAGATCCATGACCGTCTCGATCCCGCCGAGCTCGCACGCGGCCTCGACCACCGCGAACAGCCGCTCGGCTTGCACGGTGTTGGTCTGGAAGAACGAGCTCGCCGAGACCTGAAACGTGAGCCCGCCCAGCGATTCGCGGATGTGATCGCGGCCGAGCAGGAGATGCTCCTCGGTTCCCACCGCGACCGAGGCCTTCTTCGCGTTCACGTTCAGCACCACGCTGGCCAGCGCGGGAACGCGGGCACGCAGGCCGGCGGCGACAGGAGCGAGTGTTTCGACATCGGGCGCGGAAGCGACGATGTTCACCATCGCTTCGCCGGTCCGCCGGCCCTCACGCACGGTCGCGAAGCGCAGGAGTCCTGTGCCCGAGTCCTGGTCGTAGACGGAGAGCCGCCGCGCGCGCGCCTGGGCCCGGAGCTCGGCGAGCAGCGTGTTCATCGTCTCCGACTGTAGATGGCACCGCTCGATGTCCAGGACCACGTCGTAGCGATCGGCCTGATGAAGCCCGATGTCCGGTCCGTCGCTGCCCGACACGATCGTGAACTCCATCTTGTTCCGGTACCCGTACGGGTCCGGCGCGGCCAGGATGGGGCGCAGCTCGAACTCGCCGAGCCCGCCGATGCGCTCGAGGCAATCGCGCACCTGCTTTTCCTTGAAGCCGAGCTGTGCGGTGTAGGAGAGGTGCTGCAGGCGACAGCCGCCGCAGCGGCCGAAATATGCGCAGGGGGCCTCCACTCGATCCGGCGACGGGGTGTCGACGGACTCGATCACCGCACGCCCGAACCGCGAGCGCGCCTCGATCACTTTGGCCCGCACGCGGTCGCCCGGCACCGCGCCGCGCACGAAGAGGACGTAGCCCTGGACCCTCCCGACCCCCTCGCCCCCGAAGGCGAGGTCGTCGATCGTCAAATCGAGGACGTCGCCCCGCCGAGGTTTTGCCATGATTGACGCCACTATATCAGGGTTCTCAACCGCTCTCGCGGCGCCCTGCAGGGAGGATGTATGATACGAAAGCATGGACAGTCGACCGCCGCGCGCCGTCGCTGATCTGTTGCTCACCGCGGTTCCTGACCTGAGAGATCGGCTGCTCGAGCACCGCATTCGCCGGGCGTGGCCTCAGGTCGTCGGGGCCGACGCCGCGCGGCGGGCGCAGGCCCGGAGCTTCGCCGACGGATGTCTCACCGTGGCCGTGGACAACTCGCCCTGGCTGCACGAGCTCACCCTCCGCATCGAGGAGCTGACTCGCCGCCTGCAGGAGCGCTTCGACGCCGTTCGCTCGCTCCGTTTCGTCGCGGGGACGATCGAGGCCGATTCGTCGGCCCGCGCCGGTAGGACGCAGCCGGCCCCGGCGCTCGACCGCCGGGCGCTGCGCGAGATCGACGAGGCGACGGCCGTCATCCCGGACGCCGGCGTCGCCGACGCGGCGCGCCGCCTGCTGACGAAGGCGTGGCCGGGACTGACCGTGATCGTGATGGCGACGGCGCTGATGGGCTGCGCCTCCATGGGTGGCCCCACCGTGGCCAGCGACGACGAGATTCCCATCCGCGCCGCGGCTGCCGACCCGCGCGCCGACGCGTACTACTCCTACAGCATGGCTCAGATGTACGTGCAGGCCGGGCGATTCAAGGACGCGGTCCCGTTCATGAGGACCGCCATCAAGCGCGATCCGAATTCGGCGGCTCTCTGGACACAGCTGGCCCAGCTGCTCATGCGGGCCGACAGCCTTGACGAAGCCGTGGGCGCGGCGCGCCGGGCCGTCGAGCTGGCTCCGGACCAGGTCTCGACGCACATGACCCTGGCCGAGCTTCTGCGTACGCAGCGAAAGATTCCCGAAGCCGAGGCCGAGCTCGAGCGCTCCATCCAGCTCAACCCGAACGCCGAGGAGCCGTATCTCACCTTGGCGCGCATCTACGTCGAGCAAAAGGCGTACGACAAGGCCCGAGCCGCGCTCCTTCGTCTGGTCGAGCAGCAGCCGCGCCTGGCCCAGGCTCAGTTCCTCCTCGGCCGGCTCGCGATCGAGACCGAGTCCTGGGACGAAGCGATCGCGCGCCTCACCGCCGCGGTCGAGATCGATCCGGATCACGACGGCGCCTGGAGCGCGCTCGGGGCGGTCTACGGCGAGGCGCTTCACAAGAGCGAAGAAGCGATCGAGGTCTACCGGCGCGCGGTCAAGGCCAACCCGGACAACCCGGCGTTCGCGGACAAGCTGGCCGACCTCCTGATCCGGCTCGGCCGCTTGCCCGAGGCCCAGACCGAGCTCGAAGGAGTCGCCGAAGCCACGCCCCAGAGCCCGCGCGCCTGGATGAAGCTCGGCGCCGTGTACTACGAGCAGAAGATGTGGGACAAGGCCATCGAGGCCTTTCGACGCGTCGTGGCGCTCACTCCGTCGGACCTCCGCGCCCGCTACTTCCTCGCCACCACGTACATGGATGCGGGGCGAGACGCGGAGGCCAAGTCCGAGCTCGAGCGCATCCTGCGAGCCGATCCGCGGTCCATCGACGCGCGGGTCCAGCTCGGGTTCCTGTATGGCCGGGCCAAGCGCTACGACGAGGCGATCTCGACCCTGCGTGAAGCCGTCAACATGGAGCCCAAGCGTCCCGAGCTCTTCCTGTATCTCGGGACGGCCTACTACCGGGCCAAGGAATACGACCGGGCCGCTCAGACGCTCCAGGAAGGTCTGGGGCTCGACGACAAGCAGAAGGATCTGCATTTTCAGCTGGGGGTCGTCTACGAGAAGCAGTCCCGGTTCGAGGACGCGGTCACCTCCTTCCGTCGCGTGATCTCGCTCGATCCCAAGAACGCCGAGGCGTACAACTACGTCGGCTACATGTACGCCGAGCGCGGACAGAATCTCGACGAAGCGATCCAGCTCATCGGCAAGGCGCTCGATCTCGAGCCCGAGAACGGCTACTTCATCGACAGTCTCGGCTGGGCGTATTACCAGCAAGGGAAGTATCCGGAGGCCTTGACGGAGCTCAAGCGCGCGGTCATGAAGACCAAGGAGCCGGATCCCGTGATCTACGAGCACCTTGGCGACGCGCTGGTCAAGAACGGTCTCGACGAGGACGCCCTGGCCGCGTGGGAAAAGGCTCTGCAGCTCGATCCGGCCGCCGACGGGGTCAAGAAGAAGGTCAATGACCTCAAGGATCGCCAGCGCCGGGTCAAGGCTGGCCCGAAGGCCTCTCAGTAGTCTCCTCCTCTTCGTGCCGCTGGCGCTGGTCGCCGCCTGCGCGACCGCGCCGCCTCGAGAGCCGCTAGGGGACGACGCCCGCCGCGCCCTCACCCTGCTCGCCGAGCGCTACGCCGAGTTCACCGACATGCGCGCGCTCGCCGACGTCGCGCTGAGAAAGGGCGGAGAGCGCCAGCGGCTCCGAGGGGTCCTGCTGGTGCGTGCCCCAAGCTCGGTCCGCTTCGAGGCGCTCTCACCGTTCGGCCCGCCGCTCATGGTCGTGACCGTCCACGAGGGCCAGGTGACGGCCTATGACGCGATACAAAATGAGGCCCACGTCGGGCCGGCCGACGCCGAGACGATCTCGAAAGTCCTGGGCCTGCCCCTGGACCCGGAGGATCTGGTGTCGGTGCTGGTCGGCCGCATGGCAGGGCCGCGCGACCTCCGGAGCGCTGAGCTGGCTGCCCCTGACGCCGCGGGACCGTCCCTGAACCTCGTGAACGGAGCCGGCGGACGCCAGCGGGTGTGGCTCGATCTCGGGACGGGCCTGATCCTGCAGCGGCAGATCTTCGGCAGTCGGTTCAATGCATTGATCAAATACCGACGCGGCGGCTCGGGGGCGCTGGCCGGGCTCGATCTCGACGCGGCGATGTCGTACATCACGGGCTCGATCACCTACCAGAACCTCGTCGAGGGCGAGGGAATCGACCCCGAGCGCTTCACGCTGACGATCCCGAAAGGGGCGAAAACACAGCCCATCCGTTGAAAGGGCCCCGGGCCCGTGCTATGGTTCGTTGTCTTGTCGAAGCGGGCGGGGAAGCCCCGTCGCCTCGTGCTCAGCGCGGCGTGCAAGATCAACCTCGCGCTCGAGGTGCTTGGACGGCGGGACGACGGGTACCATGAAATCGCCACGGTCATGCAGGCCGTGGATTTGTCCGACCGGCTGGAGCTCGAGGACGCGGACGTCCTCGAGCTCCGGACCACCGCTTCCGACGTTCCGACAGACGGGACCAATCTGGCGCTCAAGGCCGCGCTGACTCTCCGTGAGATGGCGGGGGTGAGTCGCGGGGCGCGGATCGCGCTGGACAAGCGGATCCCCGTGGCGGCGGGCCTCGGCGGCGGATCGACCGACGCCGCGGCCGTGCTCGTGGGCTTGAATCGGCTCTGGGGGCTCGGGTGGTCGAAGGCGCGACTCGGCGACGCGGCGGTGAAGCTCGGCATGGACGTCCCGTTCTTCCTGCACGGCGGCGCGGCGCTGGCGACGGGACGCGGCGAGCAGCTCGAGCCGCTGGCGTGCTCGGCGTTGTCGCTCGTGCTCGTGAATCCGCGCGTGGCGGCGAGCACGGCGGAGATCTACGAAGGGGTCGCGGCCGCGATGTATTCTAACGGCGCCCGAGCACGGGGGATGGCGGCGGCGCTCAGGAGCCGGCAGCCGGGCCGGGTGGCGGCCGCCCTCGGCAACACGCTGGAACGCGTCGCGAGCGCGCGGTACCGTGAGGTGGAGCAAATGGAGGCAGCGCTCCTGGCCGCGGGGGCGCTGGGGGCGGCGATGTCGGGGAGTGGGCTCACAGTGTTCGGCGTGGCGCGCTCGTACGATCACGCGCGGCAGATCCGCTCGCGAGTCGCCCGCGCGCGCTGGGGCTGCTGGGCGGTCCGGGCGCTGCGCGGCCCCGCGATCCGCATGCGCTGAGGCCCGGGTAGTGCGCGCTGCAACGAGTGAAGCGAACACGCTGGGGCGTGGCCAAGCGGCTAAGGCGCGGGACTTTGGATCCCGTATTCGGAGGTTCGAATCCTCCCGCCCCAACCACACGCTAGGACGAGGCACCGATGGCGTATGAGCTGAAGCTCCTGACCGGCAACGCGAACCGCCCGCTCGCCGAGGAGATCGCGCAGTATCTCCACGTCCCGATGGCCGACGCCGAGGTGACGCGGTTCTCGGACGGCGAGGTCTACGTCCAGGTCGACGAGAACGTGCGCGGCGCCGACGTGTTCGTCATCCAGCCGACGTGCCCGCCGGTGAACGACTCGCTCATGGAGCTCCTGATCATGGTCGACGCGATGAAGCGCGCGTCGGCTCGTCGGATCACCGCGGTGCTGCCCTACTACGGCTACGCGCGCCAGGACCGGAAGGTGCAATCGCGGGTGCCGATCTCGGCGCGGCTCGTCGCCGACCTGCTCGAGGCGGCGGGGATCCACCGGGTGCTGGCGCTCGACCTGCACGCCGGCCAGATCCAGGGATTCTTCAGCGTTCCGGTCGATCACCTCTTCGCCGGCCCCGTCGTGATGATCGACTACCTGCGCAAGAAAGATCTGCGGGATCCGGTGATCGTCGCCCCCGACGCGGGCGGCGTGGAGCGCGCGCGCGCGATGGCCAAGCGGTTCGATGCCGGCCTGGCCATCATCGACAAGCGGCGCGAAGGGCCGAACTCGGCGGTCGCCATGCACCTCATCGGCGACGTCAAGGGTCGCGACGCCGTCGTCATCGACGACATCGTCGACACCGCCGGCACCCTGACGCAGGCCGTGACGGCGCTGGAGCGAGAGGGCGCGCGACGCATCCTGGCCTGCGGCGTTCACGCGGTCCTCTCGGGGCCGGCGATCGATCGCATCGCGGCCTCCCCGATCGAAGAGGTCGTCGTCACGAACTCGATTCCTCTGAGCGACACCAAGCGCGCGGCCGCGCGCATCACGGTGCTCTCGGTCGCGCCGCTCCTGGGGGAGGCGATCCGACGCATCCACGACGAGGAATCCGTCTCGACATTGTTCGCGTAATTCGACTTTCAAGGAGCTTCAGTCATGGCGATGCAAGAGCTGACGATCAAGCGGCGCGACGGGAGCGGCAAGGGGTTCGCCAAGCGACTCCGTCGCGAGGGCGCCGTTCCCGGGGTCCTCTACGACGGAAAGAAAGCCGAGTCGGTCACGGTCGACCCCAAGGCGGTGCTCCGGATGATCCACGGCCACGAGGGCACGACCCAGCTACTCACCCTGCGGTTCGACGGTGAGAACGGCACCGGCACGCGGATGGCGATCATCCGCGATCTGCAGTTCGATCCGGTGACCGAGCTGCTCCTGCACGTCGACCTGCAGGAAGTGGCCGCGGATCGCGCGATCACCGTGCAGGTGGCCGTGCGCGCCACCGGCGAGGCTGCGGGCGTGAAAGAGCAGAAGGGTATTTTGAACCTCGTGCTGCACGAGCTGACGGTGTCGTGCCTGCCGACCGCGATCCCCGATCGGATCGACGCCGACGTCAGCGCGCTCATGATCGGCGACGTGCTCACGGTGGCCGAGCTCCGCGCGCCCGAGGGCGTGCGGATCGTGAACGATCCGGGTCAGGCGGTCGCGACCGTGGCTCCGCCGATGGCGGAGGAAGTGGTGGCGACGGCGGCACCGGCAGCGGCGGCAGTCACCGAGCCGGAAGTCCTCACCGAGCGCAAGCCGAAGGAAGGCGAAGAGGCGGCGGCGGCCGACGACGGCAAGAAGCCGGCGCGGCCCGCGCGCGCGGAGAAGTCCGAGAAGTCGGACAAGTAACGGAGCGAGAACCGCGTGGCCCACGCGCAGGGCCGGGGCTCCGGCCGAGTGGTCGTGGGACTGGGCAACCCGGGTCCGGAGTATCAGAACACCCGGCACAACGTGGGCCAGCGCGTTCTCGACGTCCTCGCCAAGACCGTTCGCGGGTCCTGGCGGCGCGACGGGGCGACGATCGTCGCTCGCGGTCGCTGGCGAGGCGACGTGGTTCGCCTCGTCAAGCCGCTTTCGTTCATGAACGAGAGCGGACCGGTCGTCGCGAAGGCGCTACGCCGCGCGGAGGCCGGTCCGGCCGACCTGATCCTCGTCTACGACGACATCGACCTGCCTCTCGGGACCGTGCGCCTGCGCATGAAGGGCAGCCACGGCGGTCACAACGGCGTGCGATCCGTGATCGACGCGCTCGGCACCGAGGAGATCAAGCGCGTCAAGGTGGGCATCGGACGCCCCGACCACAAAGGCGAGGTCCCCGACCACGTGCTCACGTCGTTCGAGCGGGACGAGCTGCCGGCCGTCGACGCCGCGGTCACAGAAGCCGTCGAGAAAGTTCTCGCCCTTCTCGGCTAGCCGTCCTGAGCCGCCGCGAAGCGGCGCCACCTCCGCCCGATGTTCAACGGAAAAACACGAGCGTGACGATCGCGAACAGCGGCAGCAGGATCGCGCCGCTGTACACCATGTAGCCGAAGAAGCTCGGCATCTTGATGCCCTGCTCCTCGGCGATCGACTTCACCATGAAGTTCGGCGCGTTGCCGATGTAGCTGTTGGCCCCCATCGACACCGCCCCCACGCTGATCGCCGCCAGGACCGCGTGCGGGACCTCCACGACCTCGCGCGCCAGACCAAGCCCCTGCCCGAGCGCCAGAAACGTCAGATAGGTCGGCGCATTGTCGAGAAACGACGAGAGGATTCCGGACGCCCAGAAGAAATGCCAGGGCGCGCGCACACCGAGCTCTCCGCCGCGCAGTCGCAGGAGCTCGAGTGCTGGAATCATCGTGAGGAAGATCCCGGCGAAGAGCACTGCGACTTCCACGATGGGATACGCGGTGAAGCCGTTGGCGCGCCGGACCGCGCGCGGCGTTCGCCAGAGCGAGACGGCCGAGACTGCGACGATCGCGCCCTCACGCCACGGCGCGTGCAGGAAGGCGACGGCGCAGACCACGAGGCCGAGCCAGACGATGTTGAGCGCGCCCCGCAGGCGCAGCGGCTCGATCTGCGAGCGATCGCGGCGCAGCGCCGCGATCGGCTCGCGCGTGTATTGCCGCGTATCCCAGACGAAATACAGCGCCAGCAGCGCGGCCACCTGGAGCGCCCAGTGCGGCCAGAGCCGGAAGGTCCACGTGAAGGGCACGCCCTGCAGGTAGCCGAGAAAGAGCGGCGGGTCGCCGAGCGGTGTCAGCATCCCGCCGATGTTGGACACGAGAAAGATGAAGATCACGATCGTGTGGTGGACGTGCGTGCGCTCGCGGTTGGCCTGCAGCAACGGCCGGATCAGCAGCATCGAGGCCCCGGTGGTGCCGATGAACGAGGCCAGCACCGACCCGAGCGCGAGCAATCCCGTATTCGTGATCGGCGTCGCCTCGAGGTCCCCTCTGAGCAAGATGCCGCCCGAGATCACGAAGAGCCCGGCGAGGAGGACGATGAACGAAACGTACTCCTCGGCCATGGACAGGAGCGCCCCGGGCCGGCGGACCGCATAGAGGGCGAGGATCGGCAGGCCCAGCAGCGCCGAGACCGCCAGCTTGTTCCGGTTCGACTCCCACCAGTGCGGAATCCAGAGCGGGAAGACGGCGATCACCAGGAGCATCGCGACGAACGGGGCGACGGTATAGAGCGGCAGCGCGCCGGCGGTGATCAGGCTGAGAGTCTCCTCGCTGGCCCCAGGGCCGACCCAGTCTAGCAAAAGGGCCCTCGATTGCCCGATGGTGGGTCGCGTGGTATATAGTTGTTGTTTATCCGGAGATACACCGTCCTGAGGGGAGAGCCGTGTGACCAAGGTCATCGTCGAGCCCGACGAATCCTTCGAAAGCGCCCTCAAGCGCTTCAAGAAGCAGTGCGAGAAAGCCGGGCTCCTCTCGGAATTCAAGAAGCGCCAACACTACGAAAAGCCCAGCGTTCGGCGCAAGCGCAAAGCCCTCGCCGCCCGCAAGAAGGCCAAGCGGCGCGAACGGATGTCGGATTAGCCGGGACATCGCTTTGATGCACGCCGGCACTCCCGTGATCCGGGTCGGGAGCGAGTGAGGCGAAGGTTGGAGGCAGGCCGAATCTGGGAGCCCGGCACCGAATGGAACGCGGTGCGGGCGCTCCTGGCTCACGAAGCTTTAACCGAGATGGGACGCAATCGGGCGACGGCTGCCGAGCCGCTAACCGACCTCTCCGAAGTCCAGGCGGCGATCGAGATGACACGCCAGGCCCGTCTGGCGCTGGCCACCGCCGGCTCGCTGCCGCTGGAAGCCCTCCCCGACATCCGCCCGATCCTCGCGCGCTGTCGTGCCGAGGGCAGCGTGCTGGACGGCTCCGAGATGATCCAGATCGTTCCCGTCCTCGACGCGAGCCCCAGGCTCCGCGCGTACGGCCGCTCCGTGCGTGAGGCGAGCCCCGCGGTCGCGAGCATCACCGAGGCCCTGCCCCGCTTCGCCGAGCTCGCCGACCGGCTGCGCCGCGCCCTCGACGCGAGCGGCGCCGTGACCGACGACGCGAGCCCGACGCTCAAGCGGTTGCGCCGCGAGATCCGTGACCGGCGCCGGCAGCTCGCCAGCGAGCTCGAGCGCGCCTTCCAGGGCAGCGACGCCGACCGGCTCTTCGCCGATCGGTACGTCACGCTTCGACACGGCCGCTACGTTCTGCCGGTTCGGACCGAGGCGCGCAGCCGCGTGCGCGGAATCGTCCACGACCGCTCGCAGAGCGGTCAGACGCTCTTCATCGAGCCCGAGCAGGTCGTCGATGCGAACAACGACCTCGTGCAGGTGACCCGCGAAGAAGAGCACGAGACCGCCCGCATCCTGGCCGAGCTGACAGCCGGTGTGCGCGGCCGCCTCGACGATCTGGACGGCCTCGTGAGCGCGATCGGCGAGCTCGACTGGATCTTCGCGCGAGCCCAGGCCGCCGAGCGCATGGGCGCGACGGCGCCGGCGATCGACGCCGGACGGACCGTCGCGCTTCGCGCCGCCCGCCACCCGCTCCTGCTCGCCCAGAGCTGGAAGGACCCGAGCCGCACGGTGGTCCCGATGGACCTCGAGCTCGGTCCCGATCGCCCGTTGCTCGTCATCACCGGGCCGAACGCCGGGGGCAAGACGATCGCGCTCAAGACGCTCGCGGTTCAGGCGCTCATGGCCCAGGTCGGCTGCCACGTGCCCGCCGACGAGGGCTCGCGCCTGCCCGTGTTCGACGACGTCTTCGCGATCATCGGGGATGACCAGTCCGTCGCCGAGAACCTCTCCACGTTCTCGGCGTTCGTCAAGCAAGCGCGCGAGATCCTCGAAGCGGCCGACGAGCGCTCGCTCGTGCTCCTGGACGAGCTCGGCGCGGGAACCGATCCGGACGAAGGCGCGGCCCTCGCCCAGGCGATCCTCGAGGAGCTGGCCGAGCGGGGCGCGCTCGTGATCGCCACGACCCACCTCGAGCCGCTCAAGGCCTTCGCGTCGACTCACCCCCGCGCACGCAACGCATCGGTCGAGTTCGACACCGCGACCCTGGCGCCGACCTTCCACCTTCGTTACGACCAGCCGGGCCAGAGCTACGCGCTAACGATCGCCGCTCGGCTCGGCCTCGGCGCGGAGCTGATCGCCCGCGCCAACACGCATCGCTCCGAGCACGCGGCGCGGCTCGCCGATCTCCTGGCAACGCTCGACGCCAACGCTCGCTCGGAGGCCGAGCGGGCACGCGAGATCGAGCGCATCCGCGCCGAGGCCGCGGCCCAGCTCGCGAAGGCGCGCCAGACGGAAGCCGCCGCGGAGAGCCGGGCTCAAGCGATCGTCGCCCGCGCCCGCGCCGAGGCGACGACGCTCGTCGGCGAGATCCGCCGCGCGCTCACCGCCGAGTGGGACAAGCTCAAGCGAACGGACCGGTCGCGCCGTTCTCTCGACGAGAGCCGTCGCCGGGTTCGGGAGGTCGCCGGACGCATCGAGGCGATCGCGCCGGACGCGCCCGCGGAGCTGCCGGTGGCGCTGGCCCCCGGGGCCACCGTGGCTGCCGAGCACCTGGGGATCCGCGGCGAGCTGGTCGAGATCGCCGGAAGCTCGGCGACCGTCCGATCCGGCTCGGTCACCGTCCGGGTACCGCTCTCTGTCCTCAGGCTCGCTCCTATGCCGCCCACGGCGACGGGGCGGGAGCTCGCGGGGAGGGGTCCGGGGCGAGTGGGGTTCCGAAGCCCCGGACCCCTCCCCGCGAGCTCCCGTCCCGTCGCCACCGAGATCCTGTTGCTCGGACAGACGACCGACGAGGCGCGGGATCGAGTCGAGAAATATCTCGACGACGCCTTCCTCGCGGGCCTGGCGAGCGTACGATTGGTTCATGGCAAGGGCAGCGGCGCCCTCCGCAAGACCGTCCGTGACCTGCTCGCGGGTCACCCCCTGGTCGAGTCGTTCCGCGACGGTGAGCCCTCCGAGGGTGGAACGGGCGCGACCGTGGCCGCGTTGAAGGTCGGCTGACCATGAGGACCATCGGCTGATGCAGTATTCGCAGACGCTGCTCGACGACATTCGGGCCGCCGTCGACATCGTGGATCTCGTCAGCCGGTTCGTGAACCTCCGCAAGGCCGGATCCCACTGGAAGGGTCTCTGCCCGTTCCACGCCGAGAAAACGCCGTCGTTCACCGTGAATCCTCAAAAAGGCATCTTCCACTGCTTCGGCTGCGGGGTCGGCGGCGACGCTTTCGGCTTCGTCATGCGCCAGGATCGTCTCTCGTTCCCCGAGGCCGTCCGGGCCCTGGCGAAGAGCGCCGGGATCGCGCTGCCCGAGGAGCGCGGCGCGCAGAGCGGCGATTCGGGCCGAGAGGAGCTCCTGCGGGTGATGGATCTCGCGGGCCGCTTCTATTCCGACACGCTCTGGAAGCCGGCCGGCGAGCGGGCGCGCGCCTATCTGGGAGAGCGCGGAATCGACACCGGCATCGCCGGACACTTCGGTCTCGGCTACGCGCCCGAGGGCTGGGAATCGCTGATCACCTTCATGAAGACTGAGAAGGTTTCGGAGGAGGCGCTGATCGCCACGGGCCTGGCGGTCGCGCGCGAGAATCGCGCCGGCGCCTACGACCGCTTCCGCGGACGCCTCCTCTTCCCCATCCGGGACCTTCAGGGGCGCGTCGTCGCGTTCGGCGGTCGTGGGTTCGGCGACGAGCAGCCGAAGTACCTGAACTCGCCGGAGACCCCGCTGTACACCAAGGGCAACCTGCTGTACGCCGCCGATCTCGCTCGCCCGACGATCCAGTCGCAAAACCGCGCGCTGCTCGTCGAAGGCTACGTCGACTGCATCATGGCTCACCAGCACGGGTTCACGGGGGCGGTGGCCGCGCTCGGCACGGCGTTCACGCCGGCCCAGCTCGCGCTGCTCCGCCGCTACTGCGACGAGGTCGTCACCTTCTTCGACGCCGACGCGGCCGGCCAGAAGGCCGCCGCCCGGGCCGAGGAGCTCCTGGAGCCGACGGGGCGCGGCATGGCGTGGGCGGTAAACCGTTCAGGAGCGTTCGAGGGGGCCGGCGCCTTGCGCGTGAAAGTCGCGCTGCTTCCGGCCGGCCACGACCCGGATACCTTCCTGCGGACGATCGGCAGCGAAGCCTTCACCGAGCGTATCGCCGCAGCCCGGAGCATCCTCTCCTATGCGCTCGATCGCGCGCTCACCAACCCCGATGGAGCGACCGGGCCCCGGGCACGGACCACGGCGTTCGCGAGGGTCGCCCTGTTGCTGGCGAAGGTGGCCGATGGGGACGAGGCCGCCGCGCTCTCGCGCGAGGCCGCCGCAAAGCTCGGCGTGGACCCAACGCAGCTCTGGATCGAGGCCCAGCGTCTTCAGTCCTCGCTGAGGACGCCGCCGGCCCAGTCTCAGCCCAGCCCGCCGGCCTCGATGCCGTCGGTCGAGCGCGATCTGGTCGCGCTCCTGCTCTACTCCGCCGAGGCTCGCGGCGCGCTTCTGGGCCTCCTGGGCGAGTCGGACGAGCTCGGCCACGCCCCGCTCCGGGCGATCGTGGACGCGCTCAAACACCGGCCCGACGCCTCGGCCGAGAGCCTGATGCCCGACCTTGCGACCGACGACGCCCGGTCGGTTCTTTCGTCCCTGCTCGTCGAAGATCGCGAAAGTGTTGACGCTCGGGTTAGCATCGGACAGTTCCAGCGACGGCTCGAGCGCAGCCAGCGGCTGCGCCGGGCGCGGGAGGTCAGCCAGGCGATCGCCGATGTTCAGGCGAAGACCGGGGTCGCGGCACCGATGCACGCCGAGCTCAGGACCCTGCACAAGGAGAGCGCCGTCGTGTACGAGATCACAGGTGGTGTCGCCCAGTCGTTAGAACACGGGACGTCGGCGTCCCCAAGGAGCTCAGACGAATGAGCGAAGAACCAAAGCTGGAGGAGCTCGACCGGCTCATCTCGATGGGGAAGCAAAAAGGCTTCCTCACCTACGATGAGGTGAATGACGCCCTCCCTTCCGATCTCGTCTCACTCGACCAGCTCGATGACATCATGATGATGTTCGGTGCGATGGACATCGAGGTCGTCGACTCGGCGAAGGCCGGCCGGCTGCCCTCCGAGATCCGCGAGCGGAAGGCGCAGCAGGAGCCCGAGGAGAACGACGACGACGGCCCGCCCGAGCCGATCGACCTCACGCCGGGTCCGGTCGGACGCACCGAGGATCCCGTCCGGCTCTACCTGCGCGAGATGGGGCGCGTCGCGCTCCTCACGCGCGAGGGCGAGATCGCGCTCGCCAAGCGCATCGAAGAAGGCAAGAACCAGGTCACGTCCGCCATCCTCAGCACCAACCTCGCCGTCGAGCGCTTCCGCGAGCTGCGTGAGCAGCTCCGCCGCCACGACATCTCGGTCAAGGAGGTCGTGGACGTCAACGAAGAGGAGTTCACGGAGGAGAAGGAAGCGGACCTGACGCGCGTGGTCATCGCGGCGTTCGCGATGGTCGATCGGCTGCTCCGCGAGCGGGACAAGCTGGTCGCCCAGGCGCGCAAGCTGCGCGTGAAGACGTCGAGCCGGCGGCGCCCGAAGAAGGGCGCCAAGGAGCCGGCCTGGAAGCGGCTCGAGTCACAGGCCCAGCAGCGCCAGACGCGCGTGCTCGAAAAGCTCCGCGCGCTCAACATCGGCAACCAGATCATCGACCGCGAGGACGCCGAGCTCGGACGCCGTGGCCTGGTGCAACGCCTGCGTGACCTGCTCGACGACATCGAGCGCGCCGAGCGCGTGATTCGCCTGTGGACCAACGGCCGGCGGCCGTCGACCGACGAAGTGCAGAACCTCATCTACGTCTCGTTCCGCGATCCGGCGACCAACGGCGCTGCCACCGGAGTCGGCGATCTCCACCTGAAGGCCGCCAAGAAGTTCCCGTCGCCCAAGCAGCAGCAGGTATGGGTCGCCCAGCAGGAGATCAAGGTCGCCGAGGGACGCGCCAACGCCAAGGCCGACGAGATCAAGCGCGTCATGACCATCATCAAGGCGGGCCAGGTCAAGGCGGCCCAGGCCAAGAAGGAGATGGTCGAGGCGAATCTTCGACTGGTCATCTCGATCGCGAAGAAGTACACCAACCGCGGCCTGCAGTTCCTCGACCTCATTCAGGAAGGCAACATCGGCCTGATGAAGGCGGTCGACAAGTTCGAGTACCGTCGCGGCTACAAGTTCTCGACGTATGCGACCTGGTGGATCCGGCAGGCGATCACGCGAGCGATCGCCGACCAGGCGCGCACGATCCGTATCCCCGTGCACATGATCGAGACCATCAACAAGCTCATCCGGACCTCGCGCCAGCTGGTCCAGGAGCTCGGTCGCGAGCCCACCCCGGAGGAGATCGCGACCAAGATGGACGTGCCGGTCGACAAGGTGCGGAAAGTTTTGAAGATCGCCCAGGAGCCGATCTCCCTGGAGACGCCGATCGGCGAGGAAGAAGACAGCCATCTCGGCGACTTCATCGAGGACAAGCAGGTCGTCTCGCCGGTGGAGTCGATCATCGGCCTGTCCTTGCGCGAGCAGACCAACAAGGTCCTCAACACGCTCACGCCGCGCGAGGAGAAGGTCCTGCGGCTGCGCTTCGGCCTTTCGGACGGCTGCGAGCATACGCTCGAGGAGGTCGGCCAGGACTTCGCCGTCACCCGCGAGCGGATCAGACAGATCGAAGCCAAGGCGCTGCGCAAGCTCCGCCATCCGTCGCGCTCCAAGAAGCTCCGGAGCTTCTTGGAATCGTGACCGGGACCGAGCGTCGGACACGATGACCCTGCGGGCCCATAGCTCAATGGCAGAGCAGCCGGCTCATAACCGGTTAGGTCTTGGTTCGAGTCCAGGTGGGCCCACTGTTGCTCCGCTTCGGCTACAATCAGAGAAGGCGTGGACGCCCAGCTCCTGACCCTGATCGATTTGCAGGGCTTCGACACGCGGCTCGCCGCGCTCGAAGCCGAAGCCGCCCGTCTCCCCAAGCAGATCGAAGCCATCCACCTGGCGCTCGCCGAGGCCAAGAAGATCGTCGACGCCCTCAAGCTGAAGGCCGACACGACCCGCAAGGATCTCCGCACGAAGGAAAAGGACCTCGAAGTCGTCACGGCCAAGCGGGCGAAGGCCGAAGGACGTCTCTGGGAAGTGAAGAACAACACCGAGTACTCGGCCGTGCTCTCCGAGATCGAGGCCATCAAGCAGGAGAAGGCGCACGGCGAGGAAGAGATCCTCGGCCTGATGGAGCTTCAAGAGCGCCTGACCGCCGAGGGCCGCGAGGCCGAATCGCGGCTGAAGGCGCGTGAAGAGCAGGCGCGTCAGGATGAGGCGGTCGTACGCAAGAAGCTCGCGGCGGTCGAGGCCGAGCTGGCCGGCCTCCGCACCGATCGCCAGTCGCGGGCGCAGGCGCTGCCCCGCCCGTTGCTGGCCGACTACGAGAAAATCCTGAAGGCGCGCAGCGGCGTCGCCGTGGCCAGCGTGACCGCGTCCGCGGTCTGCAGTGGCTGTCGGGTGTCGATCCGGCCCCAGGCCATCCAGGAGCTGAAGGCGGCTCAGGCGCCGATGCTCTGCGAGAACTGCGGCCGATACCTCTACTGGCAGGAACCCGCCTGACGGCTCGACCCGCCGGCGCCGTACCCCGGCGCGCTCAATCAGACGTCACCGTCTACACCGATGGCGCCTGCTCCGGTAATCCCGGGCCGGGCGGCTGGGCTGCGATCATCATCGACGGCGACGACGAGCGCGTGGTCTCCGGAAAGGCGCCTCACACGACCAATCAGCGCATGGAGCTCCAGGCCGTCGCCGAAGGCCTCGCCGCGGTACCCGGCCGGCGGCGGGTCCACATCCACTCCGACAGCGCGTACATCGTCAATTGCTTCCTCGAGGGTTGGTGGGAGCGCTGGGAGAAGAACGGCTGGCGAAACAGCCAGAAGCAGGCCGTCGCCAATCGCGATCTCTGGGAGCGCATCCTCGCGGAGACCCGGCGCCACGACGTGGTCTGGCACAAGGTGGCCGGCCACTCGGGCGACCTCCTGAACGAGCGGGTGGACGCCCTCGCGCGCGGCGCGATCGCCGGCTGACGCCGTCGGCTGCCCTTACGCAGTCGGCTATACTGTGGGAGCGCCAGAGAAGGCTGGACGGTCGCCGGCCGCGGTGACGCGGCGGGAGGAAAGTCCGGGCTCCGCAGGGCAGGGTGCTGGG
>QHSQ01000522.1 GCA_003221615.1 Candidatus Rokuibacteriota bacterium | reverse complement strand
CAGGAGGCAACTATGAAGGGCATGCGCAAGACAACTGACGCGGGGTTAGGTCCGCTGATCCCGGCGGTGTTAGCACCGCCAGAGGTGATGACCCAGGCCCCACAGGGGTTTATTCCCCCGCCGCTCAACCCCATCGGGACGCGACTCGACACGCAGGAGCTCGCGCCGGGCGTCTACGGCCTGCTGTCCAGCAAGCTGCCAGTCGATAACAGTGGCTTTGTGGTGGGCGCGCATGGTGTCCTCGTGATCGACGCGCACATCAATGGAGCGATGGCCGGTCGGATCCAGACCGCCGTGCGGCAGGTGACCAACAAGCCCATCCTCTACGTGGTGAACACCAACTACCATGGCGACCACACGTTCGGGAACTACGCCTTTCCCGCAGAGACCCTGATCGTAGCCCAGCAGAAGACCGCCGAGGGCATGCGCGATATTGAGGGCCAGAAACGGTTTCTGCTGCCGGCCGTGGACAACGACCCGACGGTGTTTGGCGACGTACAACTACGCCTGCCGGATGTGGTCCTCGATGAGTACCTGGAGTTGGATTTGGGCGGTCGGGTGGTGGAGCTCTACCACTTTGGTCACGGCAACACTCCTGGCGACACCGTCGTCTACGTGCCTGAGGCCCGGGTCGCCTGGACGGGCAACCTGATCGGGGGTGAAGGCACCATTCCCTTATTGATCGAAGGTGGGGCAGGCGCCTACTTGGAGACGGTGGCCAAGTTCACGCACACGCTCGAGGTGGGCACCCTCGTGCCCGGGCACGGCGTGCTGGCGTCGGGGGCGATGCTGGGCCGTTATCTGCCCTACCTGAGTGAGTTGATTGAGGCGGTGCGCAGGGCGGTCCGGGCGGGCCAGAACCTGGAGGAAGCGCTCGCCGCCACTCCGCTCGGGCAGGCATACACGCCAGCCAGTGCGGGCACGGACTCGCCTTTCGCCGCGCAATTCGTAGCGTTCGCGGCTGGCATCCACCGCTGGAACGTGTGGCGGACCTACCAGGGGATGAAAGGGGAGCCGACCTAAAAGGATCGGCCGGGTACCCGACAAAAGAACGGACTACCGGTGAGCGGCACGGTGACCGGCGTGGCGCCGACTGTAGCAAATGTGTTTCGTCCCGAGTTGAATACCCCATCACGGATGTCGTGGCGAGTAGCTGCTAGAGCGTCTGGCCGTGCCAGCCGAGGTGGCTTAGAAAATCGCGCGTGCGCTCGGTCCTCGGCGCATCGAAGATCTGTCGCGGCGGTCCCTGCTCGACGATGCGTCCGGCGTCGAAGACCGCCACCCAGTCGCCGACGCGGCGCGCAAAATTCATCTCGTGCGTGACCACCACCATCGTCATCCCTTCGTCGGCGAGCGCTTTCATCACCGAGAGGACTTCGCCGATCGTCTCGGGGTCGAGCGCCGAGGTCGGCTCGTCGAAAAGCATCACATCGGGCTCCATCGCGAGCGCGCGCGCAATCGCGACGCGCTGCTGTTGTCCGCCGGAGAGCGCGGCGGGATAGTTCGACGCCTTGTCCGAAAGGCCGACCTTGGCGAGCATCGCCCGGGCCCGGTCCTCCGCCTCAGCGCGCCGGGCGTGCAGGACCGTCCTGGGACCCTCCGCGACATTATGGAGCGCCGTGAGATGCGGAAAGAGCTCGAAGCTCTGGAACACCATTCCCATCCGGCGGCGGATGTCCCGCAAGGCGCGCCCGTCGCGCGGAAGACGCGCGCCTTCGAATTCGATCTCGCCCCCGTCAATCGTCTCGAGCGCATTGGTGCAGCGGAGAAGCGTCGACTTGCCCGAGCCCGACGGGCCGATGAGACATACGACCTCGCCGGCGTGCACGTCGAGGTCGACGCCGGAGAGCGCCTGAAACGTTCCGTAGCGCTTCACGACACCTCGATAGCGGATGATCCTGGCGCCGCTCTCCTTCGCGCGCCGGCTCATTCAGTCACCGCGTAGCGGCGTTGGATCCAGTCGACGAGCTTCGCTTGCGGATAGCCGAGCAGCCAGTAGACCGCGGCCATCGCGGTGAGCATCTCGAGCACGCGAAACGTCTGGGCGCGTATCTGCATCGCCACGTACGCGAGCTCGCTGACCGCGATCACTGAGACGAGCGAGGTGTCTTTGAACAGCGACACCCAGGTGCTGGCGAGCACGGGCAGGATACGGCGCACCGCCTGAGGCAGCACGATTCGCCGTACGGCTTGCGCGCGGCTCATGCCGAGCGCCATCGCCGCTTCGAGCTGGCCGCGCCGGATCGAGCCGATGCCCGCCCGGAAGGTCTCGGCGTTGTAGGCCGTGACGTTGAGCGCAAGCGCCGCGAGCCCGGTCGCGAACGGCGAAAGCCCGAGACCGGTCGCGATCGGCAGCACGTAGAATGCCCAGTACACGACGAGGATCAGCGGCAGATTGCGGAAGAGCTCGACGTATGCGGCCGCGACCGCACGGACTGGAGTCCACGCGTACAGGCGAAGCGCCGCGACGACGATCCCGCTCGGCACTGCGATCGCCATCGTCGCCACGGTCAGCAGCACGGTCATGCCCGTCGCGGCGGCGAGCGCATCGCGGTGCGCGCCGACGACGCTCCAGTCGAAATTCATGAACGTCCGAAATGCGCGACGCGTTGATAGATGCGATCCACGCCGCGCGTCACCGGAAAGAGGATCAGGAAATAGACGAGCATCGCGAAGCTGTAGACCTCGATTGGTTGAAAGCTCTGACCCGCGAGCGTTTCCGATTGCCGCATG
>QHSQ01000521.1 GCA_003221615.1 Candidatus Rokuibacteriota bacterium | reverse complement strand
CTCGACGAGGCTCACTTCGGTGAACCGGTGGCGGTCGGTCGGCCCATCTGCGCGATGGAGGAAGGGCACCGCGATCACCGCGCCGCCGCCGTGGACGAGGACCCGCGCGATCTCCCGCATCGCCGCCTCGGGCGCGACGACGTACTGGAGCACCTCGACGCAGACGACCCAGTCCACGCTCGCGTCGTGGAGCGGCAAGGCTTGCGCGTCGGCCACGACGTCGGGGCGCTCGCCCGGCTCGAGATTCAGGCGGACCCAGCGCCGCGCCCGTCCCAGCGGCGGCTGCCAGCGCCCGCGGGCGATCCGCTTGGCGCCGATCTCGAGGACGACGCCCGCGAGCCCGCCGGCGAGACGCTCCAGCTCGGCGTCGAGCAGCGCGCGGCGATAGCTGAGCCCGAGCGGCCGCATCAACGACCCGGACGCGCCAGCCGCTTGAGGAGCTCGATCTCCTCGGCGACCAGGCGCGTCAAGTCGTACCGCTCGACGGCGCGTGCCCTGGCCCGTTCGCCGAGCTCGCGCGCCCGCGCCGGATCGTCGAGGACCCGCGCCAACGCCACCGCGAGCGCGCCGGGATCGCGGAGATCGAACAGGAGTCCCGTCACGTCCTGCTCGATGATCGCGCGGTTGCCACCCACGTCGGAGGCGATGCACGGCACGCCCGCGCTCATCGCCTCGAGCAGGATCTTGGGATGCCCCTCGGTATACGAGGGCAGAACGAACGCGTCGGCGGCGGTCAGGAACGCCGGCACCTGCCGGTGCTCGACGACGGGCACGAACTCGGCGGCGACCTCGCGCCGGTGCGCCTATCCGCTTGGTGACATGGGCGCCGAGCTCCGGCGTGGTCACGATCACGCCGTCGGCCGCCCTGAGCCCGAGCGTCTCGACGATGCGGCGGAGCGCCCCCCGGCCCGACGAGCGTGCGAGTCGGCTGTACCAGAAGCCGTAGGTCGTCACAAACGGCACGCCGAACCGGCGCTTGGCGATCACCGCCGGCAGCGCGCCCGTCACCTGGAAGACGCGAAGGATCGAGCACCGCCGGAGCTCGCGGGCGTACCGGAGCGGCATCACGAACCCGTACGCCCACGGGTGCCAGGTGCCGCCGGGATGAAGGCGCACGCGAGCCGCGAGCTCCGGATCCTTCGTGTAGGTGGAGAACGACTCGTCGAGGTAGCTGAAGTAGTGGACGGCCTCGAAGGCGCGCACATACGGCGTGAAGTACCCGTCGATGAGCCGCCCGTGCTGGCCCGTCTTCGCGAGCTCGCCGAGGCCACCGCCGATCGCCGGCAGGAGCCCGAGCACCATCAGCGGCGCGCGCTCTCGTAGACGGCGAGGAGCCGCTCGACACTGCCCTCGGCGCTCAGCCGCTCGGCCACGTGGCGGCGGGCGCCGGCGCCGAGGGCCATCCGTAGATCGTCGTCACGGAGCAATTTCACGATCGCGCGCGCCAGTTGATCCGGCTTGCTCCGGTCGACGAGAATGCCGGTCACACCGTCGATCACCATCTCCGGGGTGCCGCCGACACGGGTCGCGACGACGGGGCGCCCTGCCGTCATCGCCTCCAGAACCACGCGGTTCAAGGCCTCAGGAATTACCGATGGCACCACGACCACATCGGCGAGCGGGTACAAGCCGAGGACTTCGGCGTTCGGTAGCGGCCCCAGCCGTCGAATCCAGGGGCCGTCACCATCCGCGTCGCCCTCGCCGACGAGGAGAAATAGCGCCTCGGGAATCACACTGGCCACGTCGCGTGCAGCGGCCATCAGCTCGGGAGTCCCTTTCCCTGCCGAGAGCTTTCCAACGTAGAGCACGATGCGGCGGCCGCCGATCCCGAGGCGACCGCGCAGCGTCGCGATTTCCTGGGGCCGTGGCGACGCGCCGGAGGGTGGAAGGTTGTAGATCGCTTCGACGCGGCGAACACGCTCGAGAAGGCCTGAACGCCGGTAGATGTCGACGATGCCCTGGCTCACACCGATGACACCGTCGACGTGGCGAAGAAACCATTGCTTGATTCGGCTCTCGCGCCACCGCAACAGGAATCCAATCTTCGAACGGAGCTTCCCGTGGCTTCCTCTCACGTAGAGTTGGAAGTATTCCTCGGAGCAGAGATAGTAGAGAGGATTCGCGAGCCATTTGCTTGGAGCCGGCTTCCGAGGCCGATGGCGATCGAGCTTCTTCGGAAACGGAAACCGGACGATTCGCACGCCGTCCCGCTCCTCGCGCGGCGCCGCTCCCCAATTCGGCGTCACGATCGTCACCCGGTGGCCACGCGCGACGAGCGCATCGGCGAGCGTGGCCAGGCTCCACTCGGCCCCACCCGGCGCGAAGGGCGGAAAGTACTCGCTGACGAAGCAGACGTTCACGGCTTGACGCGGGCGACCACGCGGAAGCCGGTGGACTCCCGCGGCCGGCTCAGCGCCACACCGCGCTTCCACCGGCTGAGCCGCGCGTAGAGGCGGAGTGACACGCCGCCGACGGCATCGATCACGCCGGCCCAGGGCGTGTCGTAGACGACGGGCATCACGGGCCCCTCGGGCTCGAAGCCGCCCGCGGCCAGCTCGGCGACGAACTCCGCCTGCGTGTACTCGACCTTGTGGTCAGGGTCCGAGAACGCGAAGAGCCCGGCCGCGCGGAGGCGTTGCCGCCACGCGGTCTCGCTGTTCGGCCCGGAGACCAGCAAGCGGCCCGACGGCTTGAGCACGCGCCGGATCTCGCGCAGCACCTCGACGCGAGGATGGAGATGCTCGATCACGTCGAGGAACAGCGCCGCGTCGAAGACGCCGGGGGGGAACGGAAACCGCCGCGTCAGGTCCCACGCGAAGAGGTGCACGTTGGAGAGGCCGAGCGCGCGCCGGTCCGCCATCGCCACGTGGAGCTGCGCCACGTCGTAGTCCATGCCGAACACGCGGCGGGCGCGCCGCGCCGCCTTGAGGGTGTGCGCCCCATTGGCGCAACCCACGTCGAGAACGACATCGGTCTCGCGGAGGTGCTCGACGTACCAATCGTGCCACGGCGCGTTCACCGCGCAGCACCCGCACGAGGGCATCGAGGCCGCCGAGCACCACGTCGCGGTCGTGGAGCGCGACGACGTCACCGTCGGCCACCCACGTCAGGCCGTCCACGGGGCCGAAGCGCCCGGGGTCGAGGCAGGACACGTACCGGAGCCCGCACGCGGCCGCCGCGTCCAGCGTCGCGCGCGAGAACACGTTGCCGGGCGGCACGAAGGTCACGACACGCTGGCTGAAGAACTCCTGGAGGATCGACTGCGCGCGCTCGACGTGCTCGCGGTGCGTCGCCGGCGGCAGCCAGTCGTGGAACTCGCGATGGAATTGACGGTTACCGGCGAACAGGCGGGGCCGGAAGAGCCGGTCGCGCAGCACGCAGTGCGTGTACCCGTGGTTGGCGATCTCCACCAGCCCGCGCCGGGCGCCCTCGCGGATCACCCGTGCCGCGTCGGGAAACTTCCGAGGAAACGGCGTAACGCTCCCGTCGGCGTCGACCCAGCCGGCGGTGATGGCCGCGGTCATCCTCGCGCCGGCGGCCTCGAGCGCGACGAGCACGCCTTCCCACTCCCTCGCCGAGAGCTCGCGATACGGACCCCACCGCTTGATCGGCGGCACGTACTTGAGGAACAGAAAGTTGCCCGGGAACGGCAGCGCCCGCGCGCCCAGCCGGATCCGGGTGAGGCCGTAGACCTCATGCCGCTTCGACGCGGCGCCGACGTCATCGAGCCTGAGCGCGACCACGACGCCAGCCCTCCATGACCTCCGCGTAGCCTCGCGCGGTGGCCGCGGCGTACCCCCCCATCGGCTAGCCCCGCCTCGAGCCGTAGACGAAGAGCGTCTGGCCGAACTTCTTGAGGAGAAGCGCGGGCAGGAACCGGCCGACCCTCTGATGCCACCGCGTGTGCGTAGCGTGGGAGAGCCGAAGAGCCTTCCCGCCGATGAGGAACGCGCCGCGCACTTCCCAGCGGAACGCGTTCGAGAGCAGGGGCGCCAGGTCTTCCGCGTTGTAGGTCCAGTGCGGGA
>QHSQ01000520.1 GCA_003221615.1 Candidatus Rokuibacteriota bacterium | reverse complement strand
AGTGGAAGGCGGTCGACGGCACGACAACCATCAAGGGCTCCCTCGACGCCACCGCGTTCTTCCTCGAGGAGGCGAAGGTGGCCGTCGTGCCGGGCGTCGATTTCGGTTCCGACGATCACGTGCGGCTGTCGTACGCGACCAGCGAGGCGCTCATCTCCGAAGGGCTCACGCGCGTGGCGGCGGCGCTGACGCGCCTGGCGTGATCCCTCGACCGCGCCTTGACTCCGCGCGACATTCTCTAGTAAGGAGAGCTACCGATGAAGCTTGAAGGCTCGTACGAGGTGAAGGCGCCCCGCGAGAAGGTCTGGAATGCCTTCCTCGATCCCGTGACGCTCCAGAAGGCGATCCCCGGCTGCGAGAAGCTCGAGCTGATCGGCCCCGACGAGTACAAGGCGACGCTCAAGATCGGCGTGGCCGCGGTGAAGGGGACCTTCGAGGGCAAGGTGCGCCTGCTGGACAAGAAGCCACCCGAGTCCTATCGCCTGAGCGCGGAGGGAAGCGGCGGGCCGGGATTCGTCCGCTCCGACACGGTGATCACCCTCACCGAGATCGAGGGCGGCACGAACGTCGCGTACAGCGCGGACGTCCAGGTCGGCGGGCTCATCGCGGGCGTCGGCCAGCGGATGCTCGGCGGGGTCTCGAAGATGATGGCCGACCAGTTCTTCAACCGGATGGGCGAGCTGCTGACGACCGCCTGACCCGACGCCGGATGGCCTCTCGCTACCTCGAGCCGCGTCTGGAGCGTGCATCCCGCGCCGAGATGACGCGGGTCCAGACACGACGCCTTCGCGAGCAGGTGGCCCACGCCGCGGGGGCGAGCCCGTTCTACCGCCGCAAGCTCAAGGCTGCCGGAATCAAGCCGGCAGCCATCCGAACCCTCGACGATCTCGCCAAGCTCCCCTTCACGACCAAGGACGAGCTGAAGGAGAACCAGGTCGAGAAACCACCGTGGGGCGACGTCCTCGCGGTGCCGCTGGACGAGGTCCTCCGCATCCACATGACCTCGGCCACGACCGGCCGCCCGCTCGCGTTCCTCGACACGCGCGACGACTGGTACGGCTTCTATCATTCCTACGCCCGGGCGCTTCACGCCTTCGGCGTGCGCAAGTCCGACGTCGTGATGGCGGCGTTCTCCTATGGTCCGTGGATCGGCTACTGGTCCGGCTTCTACGCGGCGCAGGATCTCGGCTGCCTCGTGTTCCCGGTCGGCGGCCTCTCGACCGACCAGCGGATCGACGCGCTCCTGAGCTATCCGATCACGGTGTTGGGTTGCACGCCGTCGTACGCGCTCTTCCTCGCCGAGGCGGCGGCGAAGAAGGGGATCGACCTGGCGAAGGACACGAAGATCCGCATCACCTGGCACACCGGGGAGCCCGGCGCGTCCATCCCGGCAACCCGGGCGAAGATCGAGACGGCCTTCGGCGCCAGGGCGTACGATCTGCCGGGGCTGACCGAGATCGCCGCGTGGGGCTTCGAGTGCGAGTCGCGCGCGGGGCTCACGCACGTGAACGAGGACTACTGCTATCCCGAGGTGCTCGACGAGCAGGGCAAACCGGTGCGCCCCGGCGAGCGCGGCGAGCTGGTCTTCACGAGTCTCTATCGCAAGGCGATGCCGCTCTTGCGGTATCGGACGCGTGACGTCGTCCAGCTGGCCGACCGCCGCTGCCCGTGCGGGCGCACGTTGATCGCGTTCGAGGGGGGCGTGCACGCGCGGCTCGACGACATGAAGAAGGTCCGTGGCGTGATCGTCTATCCGCGGCGCGTCGAGGAGTTGGTGCGGCCGCACGCGAACGTCGACGAGTTCCAGATCGTCTTCCGCCGTCACGAAGGGCTCGACGACATCCTGATCCGCATCGATCCCTCGCCGTCGCTCTCGCTCGGCGAGCGCGACGGGTTGCAGACGAGGCTCGCTGAGGAGCTCAGGATCGGGCTCGGCATCCGTGTCACCGTGGACATCGGTGAGCCGGGATCGTTGCCGCGCTGGGATCACTAGGCCCGCCGCGTGCGGGACGAGCGGACGGAGGTGCCGTTTTGAAGGCAGCCCTCTTCAAGGAGCACGGCGGCGCCGAGAAGATCCTGTACGAGGACTATCGCGATCCCGCGATCGGACCCGGCGAGGCGCTGGTGCGCGTGCGGGCGTGCGCGCTCAATCAGGTGGACATGCTCTTGCTGGACGGTCGCTTCCCGCCGCCGGAAGG
>QHSQ01000519.1 GCA_003221615.1 Candidatus Rokuibacteriota bacterium | reverse complement strand
GATCCCGCAAGGGTTACTCGAGTCCGAGCTCTTCGGGCATGAGAAGGGGGCCTTCACCGGCGCGCATCGACGCAAACCGGGCCAGTTCGAGTACGCGAACAAGGGCACGATCTACCTCGACGAGATCGCCGAGCTTCCCCTCGCGCTGCAAGCTAAGCTCCTCCACGTGCTCCAGGATTTCCGGTTCTCGCGCGTCGGCGGCCATGGAATGATCGACGTCGACACGCGTGTGATCGCGGCGACCAACCGCAACTTGGAAGACGCGATGAAGCGCGGCGAGTTCAGAGAGGATCTCTACTACCGGCTCAATGTGGTGGAGATCCGGGTGCCTCCGCTCCGGGAGCGACGCGACGAAATTCCAATGCTGGCGGTCTGGTTCTTGGCCAAGTTCAACAGCCAGTACGGTCGGCAGAAGCAGCTTCTGCCAGAAACGCTTGCGCGGCTCCGGGAATACCCGTGGTCGGGCAACGTTCGCGAGCTGGAGAACGCCATCCGGCGTCTGGTCGTGCTGTCGGACGGCGAGCAGGCTATCGAGGCGCTGGTCGCCCACTGTTGGACCCGTCCGGGTGAGCCGTCTCGTCCGATGATCACCGAGAGCTTACGGGAGATCGCGCGTCGCGGCGCTCGCGAGGCCGAGCGCAAGGCGCTGGCCGAGGTACTCGAGCGCGTGAACTGGAATCGTGCTGAAGCCTCCCGGATCCTCAAGGTCAGCTACAAGACTCTCCTCAACAAGATCTGCGAATGCGGGCTCCAAACCCCTTCGCGTCGAGGCCGCTAGACCTCAAATTCTCCCCACCGGAGTGTGACGGCGACGCCGGAGCACCCACGAAGAACCCTCAGGCTGCGCCGAGACCACAATCACGACGATCTACCTGACTCACGACCAGGCAGGGGCGATGCGATCTTCGACCGGCCGCGGTCTGCACCGGCTGTGACCGCTCCGGTGGTCGTACCCCGCGTCCTCACGAGATCGAGCTGGTAACCGCCGCCACCCGCGCGCGTCGGTTGGGAGATGCGGTGATCTTGGCCGTCGCGCCCGAGGCGTGCGTTCCCCTGACCGGCGGCGCCGACGGTGAGGCGCCGGGATCCGCGGGATAGAGTAATCTGGTCCCGGACGGTGCCACGAGGACGGGATCGCAAGTGGACGAGTTCTTTCGAGTCGCGGTCGAAGAGGCCGAGCGCGGTCTGGCCGAGGGCGGTATTCCCATCGGCTCGGTGCTGGTCCACAGCGGTCGCGTCATCGGGCGCGGCCACAATCGGCGAGTTCAGCACGGGAGCGTGGTGCTCCACGGCGAGATGGACGCCCTCGAGAACGCCGGCCGGCGCTCGGCGAAGGTCTACCGGGAGTGCACGATCTACTCGACCTTGTCGCCCTGCGCCATGTGCAGCGGCGCGATTCTCCTCTACGGGATCCCGCGGGTCATCGTCGGCGAGAACCGGACCTTCCTCGGCGAGGAGGAGCTCCTGCGATCGCGCGGCGTAGTCGTCGAGGTTCTTCAGGATGCGAGGTGCCAGGAGCTGATGGCACAATTCATTCGAGCGCACGCGACGCTCTGGGCGGAGGACATCGGAAATGGTGACGATCGAATCGACTGCTGACATGGCTGCGAAAGTCTACGAGACGATGGAGCGGAATCTCGCGATCGTCCGGCGCCGGCTCGGCCGGCCGCTGACCCTGGCCGACAAGGTCCTGCTGGGACACGCGGACGATCCGGAGCACCAGGCGATGGAAGCCGGCAAGAGCTACCTCTTCCTTCGCCCGGACCGCGTCGTGTTGCAGGACGTGCTCGGCCAGACGGCCATGTTGCAATTCATGCAGACGCGCCGTCAGAGAGTCGCGGTGCCGACCTCGATCCACTGCGACCACCTCATTCAGGCGCGTGTCGAGGGCCAAGCCGACCTGCGCGAGTCGCTTGTCGAGAATCAGGAGG
>QHSQ01000263.1 GCA_003221615.1 Candidatus Rokuibacteriota bacterium | reverse complement strand
GGTGACCGTCTCGACCATCCCGGCCGACGGCGAGGTCTGGGTGAGGCTGCGGGCGCGCGCCTCGACCCCGGCGGAAGCCACGCGGAGCCTGGCGAAGGCCGAGATCGGGATCGGCGCGCTCCTCGGAGAGGACTGCTACGGGCGCGACGGGGAGACGCTCGAGATGGTCGTCGGCCGGATGTTGCTGGAGCGGCAGCTGACCCTCGCGGTGGCCGAATCGTGCACCGGCGGGCTCCTGGGCCACCGCCTCACCAGCGTGCCGGGCTCGTCGGCGTATTTCGAGCGCGGCGTGCTCGCGTATTCGAACCGTTCGAAGGAGGAGCTCCTCGGAGTGCCGGAATCGATCCTGAGAGCCCACGGAACGGTCAGCGGGTCGTGCGCCGAGGCGATGGCGCGCGGGGTCGCGACGCTCGCCGGCGCGCCGTGCGCGCTCGCGGTCACCGGGATCGCCGGCCCCGACGGCGGCACGCCGACGAAACCGGTCGGCACGGTGTTCGTCGGCCTGGCCGTCCGGGGCGAGACGTTCGCGCGCCGGTTCTACTTTTCCGGCGATCGGGCTGCGGTCAAGTGGCAGTCGACCCAGGCCGCGCTCGACATGCTGCGCCGCTCGCTGCGAGGGCAGTCGTGAGAGTGTGGATCGCGGCGATCGCCCTGGCACTGGCGGCGTGCTCGAGCGTGACGCCGCTCGACCGCGGCGTCGGCCTGATGCACCAGGGTAATTACGCCGCGGCGAAGGACGCCTTCGACCAGGCGATCCGCGACTCGCCCACGTCGGCCGCCGCGTACGCGAACCGCGGCGCCGTCCGCGCGCATCTCGGCGATCTGGACGGCGCGATCGTGGATTACACCAGGGCGGTTGCGCTCGGGACCGCCGACGGCGACATCCTCTTCAATCGGGGCGTCGCGATGATCGCCAAGAAGGACTACCAAGGAGCGATCGCGGATCTGACCGTGGCGTTCTCGACGAACCCGCATCACGCGAGGGCGCTCTTCGCGAGGGGGACCGCGCGATCGCTCAGCGGCGATGTCGACCGCGCGCGTGCCGACTGGCAACGCGCGATCGAGCTCGAGTCGGATCCCGGTGAGAGGGCGCTGATGCTCGCCGCGGCCAGCCCGTCGGCGCCGCCGGCTCAGCCGCCGTCACGCGCGGCTCCCACGACGCCTCCATCGGCTGACGCGTCGCGGACGCAACCACCGACCGCTGCCGCTCCGCCTGCTGAAGCGCCGCCGCCCACGCCCTCCACGACGCCCGCACCGACCACCAAGCCGCCGGCGTCCGGCGAGTCCTCGCCTCAGCAACCGTCCAGTGCCGCCCCGGCGCCGGCACATCCGGTTGCAGCGCTACCGACGACGCCGGGCGCGGCTCCGTCGGACGCTGCGGCCCCGTCCACTGCGGCGACTTCGCCGGCCAGCCCGCCGGCGGCCGAGACCATGCCACCAGCGGAGGGCGCGGCCCCGCCGCCACCGGTTGTCGCCGTGCCAGCGCCACCTGCCGCGACGCCTTCCGCTGTCGCCCCACCCTCTGCGAGCGCGGTCGGTGCGCCGACGTCAGAGAGCGCGCCGTCAACGGCGCCGGCGCCCGCGCCGCGGCCGGATGTCGCGTCGATCCCGACTCCGCCCGCGCCGGCGCCGGTGCCGCTCGATTCGCGGGCGCTGGCGGCCCGCGGTCTGGAAAAAGAGCTCAGGGGCGACCACGACGGGGCCCTCGCCGATCTCCGCGCGGCGCTCGTCGCCGAGCCGGATGCCGAGCGGCGCCAGGGCATCCGAAACCTGCTCCAGCTCCTGGATGCACCGCGATAACAGACATTCGCGCCTTCGTCGCGATCCTGCTCAACGACGCGATCCGACGAGAGCTCGGTGAAGCGATCGAGCGGCTTCGCCCGGTGGCGCGCGATGTCGCGTGGGTCGCACCGGGCAATCTTCACCTCACGCTCAAGTTTCTCGGCACGGTGCCCGAGACGCGGATCGACGCCATCGTCGCTGCGCTGACCCAGTCTGGCCTGGACCTGCGCCCCTTCGAGGCGCGAATCCGGGGGTTGGGCGCCTTCCCATCGGGCACGAGGCCAAGGGTGATCTGGGCCGGCGTGACCGACGGCGCGACCGAGATGGTCGAGCTCGCCCGCCGCGTCGACGCGGCGCTCGCCGAGCTCGGCTTTGCCCGCGAGGAGCGGCCGTTTTCGCCCCACGTCACGCTCGGCCGGGTGCGCCGACCTGGACGCGATCCCGCGCTCACGGAGGCTCTCGGCCTCGCGACGGTGCGTGAATTCGGCCGGATGCTGGTTCCAGGCGCCGCCCTGATGCGGAGCGAGCTTGGGCCCCGCGGAGCCCGTTACACCGAGCTGGCGAAGATGACGCTTGGGGCCCCTGTCTGAGTCTCGGGACATTGACGCCCCGGAGCAGGGCCACCTAGAATGGCCGAAAGCGATAACGAACGAAACGTGCAGCGAGCGTGCGAGGATACGTGCGAGGATAAATAAGGAGAGCCGCATGGCTGAAGCTAAGAACGAGCGACGGCAGGCCCTAGAGTTGGCGATCTCGCAAATCGAGCGGCAGTTTGGCAAGGGCTCGGTCATGCGCCTGGGCGCCGGCGGCCCCCTCGAGGAGATCGCGGTCATTCCGACTGGCGCCCTGTCGCTCGACGTGGCGCTCGGCGTCGGCGGCCTGCCGCGAGGACGGGTCACCGAGATCTACGGCCCGGAGTCCTCCGGCAAGACCACGCTCGCGCTCCACGTGGTCGCCGAGGCGCAGCATCTGGGCGGCATCGCCGCGTTCATCGACGCCGAGCATGCGCTCGACCCGATCTACGCGCGCAAGCTCGGGGTCAACATCGACGAGCTCCTGATCTCGCAGCCCGACACCGGCGAGCAGGCGCTGGAGATCACCGAGACGCTCGTCCGATCCAACGCCGTCGACGTGATCGTCATCGACTCGGTGGCGGCGCTGGTCCCTCGCGCCGAGCTCGACGGCGACATGGGCGACTCGTTGCCGGGCCTGCAGGCGCGCCTCATGTCTCAGGCGCTCCGCAAGCTCACCTCGGCCATCTCGCGCTCGGGCGCGATCGTGATCTTCATCAACCAGATCCGCGAGAAGATCGGCGTGATGTTCGGCAACCCCGAGACCACCACGGGCGGGCGTGCGCTGAAATTCTATGCCTCCATTCGGCTCGACATCCGGCGCCAGGACGCGATCAAGCAGGGGACGGAGTCGCTCGGCGTCCGGACCAAGGTCAAGGTGGTCAAGAACAAGCTCGCTCCGCCGTTCAGAGAGGCGGAGTTCGACGTGCTCTACGGCGAAGGGATCTCGAAGACGGGCAGCGTGCTGGACGCTGGCGTCGACCACGGCCTGATCGAGAAGTCCGGAACCTGGTACACCTTCAAGAGTGAGCGAATCGGACAGGGACGCGAGAACGCCAAGAAGTGGCTCCAGGACAATCCGGTGGTTCTGGCGGACCTCGAATCGAAGCTCCGCGACACTCTCGGACTTCGCCAGGCGGTGCCGATCAAATAGGAGCAGTTCATGCCGATGGAATTCGACAAGCTCCTGGTCACCGGCGTCGAGCGCGGCGCCTCCGACCTGCACCTGAAGGCCAACGCTCCGGTCATCCTCCGGATCCACGGCCGGCTGGTGCCGCAGGGGGATCTCGGCGTGATCACCGCCGAGGACATGGACGCGATCGCGCACCGGTGTCTCACCGAGCGGATGTACGCCCAGCTCATGGACGGGCGCGAGGTCGACTCGGCATACGCGGTGCCGAACTTCGGCCGCTTCCGCGTGAACATGTTCCTGGCCCTGGGATCGGTCCGCGCAGTCCTGAGATCGATTCCGTCGAAGAAGCCGAAGTTCGAGGAGCTTGGGCTGCCGGAAGTGCTCGAGCAGCTCTCGATGGAACGCCGCGGGCTCTTGCTGGTCACGGGCATCACCGGCTCGGGTAAGTCGACGACGCTCGCGGCGATGATCGACTACATCAATCGCACCCGCAACGACCACATCATCACGATCGAGGACCCGATCGAGTTCACCCACGACGACATCGGCTGCGTCGTCAGCCAGCGTGAGATCGGCCACGACTCGCCGAGCTTCGCCACCGCGCTCCGCGCCGCGCTCCGCGAGGACCCGGACGTGATCCTCGTCGGTGAAATGCGCGACCCGGAGACGATGTCGGTCGCGCTCCATGCCGCGGAGACGGGCCACCTGGTGTTCTCGACGCTCCACACCCTGAACTCCAGCGAGACCGTCAACCGCATCATTGGTACGTTCCCGCCGCACCAGGAGCAGCAGATCCGCGACCAGCTCGCGGCCGTCATCGTCGGCATCGTCTCGCAGCGTCTCATCCCGAAGATCGGCGGCGAAGGCCGCATCCCGGCCGTCGAGATCCTCGTCGGCACCGGCGCCATCAAGGACTGCATCCGGGAAGCCAAGCGCACGCCGGAGATCCCGGCATTTATTGCACAGGGACAGTCACAATACGGCATGCAGACCTTCGACCAGTGCCTGCTCAAGCTCTATCGCGACGGCATCATCTCGTACGAGACCGCCCGCGAAGCGGCGACCAACGCCGACGACTTCGACCTCAAGGTCCGCGGCATCTTCTCGACCGGCGAGCAGTCGTTCGAGCAGCGGACGACCGAGCGGGCCCCTCTGTCCCCGACCGGCAGCTCCTTCTTCAAGAGATCGTAACGAGTCCGCGCGGTCCGCGCCGAACCCTCGACGCGCGGACCGCGCGGCTCGCGGCCGCCGACCTCCTCTCCCGACGCGCGTGGACCACGCGCGAGCTGGCCACGCGACTGCGCCGGCGCGGGGCGCCTCCCGACGTTGCCGACGCGGTGGTGGCCGATCTCACGGCTCGCGGCTATCTCGACGACGAGGCGTTCGCCCGCCACTGGGTCGCCGCGCGAGCGGCGCGCGGCTACGGCCCGGCGCGCCTGCGCGCAGAGCTCCGGGCGCGCGGCGTGGCCCCCGCGCTCGTCGACGCGGCGCTGAGGGGCGCGCTCGAAGACGGCGAGCTCGAGCGCGCTCGCGCGGTCGCCCGCCGGCGCTTGCCCGCGCTGCAGCGCGGCGATCGCGTGCGGACCGCGTCGCGTCTTCGCGACCATCTCCTGCGTCGCGGCTACGCCGCGGCGGTGGTGGCGCGCGTCGTCCGCGAGTGCGTCGGCCCGCCGGTCGAGGATGAGTCGCGGTGATACAATGACGCTTCCGATGACCGGCGCCGAGCTCCGCGAGACGTTCCTGCAGTACTTCGAGCGCAACGGCCACACCCGCGTGCGCTCGTCGTCGCTCGTGCCCGGCGACGACCCGACCTTGCTCTTCACCAACGCGGGCATGGTGCAGTTCAAGTCGATCTTCCTCGGCGAGGAGCGGCGCGCGTACGTCCGTGCGACGACCAGTCAGAAGTGCGTGCGGGCGGGCGGCAAGCACAACGACCTCGAGAACGTCGGCCGCACCGCGCGGCATCACACGTTCTTCGAGATGCTCGGCAACTTCTCCTTCGGCGACTACTTCAAGCCCGACGCGATCGCGTTCGCCTGGGAGTTCCTCACGCGCGATCTCGCGCTCGATCGCCGGCGGCTGATCGCGACCGTGTACACCGACGACGACGACGCGTTCGCGCTGTGGAAACGCGTGGCTGGCTTCGGTGACGACCGGATCTTGAGATTGGGCGAGAAGGACAACTTCTGGGCGATGGGCGACACCGGCCCCTGCGGGCCGTGCTCCGAGGTGCACGTCCACCAGGGCGATCACATCGCCTGCGCCGAGGTCGCGGCGGGCCGGCCGTGCCAGGGCCCGGCGTGCGAGTGCGATCGCTGGCTCGAGGTGTGGAACCTCGTCTTCATGCAGTTCAACCGCGACGCGGCCGGCACGCTCACGCCGCTGCCCCGGCCCTCGATCGACACCGGCATGGGGCTCGAGCGCGCCGCGGCGGTCGTGCAGGGCAAGGAATCGAGCTACGACACCGATCTTTTCGCGCCGCTGCTCGCCGAGACCTCGGCGCTCGCCCGTCGCCGCTACGGCGCCGGCGAGGCGGACGACGTGTCGATGCGGGTGATCGCCGACCACGCGCGCACGACCACGTTCCTGATCGCCGACGGCGTGACGCCCTCGAACGAGTGGCGCGGCTACGTGCTCCGCCGCATCATGCGACGGGCCATGCGCCACGGTCGCATGCTCGGGCTCACCGAGCCGTTCCTGTGGAAGACCGTCGACTGGGTCGTCAAGCTGATGGGCGAGGCCTATCCGGAGATCGTCGCCGAGCGGCGGCGCATCCAGGAGGCGGTTCGCAGCGAGGAGGAGCGCTTCGCCGAGACGCTCGACACCGGCACGCTCAAGATCAAGGACTATCTCGCCGAGCACGCGAGCGACACGCGGCGCGTGGTGGACGGCCGCTTCCTGTTCACGCTCTACGATACCTACGGCTTCCCGATGGATCTCGCCGAGGAGGTCTTCCAGGACGCCGGCTGGCGGGTGACGGAGGGCACACGCGCGGCCGCGGACGCCGAGATGGAGGCGCAGCGCGCGCGGGCGCGCGCCGGTGCCACCTTCGGCTCGGGCGACGACGCCGCGGCCTCGGCGATCTACCAGCGTCTCGGCGCCGAGATCGCGCCGACCGAGTTCGTCGGCTACGAGTCGCTCGCCTCGCCGGCGCGGATCCTAGCGATGATCGACGCGGGCGAGGGGGGCGCGCGGCGGCTCACCGAGACGGGGGAGGGCGCCGAGGTCGAGATGATCCTCGACCGCACGCCGGCCTATGCGGAATCGGGCGGCCAGGTGGGCGACACGGGCACGCTCGTCGGACGAAGCGGCCGCGGCGAGATCGTCGACACGTACTATCGCGGCTCCAAGCTGATCGTGCACCGGGTCAAGGTCGTGAGCGGCGGCTTCCACGAAAACGAAGACGTCGCCGTGACCATCGAGACGCCGCGACGGCAGGGCCTGCGCCGGCATCACACCGGCACGCACCTGCTTCACGCGGGGCTCCGCCGCGTGCTCGGCACGCACGTGACGCAGGCCGGCTCGCTCGTGGCGCCGGATCACCTGCGCTTCGACTTCTCTCACGCGTCGTCGCTGAAGGACCGCGAGGTCGAGCAGATCGAGGAGCTGGTGAACGAGCAGGTCCAGGCCAACGTGCCGGTCACGCAGTCCGAGATGGAGCTGGACGAGGCGCTCCGGATGGGCGCGATGGCGCTGTTCGGCGAGAAGTACGGCAACCGCGTGCGCGTGATCAGGATCGGCGATTTCTCGACCGAGCTGTGTGGCGGCACCCATCTCGATCGGACCGGCGACATCGGTCTCTTGAAGATCGCCGGCGAGGGCGCCGTCGCCTCCGGCGTGCGGCGTGTCGAGGCGGTCGCGGGACCCGCCGCGATCGAGAGCGTGGCGCGCAAGGAAGCGGCGCTTCGCGAAGCGGCCGAGCTCCTCAAGATCGGCCCGCTGGAGGTCCCCAAGCGGCTGCAGAAGCTCCTCGAGGAGCAGCGCGCGCTCGAAAAGCAGCTGGCGGAGCTCGAGGGCAGGCTCGCCCGCTCGCGCGCCGAGGACCTCGTCAAGGCCGCGCGCCAGGTCAACGGGGTCGCCGTGATCGCCGGCCGGATCGACGGGCTGGACGCCGACGGGCTGCGCGCGGTCGCGGACACGCTCCGAAATCGCCTCGGTTCGGGAATCGTCTGCGTGGGAAGCGTGGTTGACGGCAAGGTGAATCTGATCGCGGCCGTCACGAAGGACCTGACCTCGCGCTTCCAGGCAGGCAAGCTCATCCAGGAGGTTGCGAAGGCCGTCGGCGGGGGCGGGGGAGGTCGACCCGACATCGCCCAGGCCGGCGGAAAGGATCCGGCCAAGCTTGACGCGGCTTTAGAGCTGGCCTACGCGTTCGTGGCGCGCGCCGCGGGCTGAGGGTCAGGACAGGTCCCTGGGGTAGAATACTTGTTGATGGCCCTTGGACGGATCCTGGTCGTCGATGACGAGGCCCCCGTGCGCGAGGTATTGACCGAGTACTTCACCACCGAGGGTTACGCGGTCGAGGGGGCGGGGAGTGGTGCCGAGGCGCTGACCGTGGTTCGCGGCGGTCGGGCCGACCTCGTGCTGCTCGACGTTCGCATGCCCGGGCTCGACGGGGTGCAGGTCCTCCGGAAAATCCGCGAGATCAACGGGGACGTCCCGGTCATCATGGTGACCGCGAACGAGGACGTCAGCCTCGCCAAGGAAACGCTCAAGCTGGGCGCCTTCGACTACGTCGCGAAGCCCTTCGACTTCGACTATCTCGACCGGGCGGTCGCGGCGGGCCTCGCCCGCGTGGGCGACAAAGCCCCCACGGTCTCCGCCACGGAGGGCGACCCGTGGAAGCGTCTGGCCCGCGCCGCCTTCGGCGCCGCGCGCGCCATGCAGCCGCCCGCGCGGACCTCGACGGGCGAGCGGCTCGAGACGGCCGCGCTGGCCGCGGCCCGCGACGCGGCCGCCGGCCGACGCACGGTCGCTGGTGAACACCTCGCCGAGATGCAGCTGCTCCTCGACGTCGCCGCCGAGTTCGGTGATCTCCCGGCCGCAGACCGGGCGCTCGTGGAGTCAGCGCTTGAAGCGGCGCGCCGGTCACTCCCAGTCGCCGGTTGACCGGCGACGACGGGCGCGTCGCCGCCCGGACGTCGAGCCGCACCTCAGGATTCTCCACACCGTCGCGGAGGCCGTCAGCCGCACGCTCGACGTCGAGGAAGTCCTGCACACCGCGGTCGACGCGCTCACCCGTGTCACCGGCCACGAGATCTCGAGCCTCCATCTCTTGTCCGAGGACGGCAGGACGCTCGAGCTCCGGGGTGAGCGCGGCATGTCGGCCCGCCTGCGCGAGGTGAATCGGAGCTTGCCGCTCGGCGCCGGGCTCATCGGCCGGGTCGCGGTGACCGGCAAGACCATCCGGCTCGACCGAAACTACGAGGACCCGAACGTGCTGCCGAGCGCGAAGGCCGCGGTCCGGCGCGAGCAGATCCTCGGCTTCGTGTGCGTGCCGATCCATAGCCGGGGCCAGATCCTGGGCACGCTCTCGCTCGGGCGGAAGACCGCGGAGCCCTTCGACAAGCCCGAGCTGGCGCTCGTCCAGGCGGCCGCCGACCAGATCGGCCTGGCGCTCGACAACGCGCGGC
>QHSQ01000262.1 GCA_003221615.1 Candidatus Rokuibacteriota bacterium | reverse complement strand
GTTCGACGAGATTGCTGCGTGACTCTTCAGTGCGCCTCCGTGGTGACGAACGAGGGGATACCGATGTATGCCCCCGAGGGGCGAACGTAGATCCTGGGCCAAAAGCGCGATGCGTCATCAGCCGGTGGCCGTGCGCCACACATCTCTCCGGGCGCGAGCGCCCATGATGTCAGTTCCGTTTCACCGCGAAGCGCGTGAAAGGGGCTGCCCAATCAAGATGGCGGTCCGAAGACCATGTCAACGTCCGAGCTCACCCCCGCACGACACCGTGACGGACGACGGTAAAGTAATCGCACTCCTGTTTCCAGACGTGAAACACGATCTCCGCGAGGCGGCGCGCCAGCGCGACCCGCGCGACTTTCTTTCCCCGCCGCTTCTTCACCGCATGAAACCAGGCCCGCAGAGGACCGGGCCGACGGACGGCTTGCGTCGCGGCGAGGACCAAGACCCACCGGAGCAGGCGATTGCCTTCCTTGGTGATGTGGCCGGCGCGAACCCGACCGGCACTGCCGCGGACGCGCGGGGTCAAGCCGACGTAGCTGGCGACCCGTTTGGCGCTCGCGAAGCGCTCGATGTCCCCGAGTTCCAGGACGAGCACGATCGCGATGAACGGGCCGATGCCGGGGATGGTCGTCAAGCGCCGCACGCGCGGATCAGCGCCCCAGCGTGTGACGAGGTCGGCATCGAGTCGTCGGATCTGCGCATCGAGCGTCGGCAACAGCGCCGCATAATCCTCGCGGATGCGGCTCGGGGTCTCCCCCAAGGGCAGCCGTTGCAACTCGCGCTGGCCGCGCTGGGTAAGCCAGCTCTGGCCCGAGGTCGGCTGCAGGTTACGGCGCGCGAGCATCGCCTGCAGACGATTGCGGAGCACACCGCGGAGCCAGACGAGTTGGATGCGATGGCGGATGAGTTCGCGCGCCTCGCGCAGGGCGGTCGGCGGGATCCAGACTCTGGGCAGGAGATCGCCGCGCAGCAAGAGCGCGAGGCGCTCGGCGTCGACGCGGTCGTTCTTGAGGCGGGCGGCGGCGATCGCCTTCGTCTGTTTCGGATTCGAGAGCACGGGTTGGTGCCCGAGTTCTTCGAGGAGATCGACGAGCCACCACCAGGTCCCCGACGCTTCGATCGCGATGGGGGTGTGGGGCGGGAGGTCAGCAAAGAACTTCTCGAGTCGCGCGGCATCATTGGCGAGCCGGTGCTGCACGATTTCTCCGTCCTCGCTCAACACCGCGATCTGCGAGCTGCGTTTGTCCAGGTCGACGCCCACGTGTACCATCCTCTTGGCCTCCTGTCTCAGAGAGGTTTGCGGCCGTCTCTGAGGAGCCAGCCTAGTTCAGGCTGGGCAGGAGGCCAACGTGCTTATGACATCAAGATCCTGAAGGGCGCGAAGCCAGGCGACCTACCGATTGAACAGCCCACCAAGTTCAAGTCGGCTCCTTTAGCCACCTCGACGAGATCTTCCGGGGCCGGCTCATCCACAAGGCGCCGACGCCCTCGCGTCTCGTGCGGGTCGCTGAGCCCCGGATCACCTGGACGCTCCGGGGCGCAGACCTGACACTGGATGACTACCTCTCGCGCAACCCGACGACGGGCCTTTTGATCGCCCGCGGCGACACGATTTTCGTCGAGCGCTACCAGTACGATCGCACGGACCGACACCGCTTCGCCTCTTGGTCGATGGCCAAGACCGTGACGGCGATGCTCATCGGTATCGCGATCGACGAGGGGCGCATCCGGTCAGTGGACGATCTCGCTGCCGCCTACGTGCCTGCGCTCGCCGGCACCGAGTACGGACGTACGTCGCTCAGGCACTTGCTGCAGATGTCGTCCGGTGTCCGGTTCAATGAGGACGCCTCCCCGGGCTTCGCCACCGACGATGTCATTCAGTTCGTCCTCGACACGTACATGCAGGTGGGCCCAGGCGGTGTCGGCGCGGTGACGTCGTTCAACGACCGCGAGCGTCCGGCGGGGACGAAGTTCTCCTACTCCTCCGTGGAGACCCTGGTGCTTGGGCTCGTGCTGGCGCGCGCCATCGGTCGGCCGATCGCCGAATACCTGCAGGAGAAGATCTGGCAGCCAATCGGTGCCGAAGCCGACGCGACGTGGCTCGTCGACAACTCGGGCCAGGAGGCCACTCACTGCTGCCTGAACGCCGTGCTGCGCGACTACGCTCGCCTTGGGCTGCTGCTGGCCCACGACGGCAACTGGCGCGGCCGGCAGATCATCCCGGCCGCGTGGGTTCTGGAGGCAACCACGGTCCACATGGACCAGCCGCATGTGTGGCCCGGCACGGCCATGCCCAACGAGGGTTACGGCTACCAAACGTGGATCCTCCCTAGCGAGCGCCGGATGTTCATGCTCTGGGGCGCGCACGGGCAGCGGATCTACGTCGATTCTCGGAGCAAGCTCGTCATGGTGAACACCGCCATGAGCAAGCGGGGCCTGGATCTTCTTTCGCTCCAGGAGATGGGCGCGCTCTGGACGGCGCTGGTGCGTCAACTTGGTGGCGATCAGTGAGGTCGTTACGATCATTGCGCATCGAGCCGCCTAAACTGTGCTTGCACCGATCGGCCTGCGGCCGCCGGCGAAGCGCGCATTCGCCGCAGGGGCGAAGGGTGAGGACTCAACCGAGCGGAGAAGACCGGAAACTGCGTTCTCGATTAGTATTCGATACTTCGTCGCCGTCACCTTGCAGAATGCGGCAAATTGATGCGTCACGTGCGCACGGGCGCTCAGCGCAGACCACGATTACCAGCTCCAGAGCTGCCCGAGCCGAGCGGACCGAGTCGATCCCCGAAGAGGGCATCCCGCCGCTCGGTGGCGCGAAGTCGGCGCGCCGAGCGCCTCAGCCCCGGGCGGACGGGCCGAAGACGGGGAGGTTGTACTCGCCGAATTTGTCGGTGGCGTCGATCCAGCGGAGCTCCAGCGTCATGCCGTCGTGGAGGTCGCTGGGCTCGACGTCGACGGGATAGGAGATGAAGAGCGGGCCTTCGGCCAGCTCGAGCGCGACGACGGTGTGGGGCGGCGGATACTCCGGGAAGTAGCCGCGGCGGAACGTCGTCCACGAGAGCACCTTCGCCTTGCCGCTGAGCGGGGACCACGCGAAGTCGTCGGACAGGCAGCGGTCGCAGGTCGGGCCCGGCGGCCAGCGGAACTTCCCGCAGGCCGAGCACTGCTGCAGGCGCAGCTCTCTCGACAGTGTGAACGTCCAGAACTGCTCGGCGTACGGATCCATCGCGCGTACCGGTCGGGCCGGCGCCATCGTCACGCTCCGCTGGTGTAGATCAGGCTCTTGCACTTGCCGGCGACGTCGTGGACGTACTGGGCGACCTCGGCGCCCTGCACCTGCCGCTTGCCGAGACCGCCGCGCAGCTGGCGGACCAGCTCGGGCTGGTGGTTCCAGCTCTGCATGTAGCTCTCGGAGAGCATCCCGCCGCTGGTGTTGCACGGCAGCTCGCCGCCGATCTCGATGCGGCCGCCCTGCACGAACGTGCCGGCCTCGCCCTCCTTGCAGAAGCCGAACCCTTCGAGCGAGGCCAGGAGGTGCACGCTGAAGCTGTCGTAGGTGGCGAACACGTCGACATCCTTCGGCGTCACGCCAGCCATCGGATAGACCTGGGCCGCCACGTCGTGATGGGCGCCGTGATAGAAGGTCTTCAGCCGGGGCCGCAGCTGGGTGGCGTCCACGTTCTCCTCGGACCATCCGAAACCGCTCACCATGACGGGCCGCTGCTTGAGATCCCTCGCCAGGTCGATGCGACGGACGATGATCGCAACCCCGCCGTCGTTGATGAGGCAGTAGTCGTTGAGGCGCAGCGGCTCGGCGATGTACGGCGCATTCAAATAGTCTTGGATCGTGAGCGGCTTCTGCATCACCGCGTTCGGGTTCAAGCAGGCGTGCTTGCGGAACGCCACCGCGACCGCGCCGAGCTGCTCGTCGGTGGTGCCATAGAGCAGCTTGTGGCGCTGGAAGAAGAGCGCGTAGAGCGCGCCCTGCGAGGTCATGCCCCACGGAGCGTAGTAGAAGTACGAGGTGATCGCGCCGCCGGTTACGCGCGCGCCGCCGTAGGCCGTGTCCATCGAGCGCTGGGCGTTGCCGTAGACCAGGGCGACGGTCGTGCAGAGCCCGGCGTTGATGGCCAGCGTCGCCTCGATGATGCATTGCGCGGCGTCGCCGCCCCCGCTCCAGCGCGGGTTCAGACCCCACTGTTCGCTGGCTCGCTCGCCGGACAGCGTGCCCCCGACGCACAGGCCGTCGATGTCGTCCTTCTTCAATCCCGCGTCGTCCAGCGCACGCTTGAATGCCCTCGACGCCAGCGTGTACGAGTCGTAGCGGGCCTCGCCCTTGCTCACGGCCTGGCCGCGGGCTCCCCGGTAATCCTTCCCGTAGTCGGTGTCGCCGACACCGACGACCGCTACGGTATCCTTCAGCGGCGCGAGCCGCGCCCGGTCGAAGCTCACCGCCATCGCAGCCTCCTCAGATCACTTTGTCGTTTTCCAGCGACTTCATCTCCTCGTCGCTCAGACCGAGCAGCTCGCCGTAGACGTAGCGGTTGTGCTCGCGCAGCAGCGGCCCCCTTCCGTGCACGAAGGCCGGTGTGCGGGACAGCTTGACCGGATAACCCTCGTACTCGAACTCCCCGATCTCAGGGTGGTTGACGACCGGGTGCATGTCGCGATGCTTGAGCTGGGGATCGTGCTCGACCCGGTCCTCGGCGCTCTGGACCACCGCCGCGATGATCCCGGCCTCCTGGCACCGCTGCATGACGTCATAGCGCCGGCGCGGCCTGATCCAGCGGCCGACGATGGCGTCGAGCTCGTCCTGGTTCGCCACGCGCGCCTCGTTGGTCGCGAAGCGCGGGTCCCTACTCAGATCGGGCTGACCCATCACCCGGCAGAGCGATTCGAACTGCGCCTGGGTCTCGCAGGCGACGAACACCCACCAGTCCTGCCCGACACGATCCTTGCCCGAGCATCGATAGGTGTTGTGGGGCGCCACGGTGGGCCACAGGGCGCGATTGCCCGGCGGAAAGCCCGGGCGGCGTGTGGTCCTGCCGTTCACCTGGAAATCCAGCATGTACGTCCCCAGGAGTGACACCGCGCCTTCGGTGACCGCATAGTCGACGTAGGATCCCTCGCCCTTCTTCCTGGCCTGGAGCAATCCCATGTGGGCCGCGGCGGTGGGGCCGAAGCTGCGGTAGGCCTTGTAGGGCCCGGAATGACCGAAGCCGGACGTGCTCATGTACACGACGCGCGGGTTGATCTCGTGGATATGCTCCCAGGTGAGCCCCCAGCTCGGAAACACTTCGCCACTGAAGTTCTCGACGACCGCATCCGAGATGCCGATGAGCCGCTCGGCCAGCGCGAGCCCCTTGGGGTGACGCGTGTTCAGGCTGATGGCCAGCTTGCCGTGGTGCAGGATCGTGAAGTACGGGGTGTTGTAGTAGGGCTTCTTGCCGTCGGCTTGGCCGCCGCCGTGCAGCGGCCCCGTCCCCTGCTCCGACGTGAACTCCTTCTGCGGGCCACCGACGATCGGACTCGGGTGGGCCGCGTAGCGATGATCATCCCAGGACCCGACGCGCTCGACGTGGATGACCTCGGCGCCAAAGTGCGTGAGCAGCCGCGGCGCCCACGGCCCGACGGTCTTCCACGTGAAATCGAGGATGCGCACTCCGCTGAGGATGCCTTTCGGGAGCGTGACTGACGCGTTCACCGGACCACCCCTGCGGCGGCCAGCGCATCGACCTGCGCGGCGGGGAGACCGAGATCGCCTTCCAGGACCAGCCGCGTGTGCTCGCCGAGATGCGGTGCTCTCCCTCGGGGTGCGATCCCGAGCGCGTCGCACATGAACGGGCCGCGCGGGTACCGAATGGCGCGGCCGATCTCCGGGTGCTCGACGTCGCGCCAGAAGTCGCGCTGCTGGTAGTGCGCGACGTCGTAGTTCTCCTCGGGTGCGCGCACGAGCCCCCACGAGATGCCGTACGACTGCGCGCGGGTGAAGACCTCCTCTCCCTTGCAGGCGGCGATCAGCCGGCGGATCCCGTCGAGCACGGCGGTTCCCTGGCGATAGTCGGCCATGCGGACGGCCTCGTCGCGGTACTTGGGATCGGTCAGCTCACCGGCGACGCCCTTCTCCTCCATCCACTCGATCAGCTTCGCCCAGCCCCGGTCGCCGAAGGTCTGGTTCACCGCGATCACGTACATGCCGTCAGCCGTCGGCAATTCCAAATCGGGCCGCCGGCGCGCGGAGGCGTGCATCCCGGTCTGCCGATAGAGGGTGGCGCCGTTGTAGAGCCACTCGGGTACCGCGGACTCGGTGCCGATCGAGCAGGCATCGTGGATCGAGACGTCGATGTACTGCCCATTGCCGGTCGTCATGCGGTCGAAGAGGGCCAGCGTGATGCCGTGCAACGCGAACACGCAGCCCATGTGCCAGGCCTGGTGACCCTGCCCGCCGATCGGCGTGAACGTGGGATCGGAATAGCCCGTGCTGGCCATGTGGCCACCGAGGGCCAGGTGGGCGGCATCGTTCATCCGATAGTCGCGCCAGGGACCGTCCTGACCGAAGTCGGTCAGTGAGGTGTAGATGAGCGCGCGGTTGCTCGAGACCGAGCCGTGGTCGAGACCATACGCACGCAACGTCCCCGGCGGCGTGCTCTCGAGGAAGACATCGGCGCCGGCCAGCAGGCGGCGCAGCAGATCCTGAGCCGGCGGGCGACCGACGTCGAGAGCCACGCTCTGCTTGCCGGTGTTGTACCACCAGTAGTCGAGACAGCGGTCGGGATCGACCGTGTCGTCGACGAAGGGGCCGCACCAGCGCCCCGGGCCTCCCGCCGTAGGCTCGATCTGGATCACGCGCGCGCCGCCGTCGGACAGGAGCTTGCCCGCCCACTGGTTGCGGCGATCGGCCAGCTCGACCACGGTGAGTCCGTCGTACACGCCATTCATCTCCGTCTCCTACACGCGCGGCGTGACGTCGCGCACCGGGGCCGCGCCGCACCGGCCGGAAACCCTGACCGGAAGATCGGTCTCCACCGTCGGCATCGCTGGCCTCACCCGCTGCTCGTCGAACACCACGAGGTCCGCCTGAAGCCCCTCTGCTGCCGCCGCTCCTGCCTCCGGCACAGCAGCGCGGACAACCACGCGTGTCACGGGATTTTCTGCCAGAACACGGCGTCGGTCCAGAGGAAGCCCTACGGCAAAACGCGGCGATTCGCGTCAGATCTGAGCAAGTGGATCGTAACTACGCGAGAAGTTGAATGGTGGAGGGTAAGGGATTCGTAGATTGCGGGTCTGAGGCTCCTGACCCGCCGACCGGCGCTCATGCGGTCTCGAACGGATAGAGCGGCCGCCGGCGGTTGCGATACGTGAACAGCGCCAGGTCCGAGCTGGTGCAGCCGTCGCCGTCGCACAGCACGATGTGGCGCGCGATCGGCTCGAAGCCGGCCCGGAAGTGCTGGCGCGACTTGATCAGCACGTAGCGCTTCCGCCGCGGGTCGATCCCGCAGTGGGTGAACACGCCGAGGTCGAACGGCTCGCTGCGGCCCTCCGAGATCACGACCTGGACGTTCCCGGTGTCGAGCACCGCCGTCCGCCCCATGCGCACGCGCGTGCCCGTCGCCATGGGCCCGGTGACGGTGAACTGGCCGTCGGTGATGCGCGTCACGCGGCCGGTGAGCGTCAGCGGGGCGCCGGGCAGGTTGATCTGGGGCATGTCGATCTTGCCGCCGACCGGCAGCGTGACGCTAGCCGCAGTGCCCGCGTCGAGGATCCGCGCCACGCTGGTCGGATCGCAGATCGGCCCGGCCACGACGTCGTCGAGTCCCTGGCGGATCACCTCAGCGATCACGCTCATCACGTCCTGAGTGCCGCCGGAGGCGGTGTTGTCGCCGTGGTCGACCAGTACCACCGGGCCCTCGCCGAGGGTCCGCGCATGGGCGATCTGGCTGGCCAACGGCGCGCCCTTGTAGAGGAACGCCTCGCGCCGCGACCACGCGAGGTCCATCAGGCGGTCGCACAAGGCCTGCCCCTGGTCGGCGCGCCGGTCGCAGACCACGACCGCCGAGCACGAGATGTGCGGGATGTCGGCGTGCGGGAACCCGCCGAACACGGAGGCGTTGAGCACGGAGCCGCCGGTCTCGGCGGCGTCCGCCCTGTCCATGATGTCCTTCATCGGCTGGCGCGACGGCGTGTGCTCGAGCGTGCTCGTCATCATCGGGCGCGAGGCCCAGGCGATCACTGGCGCCACCTCGCCGTCGAGCGCGCGCAGCAGCGTGCGCCCGGCGCGCGCCGCCGTCTCGGCCATGTCGACGTGCGGGTAGGTCCGGTAGCCGGTGATCACGGTGGCGTTGTCGATCATGCGCAGCGTCATGTGGGCGTGGAAGTCGAGCCCGACCGCGATCGGCAGCCGCGGCGCCACCGCGCGCACGCGGCGGAGCAGCTCGCCCTCGCCGTCGTCCGTGTGCTCGGCGACCATCGCGCCGTGGAGCGCGAGGAACGCGGCGTCGCAGCCGCCGCGCACCGCGCCGAGGATGGCCTCGGCCATGTCCTCGTAGGCGGACTTCTCGACGTATCCCGACGGATGCGCGCCGCCCGCGACCGGCACCACGATGTCGGCGCCGGCCTTCTGCGCGACGCCGAGGAACCCGCCGAGCTGCGTGTTGGTGTCGTGGAACTCCTCGATCGCGGCCGCCCCAGCCAGCGGGCGGAACGACGCCAGCGGGGTCGGGACCGGCGAGAACGTGTTGGTCTCGTGCATCATCATCGCCACGACGATCTTCCGGCGCGCCATGGGGTCCGTCCTTTCGCCCCGCGTGCCCGCCGCGGCGGCGCCGCAATCCTACACCCGCGCCGCGCGCCTTGACCGGGCCGCGCTGGCGCACGATCGGCGGCGTCCGCGCGAGTTCGCGCCCTCACCCGCACAGCGGAGCTGCCGCATGCGCGACGACCTGTCCGGGATGCTGGAGACGACCACCGCCGAGCGCCTGGCCACCGGCGTGCAACAGCAGCTCGGCCACGCCAGCATCGGCCAGACCGCCGACACCTACGGGCACGTCCAGCCCGAGCGTCACGAGTCCGCAGTCGAAGCGTTGATCGCTACTACCTCGCGACGTAGCACTTGAGGAGGGCTCTGCGTCGCCTGCGAGCCTAACGCGCAGGGCGACACCAGCGGTGATACGCTGTGCCTTGCTTGCACCTTGGCCTCATGGCTTGGCGCTTCTAGGCGCCTGGACCCCGGTGAATCTGGCCTCTGCGTCACCGAGTACCCCATGAGGCCACCAACGGAACCCCTGGAAGTCCGTACCTTCATTCGCGCAAAGCTCCGGAGCGGCCGTTTGCCGCTGAACAACATGCCCAGCATCTGGGGTGGTCCAAGCAACGAGGAGGAGTGCGACGCCTGTGGCCAACCCATCACAGATCCGTTAGTTATCGAAGGTATTGCCGGGACTGACGGCAGCAAGAGGGGTGTTCAGATGCACGTCCTCTGCTTCGCCCTCTGGGACGAGGATGGGCTGGGAACGCACTCCGGAGCACGCGACGCAGCGGGCGGCGTGGGAGGCGTTGAGACATCCCCGCGATCCTTCTCACGCTACAGAAATTTGCTCGATAAGAGTCTTCCGGTGGCGAATTCGAAAGCGCTCATCGCCGACACGTTCCGCGCCAGGGCTGACCGTCGGTGCCCCGTTTGATAAAGTGCGACCGTGGGTGTCGAGCCCGGGAAAAACGATGCCGGACTCGCGCGCTGGGGCCGGCTCGTGCATCGCGCTCGCTGGCAGGTGTTGATCCTCTCCGCGCTTTCGCTAGTCCTCGCTGCCTGGATGATCCAGAAGGGAGGGGAGCTCGATCCGCCCGATGTCCGCGCTGAGACGGAGTCGGGCCGTGGGCTAGAGCTGATCGGAAGGGAGCTGCCCGGCCAGCCGCCTTCCTTCACCCTGATCTTCAGCAGCCCGACCCTCTCCGTCACGGCGCCCGCCTTCCGGGCCGAGGTCGAGCGCGCTCTCGCGCCGCTGGCCCGCGACTCGCGGGTGGCTCGGATCCGCACCGCCTACGACGATCTGCCCGGTGGCGTCTCTCGGGACGGGCGACGCGTGCTGGCGGTCGTGGAGCTGCGGGGGCGCTCGACGGCGGGATTCGCCTCCCTCGGATTCTCCGGACTCGCACCGGGCGTGTACCGTGCGCTGCGTGAGCTGGTGAAGTCCTCGACGCTCGAGATCCTGGCCGCCGGCACGATCGCCGTCAACGATGCTTTCACGGAAGTGGCGCGACAAGACCTTGGACGGGTGGAGCTCATTATCCTACCTCTGGTGGCCGCACTGCTCCTGCTCGTTTTCGGCACCGTGGTCGCCGCCTTTCTGCCGCTCGTGGTGGGCGGGCTCGCCATCGCGGGCGCGATGGCCGGCACACTCCTGCTCGCGCGTGTCGTCTCGGTTTCGATCTACGCACCCAACATCGTAAGCATGATCGGCCTCGGTGTCGCCATCGACTACTCGCTGTTCATCGTGAGCCGCTTCCGCGAGGAGATCCGCCAGTGCCCGACCCCGGAAGCACTCGCACACACGGTCGCCACTGCCGGCCGCGCGATTCTTTTCTCCGGGCTCACTGTTGCCATTGGTCTCCTCGGCATGGTCTTGCTGGGCCTGGGCAACCTCGGGTCCATGGGGTGGGCGGGGACGATGGTCGTGGGGCTCGCCGTGCTCCACGGGCTCACGACGCTGCCTGCGCTCCTGGCTGTCCTGGGCCCACGCGTGAACTCGCTGCGCGTTGCATTCCTCCATCCCGAACGGGCCGACGCCGGGCGCGGATTCTGGCACCGCGTGGCAGCGACGGTCATGGCTCATCCCTGGCGCGTGCTCATACCCGTCGTCGCGCTGCTGCTCCTCGTCGGCCTGCCAATCCTCCACCTGCGGGTGGGTTCCGGGGACGCCACTGCGCTTCCTTCCGGTGCGGAGTCACGCCGGGGGGACGAGTTGCTGCGTCGCGAGTTTCCGGAGGCAGGTGTCAACCGCGTCATCATCGTGCTCGACGCTGGCGGTGGATCGCCGCTGGGGGCCGAGCGCGTCGCCCAGACTTTTGTGCTCAGCCGGTGGCTTGGCGCGCGGCCTCACGTCACTCGCGTCAACAGCTTCGTGGACCTCGACCCCTCCCTTGACCTCCCTGCATATCAGAGGATGGCCGCTCTGCCCCGCGACCAGTGGCCGCCCCAGCTCGCGACTGCGTTGGAGCACCTCGTCGGCGAGCACATCGCCTTGCTCGTGGTCAACACGGCGCTGCGGCCGGGCAGCGACGAAGCCCGCGCCCTTGTGCAGGAGATTCGGGACGCACACCCGCCGTTCGACGGTAAGTTACTGGTGACCGGCGAGACGGCGTTCGATCTCGACTTTGTCGACCTGACAGTGCAGCGCGCTCCACTCGCGGTCGGGCTCGTCGTGCTGGTGACCGTCGTGGTGCTGTTCCTTCTCCTCGACTCCATACTGCTGCCACTCAAGGCGGTCGTGATGAATCTTCTCTCGATCACCGCGTCTTACGGTGCCTTGGTGTGGATCTTCCAGGACGGCCACCTGGCCGGCTGGCTCGGGTTCACGCCAGGGCCGATCCAGACCGCCACTCCGCTCATCATGTTCTGCATGGTGTTCGGTCTGTCGATGGACTACGAAGTGCTCCTGCTGAGTCGGGTGCGAGAGGAATACGAGCGGACGGGCGATAACGCCCGAGCAGTGGCGGCAGGGCTCGAGCGCACTGGGCGACTCATCACGGGCGCCGCCGCCATCATGGCCGCCGTGTTTTTCGGGTTCGGACTCTCACGCTCGGTGATCGTCCAGGCCGTCGGCATCGGGATTGGCATCGCGGTCGTGGTGGATGCGACCATCGTGCGCGCGTTGCTCGTCCCAGCCGCCATGCGCCTCATGGGCCGGTGGAACTGGTGGCGTCCGGCTTGGCCGCGGCTGACGGGCTCACGTGGAGGATGAACTTCTCCAGCGCCTCCGCGACTTCCCAACAGTGAAGCGCGCCCCCTGATTTTGCGATGGCCGCTCTCGACCGCACCCAGACCCGCCGCATGGAAATCACCCGACCTCGAATGCTTGCATTGCCCTCTGTGCGGAATTCGCACGACTCTTTTGCTCGTGCGATCGATTGCACCGTGTCGCTGGGGAGTATTGGGTCGTCCGCTGCAACCAATGTAGCCTTATCTACCTCAACCCACGGCCAACTCCTGCACGAATGCAAGCCCATTACCCCCCGCACTATGTCATCAACCAGTTCCGCCCAGCTGCTAAAGATGCGCCTCTGCGCCAGCGGCTCGTCGCCCGCCAGCTCGAACGCATCGACAGCCTCAAGGTACGCCGCGTCCTGGCCGCCTGCCCTTTGGACTCCCAAGCGCGCGTCCTCGATGTCGGTTGCAATCTGGGCAGCTTCCTTGCCGCCTTGCGTGACAGCACCGGCTGCTCCGTTGCGGGCCTCGAACCCGCTCTCACCCCCGCCAAGTACGCCCGCGAACACTTCCACCTCGACGTCCGCGAGGCGTGCCTCGATGACGTGGCCGGCTCCTTTGCCCCTGCCTCGTTCGACCTCATCACGCTGTGGCACGTCGCGGAACATCTGTGGACACCCCGTCGTGAGCTCCAGATCGTCCGCTCCCTGCTCAAACCGGGCGGGACGCTGATCGTCGAGGTGCCCAACTTCGACGACCCCTTGCGCCACCTCTTCGGCAGCTCCTGGGCCTACATCGATGTGCCCCGCCATCTTGTCCACTTCACTCCCCTCACCCTCCGCAAGTTCCTCGAAGACGCCGGATTTGCCGTTGCGACTCTAGAGTGCACCGGCACCTTCCGCCCCTACAGCGTCACCATCTCGAGCCTCTTTACTCTGTTCGGCCTGGGTTACGAACCCGACCTCGAGAAGTCTGCCTATGCGGCGACATGCATTCGCTACGCGACCTGGCCTCTGTTCGCCCTCGAAGGCCTCCTTGGGATGCGCGGCCTCCTAACTGCCGTCGCCACCGCGTAAAGGCGCAGGATCCTAGCCAGGGGGCGGGCTGTCCCTTCCGCCACTGCCCGCCCACTGAGCGTGCCTACAACTCGTGCCGCGACCACCACTGCTCCAAGTGTCAAATCCTGGCAAAAGAGAGCGCTCGCTCGCCGCCAGACGCGCCGAGTTGCTTACTGGAGTGGTACCGTCGGTGCCGATATTAGGTTATCGAGGTACCCAAGGTTTCGGTTGCAGATCCAC
>QHSQ01000130.1 GCA_003221615.1 Candidatus Rokuibacteriota bacterium | reverse complement strand
TGACAACCTGGTCGAGCTGGCGAACTGGGCCGAGTTCCTGGTGTGCGCTGCGCCTGGGGGCGCGGGGACGCGACACCTCGTCAACGCGGACGTGCTCACTGCGCTCGGGCCGAAGGGCTATCTCGTCAACGTCGGACGCGGCACCGTCGTGGACACCGCGGCGCTGGTCGATGCCCTGGGATCGAAGCGCATCGCGGGGGCGGGCCTGGACGTGCTCGAGGGGGAGCCCGCCGTGCCGCCGATACTGCCGGAGCTCCTGCAGTTCGAGAACGTCGTGATCACGCCGCACTGCGCGGGGCGCGCGCCGGAGGCCCGCACCGCGGCTACGGCGTTGTTACTTGCCAATCTGAACGCGTATTTCACGGGGAAGCCGCTGCCGTCGCCTGTGTCTTTGGCGAAGAAGTAACGAGCACTCTCTAGCGTTTCACGTCGAGACACTCGATCCACTCTTCCGTATCCCTGCCGAGGACGTCCGCGTCGGATGTGTTTCTCTAACCGGTGGCCAGTGTGATGTTTCACGCGTCAGCGAGCTGCAGAGCAGCTACGAAAGGCTCCCCTGCGATCCGAGTTTGAAAAAGTGCGGGATAACTACTCCCCGCCCTCGTTCTGGATGCAGGAACGATACGTCTCAATCTCCACGAGTGGTGGCCCCGCCGGTGAAGGTCGCTCAGAGCGCCGCGTGCGCCTCTCGCTGGACGTCGAGATCGACGAGATCGACAGGTGACGCCGTGCCTTCGAGCATGCCCCAGCTCTTCAGCCAGTCGAAGGTTCGCTGCATCTCGTCGAGGGGAATCGGGGCGGGGTCGCACACCACGAGGCGGCTCTCGCGAAGATCGTCGATGGTGAGCGCCGCGATCTCCGGATCATCCGGGCCGTGGTAATCGATGAAGTAGTGGAGGTAGGCGCGCTTGTCGGCATTGATGCGCCGCACCGCTTCGCGCACCGCGCGGTTGAACGCGGCATAGGTCTGGGCGTCGACCCGCTCGGACCCGACCTCGGTCCCGTGGAAGAACCCGGAGCAGATCGTCCGGCACCCTTGCTTCTCGGCCAGCGTGATGTAGGGCTCGGTCAAGGTCGTCGCCTCGATCTCGCCTCTCCGAAGAGAAGCGAGGCGGGGACGGGAGCCGTTCGGGGCATGGCACACCCTGATCGCCTCTCGGGGCACGAAGCCCTCCAGCAAGTGGAGCGCGAGGTAGTGCGTGCCAAAATAGAACGGCACGCCGACCGTGCGATTCGCGAGCTGCTGCGGCGTGTAGACCGGCGACGCCGGCGGGACCACGATGGCGCCATAGGCGATGATGGCGCGGCGACCGAGCTGGCGGCTCTTGATGCCGGTCTCCTGGACGCGGCAGTAGTTGCCCCATTCGCACGCGTTGTACATGTCGGCCTGACCTTGTTCGAAGAGGCGGCCGTGACTCGTGAACGGGTTCAGTCCGCGAGGACTGGTGACATCGATCACGGTCTTCTTCTTCTCCGCGCCGGCGTCACGGTCGACCCATTCGATGTCGAGTCCTTCCTTCTCGAACAGGCCCTCGTCGTAGGCGACCAGCTCGGGCAGACCCTGAAACGGGGCGGTCGACTCCAGTACGAGCCTCTTCATGGCACGCCTCCCGGCTCTTTCTCGGCGATCCTTCATGGACGGTGTCCCGCATCGTATCTCACGCTGGCGGCCGGCTCCAGTTGCCCGTCGGGAAGGGCTCACCGGCGCGATTTCCCTCGAGCAGGAAAAAGAGCACGCTTAGGCGTAATGTTGACCAGGCACACGCACATCCTCAGCGCACCAGGAAAGGGAGACTCGCATGGCAGCAGGCACGCAGACGGCGTATGACATCGATGTCGCGGATGTGGAATATCTCCGACATGGGGACAAACCGCTGCTGGCGCGCCTCTTCAAGCCACGCGGCAGCGGACCGTTCCCGATCATGGTCGAGTTGCACGGCGGAGCTTGGGTCCGGGGCGATCGCCTAAACGGTAACGCGGCGAACGAGGCCCTCGCCAGGAATGGTGTGATCGTGGCGGCACTGGATTTTCGCGTGCCTCCAGTGGCACCGTATCCGGCTTCCCTGGCCGACATTCACTGTGGGATTCGCTGGTGCAAGACCCAGGCCCCGGCGTGGAACGGTCGCCCCGACCGGATCGGTGCGATGGGAACCTCCAGTGGCGCGCACCAGGCCATGCTGCTCGGCATGCGCCCCCGCGATCCGCGCTACGCCGCGCTGTCCCTTCCGGCCGGCGCGACGACGGTGGATGGCACCCTGGGCTGCGTGATCATGGTCTCTCCCGTGATCGATCCGCTCGGACGCTATCACTATGCCAAGGGCCTGCGACAGGATTGCACCCCACCCGCCGGACTGGCCGACCGCGTGGTGCCCATGCATGACCAGTACTGGCGGACGGAAGAGGCCATGGCCGAGGGGGCGCCCGCGCGCATCTTGGCCCGTGGGGAGCGGACGGCAACGCCGCCCGTGTTGTGCCTCGCGCGCACGTACGAGGAGGCGCATCCGCGCCCGGATCTCGACGAGTTCGTTCGCCAGTATCGGAAGGCGGGAGGCCAGATCGAGGTGACGGTCTTCGAGGGCGAGGGTGAAGGGCTGCTGCGCAATCTCTCCTCGTCAGTCGCCCGGCAGGCGCTCGAGAAGATGACCACGTTCATCCATCGGCACCTCGGGTAGACAAGGAGTTTCTCGACTGCTGTCATCGGGAGGCACGGCCCAGCCGCGGCCGCTCGCGGCCGTGCCACCGAAAGATCCGGGTACGCCGGGGCGCAAGTCCCACGGCCGGACAGCGGAGAAGGATACGACTTCTCGTTGACGCCCACCCGGGCCTGGGGGAGGACATGACCATGAAATTCGGGCTCATGTATGAAATTCAGATACCCGAACCCCACTATGACGGCATCGAGCAGGAGCGCTACAAACAGGTCATGGCCCAGGTCGAGCTGGCCGATGAGGTCGGCTTCCAGTACTTCTGGACGGTAGAGCACCATTTCTTGCGGGAGTTTTCCCACTGTTCGGCCCCTGAAGTTCTCTACGGGGCTCTCTCCCAGCGCACCAAGCGGATTCGCATTGGCCACGCCGTCGCCCTGCTGCCGGGACAGTACAATCACCCTGTCCGGGTGGCCGAACGGGCGGCGGTGCTCGATATCGTCAGCGATGGCCGAATGGATCTAGGGACCGGGCGGTCCACCACCCTCATCGAAATGGACGGCTTCCAGGTCGACCCCGAGGAGACCCGAGCCCAGTGGGAAGAAGCCGTCGCCATGATTCCCCGCATGTGGACGGAGGACCCCTTTACCCACGAGGGGCGCTTCTATCGGATCCCGCCGCGCTCGGTCATTCCCAAGCCTGTGCAGAAACCCCATCCTCCTCTGTGGGTCGCCTGCAGCCAGCCCGACAGCTTCCGGGCTGCCGGGGAAATGGGTCTGGGCGCTCTCTGTTTCAACCTGGGCGGCTACGCGCAAATGGCCGAGCGGGTCGGTCTGTATCGCGAGGGCATCAAGCACGCCAAACCCGTGGGGAGCTTCATCAACAACCAGATCGCGGCGCTGTGCGTCACCAACTGCGCCGACACTGACGAAGAGGCGCACGAATTCGCCGGGCCGGAAGGCGTCTGGTTCGTCAAGATGGCGGAGAAGCTCTACGCGCCCTGGCAAGGACACCACGTCCCCGATTCCTACAAATTCGCCGTCGCGGCGGTTCAGCAGGAGCGCACGGGCAAGACCTTCGCAGAACATATGCAGTCGGGCGCCTTCGCCATGGGCAACCCGGCCAGCGTCATCAAGGTCCTCGAGAAGTACCGGGAGGCCGGCGTCGACCAGATCCTTTGCTTCATGCAGATGGGCAACCTGGCCCACACGCGGATCATGCACTCGATCGACTTGTTTGGCCGCCACGTCATCCCCGCGTTCACGTAGGGGGCAGCCATTTGCCCGTGTTATGCAGGGTGAATGACAGTCTCGGGTAACACAAAGTCCTCGCAGCCCGCCGGCCTACGGCCGCGGCCACTACCGGCTGGAGGCTGACGCTTCGTCAGCGCACGCTCCTGCGCCGAGCCAACAAAGCGGTTGAAAGCTTTACTAGCAGCGTACTGAAACCTGGTGCTTTAACGACCTCCCCCACACCCCACACACCCCTGCCCGGCGCCGCAGGAGACCCAAGGCGAGGTTAACGCTAGCTGGCTGAGACGCCGCGATCTCGACCCTGGCCCGTCTCCTACACAGGCCCGCTGGCCTCACGCGGTCAGGGAGCCGCAGAGCGATTGCCGGAAGGCTACGGCAGGCTCCTATACGCTCCGGGTTTGAAAAAGTGCGCGCTAACTACTCGAGAAAAGTAATGGTGGAGGGTAAGGGATTCGACCAGTCCCACCTCTTAATTAACTCCTCGGTATTTAGAGAGCGCTATCCCCGTCAAAACGGGCATACGGTGCAGGACGGGCGCAAATACGCGCACGGGGAATTTCGGCAGGACGTGGGGGTGAGAGGCGGCTCATCGGGAAGTCTGCTGCCCGAGCTCTTGGGCAAGCCCGATGAGAATTCCTTCGGGGCCCCGGATGTAGCAGAGCCGATACGTGTCTTCGTACTGGACCACTTCGCCGACAAGCTCAGCGCCGCGTTTGCCGAGCCGGGCGAGCGTATCGTCGATGTCCTCCACGGTGAACATGACGCGTAGGTAACCGAGAGCGTTCACCGGGGCGCTGCGGTGATCGGCGACCACAGGTGGCGCGAGGAATCGGGACATCTCGAGCCGGCTGTGACCGTCCGGCGTACGCATCATGGCAATCTCGACGCGCATGTCGCGCAATCCAGTGACGCCATCTGCCCAGTTTCCTTCGATTGGGGCGCGCCCCTCAAGCTCGAGGCCGAGTTCGGTGAAGAACTCAATGGCGGCGTCGATGTCTTCTACCACGATGCCGACGTTGTCCATACGCTTGACCGTCATGATGTCTCCTTGGCGTCTAACTACTTTCCGGTGCAGAAATGAACGCTGACATCAAGCGGCGGCGGTGCGGGATCGAGGTTCTGGCAGTGGCCAAAACTCTCAATTCGGCCCGGCTCGCGTTCACTTCATCCATGTCGCCTGTTCTCCACGGTGCCCTGGCTGTTCCAGGTCGCTCATGGTCCCGCGCGGGCCAGCACAAGCAGGTCATTGGCGAGCACTCCCAGCCCGACCCACCGCTGCATCCAGCTGGCGCCGCGGTAGCGGCACCGCCGCAGTCCATGGCGACGTTTCAGTGCGCTGATGCGTCCTTCGCAGCCAGTGCGCCAGCGCAAAGCTGCGCGCGCAGCGCGCGAGCGCGTCTCCCGAGGCTGGCGGGGCAGGACGACGTGCCGGACGCCGCGGTCCGCTGCCGCGCGTTCATTACTTCGAGACGCGAAGCCGCCGTCGGCGACCGCGAGTAGCGGGGCGTGCTGGAACAGCGCGATATGCCGATCCAGGGCGGGCGCCCACAGGGCGCGCTCTGCCTGGCCACGCGCGCAGATCTCGTAATCGGTGATGAACTTGGTCAGGATCATCGCGATCCGCCCGAGTGTATGCCTTCGCACCTCTCTAGAGACGTGCTTCGCACTTAAATAAACCGTCTGTTGGAAACTGCGGGTTTGTCTCACAGCTAAAAGAACCGACTATAGGGGTTTACCCGGGGGCAATTCGGGGAATGCCCTTCTTGTTCGGGAGCTCTTGCGTCTGTATATCGCAGTCAACATGAGGGCCAGGCTCCCCGAGAATCGCACGAGCCACCTGGCAAATCGGCCACGGTTCAGCGTGTTCGCCTTCCGTCTCGCCGGTCGCGGCGTCTTCTGACCTCACCCTGACCTCACTCTAACTCGCCTGTTGTCGCTTCGGGGGGGCGCTGCCCGGGCGTCGTCCTCCTTTCTGTTGAAGAAGTAAGCGGAGGTGATCATGGCAGACTTGCTATTCATCGTGTCGCGCGCCGCGCCAAAGACATACATGCATATCAAACCTGTCGCCGATGAGGAAAGGGTCGTGAGGGTAATCCTCGACCGTCGAGAGCGTGAACGGCGCAGAAGCCAAACGCTACCGCAGTCTGATAGACGCCACGTAGAGCGGCGCCATCGTGACGTGACGCGTGAACTCCAGTCGTCGGGCTGGGCCGCGGTGGGGGGCCTGGAAGACGTTACCCGATGCGTCGAACCAGGCTGTCGGGAGGAAGGGATTGTCGGCCTGAATGGTGCCTGGCTGTGTCTGACGCACTTCGACATTCGCTTCGCAGCGTTGCAGGCGGCGCGGGGCCGGGCTTCTTCTTCCCGGCACCTGACCTAGCCACTCGTGGCGGCCTTCTTTAATGCCTCCCACGCCGCCCGCTGCGTCGCGTGCCACGGCGTGCACTCCCATCCGGTACCGGTCGCGCTCGTGGGCGAGTGCTCCATCCCGGTCGTGTAGAACGTCGCGCGCCAGCCTTGCTCGTCGTACTGGGTCAGCTGGAGGTCGTAGCCTTGGCGGTGCATCCCGACGGCGACGTGCCCGATCCCACATCTCGCCGGAACCCACATTCGATGCCACGAGCGGTTGGGCGGGCTGTTGCGCTACTACCACCGCGCGGCCTGACGCTGGGATGAGTTTTCGGACACTACGGGCTGCCAGATCTACACTCACGTGAGCGTGAATCGTCTCCGAACAAAGATTTGTTCCGGAAAAGAGTTTTCCCGAAACGTATCCGTACTGTGCAAACTCATTCAGTCTTGACCGACACCTGCTCGCGGCGCGAATCTGAAATCACTGGCGAGAATTTGAAATGTCCGAGAACCACCGCCGACGTCGTCATCACCACGGCTTTTGGTCGATCTTCGGTGCGTAGCTCGTCGATCGCAGACGATCGACGCGCGCGACTTACGACCGGGCCGGGCGCGGGTGGTCGGCTCCGCCTAGCGATCGCCTGAGCCACGCTCGCGATGGTCGCAGACTCCGAAGGGCGCGGAGCACGTTGCCCGACGGAGAGTTCGGCCACTGGAGATCCTTCCAGAGGATCCCGAAGTTCCGCGCGCTCACAAGCACGCCGAACTCGCGCCCTTCGGTGACGTAGCGGTCGAGCAACGCATGGAGCACTCTCAGATTCGTGCGCCCGAAGGATCGCTGGCGTGCGAATAGCTCCCGCAGGACGTCGGGCGCGAGCGCGATCAGACGATGGCGGCTCAAGTAGGACAGCAGCACGTACACGTAGGTCGACGCGAGCGAGCCGTCGAGCCATTCGAAGATCCGCTCCCACCGAAGCGTGGGTGTTCTGCCGAGGAGATAGACGAGATCGAGCATCCCGACGATTCCCCCCAGACGCCTGAGCCCAAAGGCCCAGTGCGAAGCCAGGTACACGAGTTGCAGCTCGTCGCTGAGGCGGTTGACGGGACGATTCCGGAATCTCGATGGTCGGAGCTCCTCCGCGACGTTCGCAAGGCTGAAGGCGCGTTCCGAGCCTACGCGGCTGCGCGCCGGAAACAGACCCCGATGAATCTCCACCCAGACTCGCTTGCGAGCGTGAAACAATGGGGTCAGGTGATGATGGGTTTCGTAGAACTCCGGCGGATATTCCGACGTACGACGGTAGCCGAGCTCGAGCAGGTGCCCTTCGACGATCTGTGCGGTGGTGGGCTCCGACAGGACGTCGACGTCACCCATGGGTCGCAGGTGGGGCTCGGGGTAAAACTGCTCGCAAATGGAGATGCCCTTGAGAAGCGTCAGGGGCGGGGTTCGTCCTTCGCAGGCCCAGATCATCTCGTCCGCGGCGTCCAGCCGCTCGCCGGCCATTACCCGGGCGGTCAGGTCGGCGCTCTCCACAAGTGGCCAGAGCGGCGACTTCCGCGCCTCCGGGTCGCCAGCCGTCGCGCGCCGCAGCAGCGGCCCCAGGCCGGAGTCGACGGCCCAGCGAATCTGCGCCGGACGGAACTGGCCGAGAACCAGGTCGGTGCGGTCGTCCGCCGCGGCCCGGAGCAAGAGCTTCAACGACGGGGTGGTCGAAATGTTCCCCTCCCGGCTGCCATGGAGGCGGCCGGCAAACTATTCTAGGCCATGGCAGTGGACTATCCCAAGCAGCGGTCCGACATCAGCATCCGTGCCGTCGCCGGGGAAATGGTCGTACTCGACCTCGGCGGGAAGCAGATACATCAGCTCAATTCGACGGCGAGCTTCATCTGGGAGCGGTGCAACGGTCAGCGAACGGTCGCGGAGATCGCAGAGGAGCTGACCGGAGCCTTCGACGTGAACCACGAAGCCGCGCGCGAGGCCGTCGAGGCGACGCTCCGCCGACTTGACGAACTCGGACTGTTGGAGCGCGCGCGAAACTAACCACGCATCGAGGCAGGCAATCGAGCACCTCCTTACTCTCCGAGTCCTGGGACGAGGCGTTCGCGTGCGCTGCGCTGAGTCCACGACGCAAGCCCTCGTGGCCGCTGCCTATGGTGAGATGCAAGGCGACGCTGGCCCGGTGGATCTCGACTATGCCGTCGGCCGGGACGGCGCGGCCGCGGCGTTCTACATCACGCGGCAGGGACGAACAGCGCTCACGGCGCAGGACGACGGCACGTTCCTCGCGCTGTTCGACGCAGACATCGCTGTCGAGCTGCAAAAGCTCCGCCGCGACCTCTACTTCGTGCATGCTGCGGTGCTCACGCGTGGAGCGGCGGTGATGCTCGTCGCGCAGCCCGGCGGAGGGAAATCGACGCTCACCTGGGCCCTGCTTCATCATGGGTTCGGATTTCTGAGCGACGAGCTCGCGCCGGTGGACCTCGACACCCTCGAGGTGCATCCCTACCCGCGCACGCTTGCCTTGAAGCGGGAGCCGCCGGGTTCGTACCCGTTGCCTCGACGGACCGTCGTGACCTCGCGCACCCTGCACGTACGCGATGTGCCGGGCAGCATCGGCAAAGCTCCGGCCCCGCTCGGGGCTGTCGTCTTCGTGCACTACAATCCCGACGCATCGCGGCCGGCGATTCGACGACTCACCACGGCCGAGGCTGGCGCTCGCCTCTATGCGAACGCCCTCAATCCCCTCGCGCACGCGCGCGACGGTCTCGACGGCGCGGTACGGATCACGGCGGCCCGCCCCTGCTACGAGCTCGTCAGCGCGGATTTGTCGGCGACCTCTGCGCTGCTGGTCCAGACGGTCGTTGCGTAACGGGAGAGGGCGGAGGTGGAGTTACAAGTTCTTGCGTGAGTTTTGGTAAGCCAATGGATGACTCGCCTCTGGTCCTAAATGAATCCCAAGCAACGACCCACGCCCGGGCGTCATCTTGAGAGTGGCCTGGGGTCGAGGACCTTCAGTGAAGGCCGAGTGTGCCCCAAATGTGCCCGTCAGGAGCGCATTCCTGATCATTCCAGAACACTCCAGCGCACGATGACCAGATAACTCCCGATTGCACGGCAAGGATTTCTGCCTACTTCCACGTCTCGTGTTCCAGGACTGAAAATCCTGTGCTCCTTCTTGTTGTTCCCGTTGCATCGTGAAAGGCAACGTCCCGAAAGGCGCCAAGCTCTGCCGCACGGTAGCTCAAACCCCTCGAACGACGCGGGTGATTCCCTCGAACGGGTTGGTATCAAGATGCCCCTGCCCCACGCCATACCGGAACACCGTGGCGCAGATACCGAGGAGCTTCTTCACCGACACCGGAGAGAGTCTGCCGTCCTTGGACAGTGAGCGATTCGACGGCGCGGCCAGCAGCGAACTCTTGTAGGCGCGACAGTCTGCCTTCGAGACCTCACGAGCCGGCTTGTCCCCGCCCACGATGGCAGTGAAGCGTCGGAAGGCAGCACGAACCTCGAACTCCGACTTCGAGCCGAGCTTCCGCTCAGCCAGGTACGCATCGAGCAGTCCGTCCACGGTGATGCCTTGCTCCTCCTGGCGCTCACCCGCGATCTCCCCTTTGGTCCGTTTCACCCCAACCTCAAGCGTCTTGAGGCGAGCGTGAAGTAGTGCCAAGGCGAACTCGCGGCGACGATACGCGGGGATGGTGAGTCCGTTCTCAGATCAGCACGTCATCGAGGAGCTTGGACACGAGGTTCACGTCCTGCAGACGAAGGGCCGCAGCATGATCATCGACCGCGCTTGTTAGTGCGTCGAGTTCAACGTCTAGCTGCTCGTCATCCTCGACTTTCCTCCTGGCTCGCCACGCTGCGTCCTCAGCCTCGGCGCGGGATGAGTAGAGGCGGGCGAGGGATTCAGGGTCAGTCTGTGCGGAACTTGCGCGGAGCGTGAGGGCCTGAAACTGGCGCTCGACACGCTGTCCTTCTTCGAGGCTCCGGAGCTTCGCTACGTCGTGGTCGGAGGTCCGCAGTGACTTCCAAATCTGCGCCTTGCCACCGAGGAGCGGACGAAGCCGCTTGGGCACGTTCCGGTGGTAGTAGTACGTGCTGCCTCGAAGCATGAGCATCGGCCACGATCTTGACATGACCCTCTCCATCGCGTGTAGCAGTTCGCATTAGCACACGCGACGAAGAAGGCCTAACCTGCTGTACTTCTTGATGTTGGTGGAGGGTAAGGGATTCGAACCCTCGACCTCGGCGTTGCGAACGCCGCGCTCTCCCAACTGAGCTAACCCCCCGAGACCACCAACCGAGGCGAACGCTATTTTACATCAGGCCTTGGAGCCGTCCCCACCCTTGTTGAAGGCCTGGAGCAACGGGCCGAAAAGATCCAGCGGCAGCGGGAAGAAGGTCGTCGTGGACCGCTCGGAGGCGATCTCGCGCATGGTCTGCAGATACCGCAGCTGGACGGCGATCGGATGCCGCGTGAGCACCTCGGCGGCCTCGGACAGCTTCGCCGCGGCCTGGAACTCGCCGTCGGCGTTGATGACCTTGGCCCGGCGCTCGCGCTCGGCCTCGGCCTGCTTGGCCATGGCGCGCTGCATGTCCTGGGGCAGGTCGATCTGCTTGACCTCGACGGTCGCCACCTTGATGCCCCAGGGCTCCGTGTGCTCGTCGATGATCCGCTGGAGCTGCTGGTTGATCTTGTCGCGGGCCGACAGCAGATCGTCCAGCTCGACCTGACCGAGCACGCTGCGCAGGGTCGTCTGGGCGATCTGCGAGGTCGCGTACAGATAGTCCTGCACGGCGACGATCGCCCGCTCGGGGTCGACCACGCGGAAGTAGATCACGGCGCTCACCTTGAGCGACACGTTGTCCCGCGTGATGACGTCTTGCGGGGCCACGTCGAGGGCGACGGTCTGCAGGCTCACCTTCACCATCTTGTCGATGAGGGGAATCAAGAGGACGAGCCCCGGCCCGTTGCCCTGCCCGCCCGGGTTCAGGATGGCCCGGGTGCTGCGGCCCAGACGAAAGATCACGGCGCGCTCGTATTCGCGGAGAATGCGCGCGAAGGAGCCGATGAAGAAGAGCGCCACGAGGATGACGACGATGAGCAGCAAGGCGTCCATGTTGTTCATGCGACTCCTCCCTTGGCCTCCGCTTTCGCGACCTTCAGCGTCAGCCCGTCCACCGCGACGATCCGCACCTGCGCCCCGGGCTCGAGGGGCTCGCCCTCGGCGACGGCGCGCCAGATCTCGCCCGAGACCATCACCTGGCCTTCGGGCCCCAGACGCTCGCGCACGGTGGCGGTCTTGCCGACGAGCCCTTCGGCCCCGGTCGCCGGCGGGCGCCCGAGCGCGCGCACGCCGGCCGCCACGACGAACAGGAAGAGGCCGGCCATCGCGCCCACCGTCGGCACGATCACCCACCAGCTCACACGGAAGCCGACCTCGGGCGCGTCGAAGAGCATCAGCGAGCCGAGCGCCATCGAGACGATGCCGCCGATCGCCAGGATGCCGTGGCTCACGATCTTGATCTCGGCCACCAGGAGCACGATGCCGAACAGGATCAGAAGCAGGCCGGCGTAGTTGATCGGCAGGCTCTGAAAGGCGAAGAACGCCAGGATGAGCGAGATCCCGCCGATGACGCCGGGCAGGATCACGCCCGGGTTCGAGAGCTCGAAGAAGAGACCGAGCATGCCGAGCATCATGAGGACGTAGGCCACGTTGGGGTCGGTGATGATGTTCAGGAACCGGTCGCGAAAGCCGATCTCGATCGGCCGCACCGGCGCGCCCTTCGTGGCGAGCGTCACCGTGCCCTTCGGTAGCTTGATCGTGCGGCCGTCGATCTTCTCGAGCAGGTCGGGAACGGAATCGGCGACCAGGTCGATCACCTTGAGCTTGAGCGCTTCGCGCTCGGTGATCGCCACGGCCTCGCGCACGGCCTTCTCGGCCCAGTCCGCGTTGCGCCCGCGCTCGAGCGCCACGGTGCGGATGAACGCGGCCGCGTCGTTTTCGACCTTCTTCATCATCGTCTTGTCGGCGCCGCCGCCGAGCGCGACGGGCGAGGCCGCGCCGATGTTGGTGGCCGGCGCCATGGCGGCCACGTGCGCCGCCATCGTGATGAAGACACCGGCCGAGGCCGCGCGGGCCCCGGTGGGCGCGACGTAGACGACGACGGGGACCTCGGCGTTCATCATGCGCTGGACGATCGCGCGCATCGAGCGCTCGAGGCCACCGGGTGTGTCGAGCTGGATCACGAGCGCCTGCGCCCGCTCGGCCTGGGCGCGCTCGATGGCGATGCCGACGAGACGCAGGGTGACCGGGCTGATCACGCCCTCGATCTCGATCGTCGCGACCGGAGCGGGCGCGGCCGATGCCACGACGGGAATGGTGAGCAGCGCGAGGACGAGCACGAGGCAGGCGCGAGCCGGGACCGGCTCCAAACCCTTACGACCCGGCCTCATTTCTGGAGCGCCAGGACGCTCACGAGCTCGAAGAGAAGATTGGCGCCGAGCAGCGCGGTGATCTGGCCGGGGCCGTCGTACGGGGGCGAAACCTCGACCACGTCGGCCCCGACGAGCGCCTGTCCCGCGAGCGCCCGCACCAGCACGAGCGCCTCGTACGACGTGAGCCCGCCGACCTCGGGCGTGCCGGTGCCGGGCGCGAAGGCCGGATCGACGGCGTCGATGTCGAACGAGCAGTAGACCGGCCCGCCGCGCAGGCGAGCGAACCGTTCGGCGACCCAGGCCGTGCCCTGCTCCTTCACGGTCTCGATGCGGGCGACCTCGATCCCGTGCTGGTCGTGGAACTCGAAGTCCTCCGAGCCGTAGAGCGGGCCGCGGATTCCGACCTGGATCATCCGTCTGGGGTCGATGAGCCCTTCCTCGACGGCTCGGCGAAACGGCGTCCCGTGGAAGTACTTCGAGCCGAAGTATTCATCCCACGTGTCCGGATGCGCGTCGAAGTGCACCAGGCCCAATCGGCCATGGCGGCGCGCCAGAGCCCGCAGAATGCCGAGGGTCACGGAGTGATCGCCGCCGACGCAGACGGGCATGGCGCCCTCCGCGATCACCGCGCTCACTCGCGCGTCGATCGCGGCCAGCGTGCGCTCGATCGAGATCGGCACGGTGTCGACGTCGCCGCAATCGGCGATGCGCAGCCGCTCGAACGGATGCACCTTGAGGACGGGATTCCACGGGCGGATCAGCGAGGACTGCTCCCGCACGGCCCGCGGACCAAAGCGGGCACCGGTCCGGTACGAGGTCCCACCGTCGTACGGGATACCGAGCAAGGCCACATCCAGGCCCTTGGCCGAGGCCGCCGACGGGAGCAGCATGAATGTCGCCACCTGGCCGAATCGCGGAGAGACGAACGCATCACGGGGTCCCGACGTGCTCACCGCGAACCTCCTGAGCTCATAATCGCGCCTCGGCCGGCGGGGCCCCCCGCCCCGCGACGACCTGCAGCGCGAACCTCCTAGAGCGCCGAGCGGAGCCCGGCGACCGTCGTCAGCAGCAGCGAGACCTCGTCGGGCGAGTTGAACACCGAGAACGTCGCGCGCGAGGTGCCGACGACCCCGAGTCGACGCATGAGCGGCATCGCGCAGTGATGTCCCGCGCGGACGGCGATACCTTCCGCGTCGAGGAGAGCCGCCACGTCGTGCGGGTGCAGGCCGTCGACGGCGAACGAGACGACCGCGCCCCGATCGACGCCGGCCGGCGGGCCGTAGACCGTGACCCCCGGAATTCGCGCCAGGCCTTCCTGGGTCTGGCGCGTCAGGGCGCGCTCGTGCTCGGCGACGCGGTCCATGCCGAGCTTCTCCAGATACTCGATCGCCGCCGTCAGCCCGACGGCCTCCGCGATCGGCGGGGTGCCGGGCTCGAACCGCCAGGGCAAATCGTTCCACTGGGCGTGGTCGATCCAGACCTCCTTGATCATCTCGCTCCCGCCGCGGCCAGGCTCGAACCGGTCGAGCACTGCGCGCCGGCCGTACATGACGCCGATCCCGGTCGGGCCCAGCATCTTGTGGGCTGAGAGCACGTAGAAATCACACCCGAGCGCGGACATATCGAGCCTCAGGTGAGGCGCCGCCTGAGCCCCGTCCACGACCGTGAGCGCGCCGACGGCGCGTGCCTTGCGGACGATCTCCGCAACCGGTGTGATCGTCCCGACCACGTTCGAGACGTGCGTGAACGCCACCACACGGGTGTGCGGGCTGAGCAGGCAATCGAGGGCGGCGAGATCGAGCGTGCCGTCGGCCAGGATCGGCACCGCCTTCAGCACGGCGCCCCGGTCCTTGGCGACCAGCTGCCAGGGGATGAGGTTCGAGTGGTGCTCGAGCTCGGTCACCACGATCTCGTCGCCCTTGCCGAGCGTCCGGCCGATCGTCTCGGCAATCAGCCCGAGGCCGTCGGTGGTGCCCCGGGTGAAGACGACCTCCTCGCGGCTCGGGGCGCCGATGAAGCGCTGGACGGCGTCGCGGGCCACCTCGTAGAGCTCGGTCGCCTCCTCACCCAGGGTGTGGATCGAGCGGTGGACGTTGGCGTGGCTCCGCTCGTAGTACCGGTTCATCGCCTCGAGCACGCTGCGCGGCTTCTGGCTCGAGGCGCCCGAGTCGAGATAGACCAGCGGATGGCCGTTGACGATCCGCTGGAGGATCGGAAAGTCATCCCGCGTGAGCTCGTCGAGCATCATCGCTTTGCGTTCCCGTGGAGCGCCAGCGCCAGCACCGAGAGCGGCAGGGTCGCGCAGCGCATCCGCGTGGGGCGAATCTCGGCCTGGAGCACGGCCAGCACGTCGCCGACCTCGAGCGCCGCCGCCTCGTTGCGCGTGCGGCCCGAGACCAGGTCGGCCACCACGTCGGCCGACGCCGTGCAGATCGCGCACGAGTCGCCGATGAAGCGCGCTTCGGAGATTCGCCCCTCGGGCGCGATCGACAGCATCATCCGCACGCGATCGCCGCAGAGGGGGTTCACGTCCTCGGCCACCGCATTCGCGCCGGGCAGGTCGCCGCGATGGCGCGGCCGCCGCCAGCGATCGCGGATGACATCGCTGTAGAGGCCGCTCGACGCCGACGGCGTCACGCCACTCACTCGAGCTCTCCCCGGGCCGCGTTCGTCCGGTACGGCGGGAAGCGATAGGCCATGTCGCGCGAGAGCATGCCGCCATGACCCATCTCGGCCAGCGACCGGTTGTCGACGCGCTCGCCGGCGAGGATCTGCGGTAGCGCCAGGTCGAACGTGGTGGCCTGCGAGAACATGCCGCAGGTCGGCATCCCGAGCACGGCCTTGTCGTCCCAACGCGCGAGCCAGAGCAGGCTGCCGGGGTGAGCGGGCGCGCCGTGGCGCTCCATGCGGGCCCCCAGCAAGGTGAGGCCGCCGAAGACTGGATCGAGCGGATCGAGCGCGCTCGCCCCAGCGACGATCAGCACCTCGGCGCCCTCGCGGCGAAGCGCCGTCAGCGCATCGGCCACGACTTTCGGTGAACCTCCGGCGTAGGTGATCGGCAGCAAACGCCCGCCGAACCACTCGATCTTCTGCTTCAGGGCCGTCTCGAAGCGGGCGCGCTGCTTGGCGTCGAGCCGCTCCTGGGCGACCACGCCGATCGTCGTAGGCCTGAAGGCGCTGACGGCCAGGAGCCCGTATGCGTCGCGCGCGATCTTCTCGACCGTGTTGAGGGTCTCGGCCGGAATGACGAGCGGGGTCACCTTGCACTTGGCGACGGTCTCGCCGGGCTCGACGGGCTGCGACTCGAAGAGCGTGAAGATCGAGATGCCTTCGAGCGCGTTCGCGTCGGCCAGGGCCTGGCGTCGAACTCTGAGAAGCCCCCGGCGCGTCGCCACCAGCGTCCACTGACCGCCGGTGTAACCCTTCACCTCGACCCCATCGCCGACGACGGCCGCCGCCAGTCGCTTGCCGGCTTCCTCCTCGTGCAGGTCGGTCGGATCGACGGCGAGCAGGTGGATCTCCTCCCACGGCGCTTCCATGAGGACCTTCGACGTGGCCGCGGTCAGCCGCGCGCCCTTCTCGACTGCGATCTTTCCGGCGGCGTCGCGGACGTCGTGGCAGAGGACTTTGCCGACGAGGCCCTCAGGGGTCGCCGCCTCGCGACGCTGCGCGATCGCTTTCATGATCGCGGGCTAGGCTCCGTCCGCGAGGGTCCCGTCACGGGCACGCTGTCCCGCCGGGGCTTGGTGCTCATCGGCTGGCCGGTGCCGCCGCCGCGAACGGCCTGGATCTCCGCCATCACCGCCAGCGCGATCTCCGGCGCCGAGCGGGCGCCGATATCGAGGCCGATCGGAACCCGGACCCGCTTGAGCGCCGCCTCGCTCTCGCCCTCTTCCGCGAGCAGCTTCAAAATGGCCCCGCCGCGCCTCGTCGACCCGAGCATGCCGATGTAGCCGACCTCGGTGGCGAGCGCCTTATGCAGCACCGGCAGATCGTACTTGTAGTCATGCGCCATCAGCACGAGCGCGGTGGAAGGCACGAGCGGATACTCGCTGACGAGCTCCGACGGGATGCCGATCTTCAGCTCGTCGACCTGCGGGAAGCGCTCGCGCGTCGCGAACCGCGGCCGGCCGTCGATGACGACCGTGCGGTAGCCGAGCACGCGGGCCAGCTCGGTCATCGGCATCGACACGTGGCTGGCGCCGACAACGAGCAGCAGCGCGGACGGCGCGAACACCTCGACGAACGCGCGCGTGCCCTCGGCGAAAAGCGTCCGGGACGTGCCGACCGTCATCGCGTCACGCGCTTCCTCGATGAACCGCTCGTCGAGTGCCGCCTCGCCCAGGGTGCCGGTGATCGTGCCGTCGTCCAGCATCAGGATCTTCGAGCCCACCGGACCGTCGAGCCGGGTGATGATCGCGGCCCGCCCGCCCTTGCCGGTATGCGCACGCACGCGATCCAGGAAATCGGCCGACAGCGGCTCGACGAACACCTCGATCGTGCCGCCGCAGGTGAGCCCGATCTCCCACGCTTCCTCGTCGCCCAGATTCAGCTCGAGGAGTCGAGGCCGGTTCGTGTTCAGCACGTCCTCGGTTTGCTCGATCACCTGGGCGTCGACGCACCCACCGATGGTGACGGAGCCGAGCACGGACCCGCCCTCACCGACCAGCATCTTGGCGCCTTCCTTGCGCGGCGTGGTGCCGCGCGTGTTGACGAGGGTCGCCACCGCGACCTTGCCCGGGGAGCGCCGAAGTTCGTCAATTTGATCGAAGAGTTCCGCCATGGAACCTAATGATACGCCGAGCGGGGCCGAGACGCACCCCTGTGGCTAGAGGTGAAGCTTGCCGGCGAGATCGCGCAACGCCGCGAGGTTGTGGCCCGCGGCGAAATCATCGATCAGCGGCATCGCCGCCGCCATGCCGCGCGTCAGGGGCTCGTACGAGGGGTTGCCGAGCAGCGGGTTCAGCCAGATCAGGCGCGCCGCGCGCCGCTTGATCCGCATGAGCTCGGTGGCCAGCACGTCCGGCTCGCCCGTGTCCCACCCGTCCGAGAGGACGATCACGATCGTGCGCCGGTCGACCAGGTGCGGCCACTCGCGGTTGAACTGGGCGAACGACTCACCGATACGCGTGCCGCCCGACCAGTCGCGCACGTCGGTGAGCCGCCGGAGAACCTGGCGATATGAGCGCCCGCGCAGCAGCTCGGTGATCCGCGTCAGGCGCGTCGAGAAGATGAACGTCTCGACCCGGCCGAAGACGTTCTGCAGCGCGAACAGGAACTGGAGCAGGAAGCGGCTGTAGAGATCCATCGAGCCCGAGACGTCGCAGAGCAGCACGAGCCTGATCTTCTTCCGCTTCCGCTCGCGAAAGCGCAGCTCGATCAGGTCGCCGCGCGTGAGGTTCGCGCGCAGGGTGCGGCGCAGATCGACCCGTCCCTTCCGCTTGACCGGGCGCCGGCGGCGGCTCATGCGGTGGGCGAGCCGGCGGGCGATCTTGACCGTGAGCCTGAGCAGCTCGTCGAGCTGGTCGGCGCCGAAGGTCGAGAAGTCCTGGTTCACGAGGCCTTCGGCCTCGGAGGCCAGCGGCACGCTCAATGGATCGCCGGCTTCCTCGGGCTCGTCCTCGCCCCACGAATCGAGCGCGAGAGCCTCTCTTTTCTGTCCCGACTTCTCGAGCGCGGCGCCTCCCGGATCCTCGAGCGACGGCGCGGGAATGAATCCCGACTGATCGTCGCCCTCAGGCAACACGCGCCAGAACGCCTCGAAGCAGCGGTCGAACGGCGGAACTTCTTCGGGACGGGTGACGAATACGGCGCGCAGGCCCAGGTAGAGCTCGTGGCGATCGGCGATGTCGAGGTGGTCGAGGGCGCGAACCGCGTCGGTGACTTCGACGAGCGTCACCGGCAAGCCGGAGCGGCGGAGCAAGGTCGCGAAGCGCGCGACCGCCGCCGAGAGATCGCGCGGCACGCTCTCAGCTCGGCGCGGGCAGGAACGGACCGAGCCCGGCCTTGGCGACCTCGGCGCGGAAGCGCTTCATGTCGTCGACGTCCTTCAGGACGCAGCCGAGCGTCTCACCGACAAGCGCCTCGTCGATGTGGTCGGCGTGAAGCGAGGCAAGCGCCTGGGCCCAGTCGAGCGTCTCGGCCACCCCCGGCACCTTCGCGAGCCGCACCTGCCGCAACGTCTCCATGAACTTCGCGATCTCGCGCGCGAGCCGACCGTTGATGCCCGGCACCTTGCGCGCGATGATCCGGATCTCCTTGTCGGGCGTCGGATAGTCGAGCCAGAGATAGAGACACCGGCGCCGGAGCGCGTCCGACAGCTCGCGCGTGCGGTTCGAGGTCAGGATGACGTGCGGCGGATGCGTCGCCTTGATCGTGCCGATCTCTGGGATCGTCACCTGCCAGTCCGAGAACACCTCGAGCATGAATGCTTCGAATTCTTCGTCGCAGTTATGGGTAATGACCTGGTTAGCGACGAAGTAGGGCTGGCCCTCGAGGACGAAGTCGTAGACGGTCTGAGTCGCAGACGCCTTTTCCACAGATGTCACTTCCTCGAGGACGACCCCGCGCTCTACGAGATCCTTCAACGCCGCCGCGCCGAAGGCCTCGGCGATCCTTCCGAGGGACGACACGTTGGGACGCACACGTCCAGTGAGAATGTCGTAGATCGTCTGGTGCCCGACGGTGTGACCGACGACGTTCTCCGCGCTGAGCTGGCGGAGCGCTGCCATCACGGGCTCGCTCGGGAGCGTCCCCATCCGCCCGAACGCTGGCGCTTTCAGGCAGGCCGCCCGAGCCCGCTTCGCCGGCGCCTCGAATCCAACCCGCTCCATGAATGCCGGCACATCAGCCACGGCCAGACTGAAGTAGGTCCCCTGACCGAACGATCGAGGGTGGCTCTTGATCTTCGAGATCCGGCCGTCTATCCCTAAAGAGCCGAGCACTTGCTGAATTCCAGCGAGGAGGTACGGCGAAGCGGAGGCGGCGCAGACTTGGTGATCGCCAACCCAGCCCTCACCGTCGAAGTAGCCGCGGACGAAGGCCGCGCGTTTCTCGCGAGGTAGCTCGAACACGAACTCTGGAAGCATTCGTTCGCGGCTTCGAACAAACCCGGCGCCGAGCACGCGACGCAGGAAGCGACCGAGCGGCAGCGAGTGATAGGTCAACTCGAAATTGCGATGCGGCCCGGGGATGATCCTCGGTCGCATTCCAAACGCCTTCTCGAATTTCTCGGCGTAAAGCTCGAGGTTGAGCCGATCCTTGTCGGCGATGCACAACCGGTCGCTCGTAAAGCAACCGTCAGCGACGATGTATCCGAGGAGCTCGTAGAAGGCCACGCACTGATCGACCCTCAGACCGCCGGCGTGCTCGACATCCCTGAACTGGCCAGCAACGCCGAGTTCCGCCGTCAGCCTCCGCACGATCCCGGCACGGAGCGAACCGCGGAACGATCGAGGCTGGAGCACGTTGCGCAGGTGCGTTCTGGACACGCCCACGCGTTCGGCGAGCTCTTCGTAAGTCAGTCCAAAACGCTTGTACGCCGCACGCAGGAGCGCCTTGCCCGCTGCCGTGATCTTGACCAGGTTGTCGTCGAACTCGAATATCGGCTCGTCTTCGTGGTCTGAGCTGAAACTCTTTGCCAGCGGAAGCCGATCCGATGGCCGCAGACCGGCGGCGGGAACGATCTCGAACCCGTCGTCCTTGAATCGGACGAACTTGTGCTCCGGAGTGACCTCCAGAAATCGGCCGCCCACCATGATTCGGTAGACCTCGGCGGTCTGCCGGGGGATGACCTTTCGGACTCGAGAGCGGGAGAGGCGGAAGCCATCGGGGGAGAAGCTGATCAGCTCGTCTCCGGGCCAGACATCTTGGGCGCATTTGACACCGCTCGCCGTCGTCACGAGCGTCCGGGCGGCGATGCATCGATCGACCTCGTCCACCAGGAGCACCGGCGCGTGGGAGTTCTGTGTGATCGCCTGGAGCAGGGGCCGGCGCAGCAGGAAAGGCTCCGAGAAGATCTCGTGCTCCTTGTCGGCCATCGCCCGATTGGTGTGGCCGGCTTCCTCGAGCTTGATGTGCAGGAGCTGCTTCTGGTAGTTCCACTCGTAGAGCGCGGTGGAGACGTCGAGGCCTTCGTAGCACTGCAGGCGGATCAGATTCGTGCCGAGCATGCGCGACATCACCTTCGCGACCTCGGTCTTGCCGACGCCGGCGGGCCCCTCGATCAACAGCGGCTTGCGCAGGCGCATCGCGAGGTGAACCGACGTCGCGACCGGCGCGTCGGTGACGTACTCCGCCGCTTCCATCATGTCCTGGATTTTCCGGATCTCGTCACGCATGGCTAGCTATTGTACATGAAGCTTTGCGTAATCTTCGGGCGTGTCCACGTCGGGAGGCATCGCGAGATCGAAGGCGACGGTCTCGACGCGCTCGGGATTCTCCTTCACGACGGCGCGGGCGCCCGCGTCGCCTTTGAGCGTGCGAAGCTCGCCGAAGACCTCGGACGAGAACAGAACCGGCGTCCCCTGCACTCCCCGATAGACCGGCGCGACGATCGCCTTGCCCGAGCGGCGAAACGCGCCGAGCAGCGCCGGCACGACGGCGCCGGGCATGCGCGGCTGATCGCCGAGCGCGATCAACGCGGCGGTCGTCCACGGCTTGAGCGCGGCGACGCCGGCGGCGATGGACGTGCCCTGCCCATCCTGTGGACGCGGATTCACCGCGAATCGCACCGCGAGATCTCCGAGCGCCTCGCGAATCGCGGTGTCGTCCGGGCCGGTCACGACCACGACGTCCTCGACGTGGCCCAGGAGGTGCTCGACCGACCAGCGCACGACGGCCTTGCCCTGAAGCTGCAGCAGGAGCTTTTGCCGTCCCATCCGGCGCGCGAGCCCCGCTGCCAAGACGACCGCCGCGATCACGCGCGCTCCCAGGAGGCTTCGAGCTTCTTGCCGACTTCGGCGGGCGGCTCGAGCTGCCACCAGCGCGAGCAATCTGGAAACGCGACGAAACGGGCGCGCGTCCGGCTCGCGAGACGGCCTCCGAAGGCCGAGGGAGTCTCGCGATCGAATCCGGGAAGGGAGAGTGTGACGACGTCGTCGCGGCGCAGCCGCCCGACCAGAGCGCGCCGGACGCGGTGCGTGTCCGGCACCCCGTGCACGAGGATGGCCGCCATCAGCGTCCTCGTGCCCGAGGCTGCTCTTCGCGTTCCGTAGTGGTCAGCGCCGGTCGACTATCCGCCGGCGCGCTTGACCGCCTCGGTCAACGCGCGCTTGGCGAACACGCGGCAGAGGTGCGACTTGTACTCGACAGAGCCCTGAAGGTCCGCCTGCACGTCGACACCCTCGGCGGCCTTCTGCGCGGCCGCCTCGATCGCGGCGGCATCCAGCTTCTTGCCGGTGCAACCCGCCTCGACGCCCTTGGCGCGCACGGCCTTCGTGCCCGCGCCGGTGATCCCGATCGACGCCTTCGAGCAGGCGCCCTTGCCGTCCAGGGTGACGGCCGCGGCCACGCCGACCACGGCGAACCGCGAGGCCGGATGCGGGAACTTCAGATACGCGGCGCCGCTGCTGGCCGGCAGCAGGGGCACGCGGACCTCGACCAGAAGCTCGTCCTCGCCGACGGCGGTCGCCATCAAGCCCTTGAACCAGTCGTCGACCTTCACCGTGCGCCGGCCCTTCGCGCCCTCGCAGACCATCTCGGCGCCCAGCGCGATCATGGCCGCCGGGTAGTCGGCCGCCGGGTCGGCGTGGGCGATCGAGCCGCCGACCGTCCCGCGGTTACGCACCGCCGGATCGCCGATGAGCGCGGCGACCTCGGAGAGGACGGCTAGCTTCGACTTCACCACCGACGACGACTCGACCTCCCAGTGGGTGGTCATCGCGCCGATCGCCAGCACGTTGCCGTCCTGCTTGATCCCCGAGAGCCCGGGGACCTTACGCAGGTCGATCAGGTGCTTGGGTTGCGCCAGTCGCAGCTTCATCATCGGGATCAAGCTGTGGCCCCCGGCGAGCAGCTTGGCGTCGTCCTTGTGCTTGCCGAGAAGGTCGAGCGCTTCCTTGATCGTGCCCGGCGCGTGATAGTCGAACGCGGCTGGATACATGTCGCTCTCCTGATTACCGGGCGCCCTTGGCGCCCTGAATGATCTTCCACACACGCTCGGCGCTTAACGGCATCGCCTCGATGTGGTCCACACCAAGCGGAGCGAGCGCGTCCACCACGGCGTTCATGACCGCCGGCGGCGACGCGATCGTCCCGGTTTCCCCCGCGCCCTTGATGCCCATCGAATTCACCGGCGTGGGCGTCACCGTGCGGTCGGTCTCGTACATCGGCAGCATGTCGGCCTTGGGCAGCGCGTAGTCCATCATGCTGCCCGTCACGAGCTGGCCGGACTGGCCGTCGTACACGGCACCTTCGCAGAGCGCTTGCCCGACGCCCTGCGCGATGCCCCCGTGGACCATGCCGTCCACGATCATCGGATTGATGACGTTGCCGACGTCGTCCACCGCCAGGTAGCGGAGGATGCGGACGTTACCGGTTTCCCGCTCGACCTCGACGACGCACGCGTGGGCGCCGAACGGGAAGCAGAAGTTCGAGGGATCGTAAAAGGACGTCTCCTCGAGCCCGGGCTCGAGCCCCTCCGGATAGTTGTGCGGCACGTAGGCGGTGAGGGACACGGCCCCGAACGGCACCGCCTTGCCGGGAGCGCCCTTGACGGAGAACTGGCCACCCCCGAACTCGATGTCGCCCGGCGACGCCTCGAGCAAGTGAGCCGCGATCTTCTTACCCTTCTCGATGACCTTGTTGAGCGACATCAAGATGGCCGTGCCGCCGACCGACGCGGAGCGGCTGCCGTAGGTGCCCATGCCGAACGCTACTGACCCGGTGTCGCCGTGGACGATATCGACCTGCTCGATCGGAATGCCGAGCTTGTCGGCCACGATCTGCGCGAACGTCGTCTCGTGGCCCTGCCCGTGCGAGTGCGAGCCGGTGAACACCGTGACCATGCCGGTGGGATGCACGCGGACTTTCCCGGACTCGTAGAGGCCGGCGCCGGCCCCGAGCGCGCCGACGAGCTTCGACGGCGCGATCGAGCAGGCTTCGATGTAGGTCGAGAAGCCGATGCCGAGCAGTCGCCCCTGCTTGCGCGCGGCCTCCTGGTCGGCCCGGAACTTCCGGTAGTCGAGCATCTGGAGGACTCGGTCGAACGCCGCGCCGTAGTCGCCGCTGTCGTAGCTGACGGCGACGTGCGTCTGATACGCGCCGGAGAACTTCGGGATGAAATTCTTCTTCCGAAGCTCCGCGACGTCCATGCCGAGACCGCGGGCACCCGCCTCGACGATACGCTCGATGGCGTAGCAGGCCTCCGGCCGCCCGGCGCCGCGGTAGGCATCCACCGCGGTCGTGTTGGAGAAGATGCCCGTCACCTCGCAGTGGATCGCGCCGATCGTGTAGACGCCGTTGAGCAAGGTGCCGTAAAGGAACGTCGGCACCGCGGGCGCGAAGGTCGAGAGGTACGCACCCAGGTTCGCCGTGGTCTTCACGCGGAGGCCGAGCATCTTGCCGTCCTTCGACAGCGCGATCTCGGCATCGGTCACGTGGTCGCGCCCGTGGGCGTCGGTCAGATACGCCTCGCTCCGGCTCGAAGTCCAGCGCACCGGGCGCTTGAGCTGACGGGAGGCCCAGGAGCAGACGACCTCCTCGTTGTAGAGGAAGATCTTCGAGCCGAACCCGCCGCCAACGTCGGGGGCGATGACGCGCACCTTGTGCTCGGGGATGCCGAGCACGAACGCGCACATGAGCAGCCGGTGCACGTGCGGATTCTGGGACGTCACCCAGAGCGTCAGGTCGCCGGTCGCGTCCTCGTAGCGGGCCACGCACGCGCGCGGCTCCATGGCGTTGGCAACGAGGCGCTGATTGACGATGCGCTTCTTCACCGTCACCGCCGCGCTCTTGAAGGCCGCGTCGGTGGCCGCCCGGTCGCCGATTTCCCACTTGAAGGCGACGTTTCCCGGCGCGCCATCGTGGATTTGCGGGGCTCCCGACTGCGCCGCCTTCTCGGTGATCGTCACGGAGGGCAGCGGCTCCCAGTCCACCTGCACCTTCTCGGCGCCGTCGACGGCCGCCTCGTGGCTGTCCGCGATCACCACCGCGACGGGATCGCCCACGTGGCGCGCGGCGTCCGACGTGAGCGGCATGTGGGGCACGATCGCCAGATCCTGCATGACGCCCGGGATCTTCTTCTCCTTCCGGAGGTCCCACCCGCAGGGCAGCGAGTTGACGCCGGTCATGTCCTTGCCGGTGAAGACGGCCACGACGCCCGGATGACGCTTGGCGGCCGCGGTGTCGATCTTGCGAATCCGCGCGTGAGCGTGCGGGCTGCGGACGAATGCCGCGTACGTCATCCCCGGAAGCTTGAGGTCGTCGACGTACTGACCGCGCCCGGTGATGAAGCGCGGGTCCTCGCGGCGCTTGATCGACTTCCCGAACATACGGTCAGCTGCGACGGTCGCCATGGCGTCTCCTCACTTCTTCGCGGGCATGTGCTCGGCCGCCCACTCGATCGCCTTGACGATGTTGTGATAGCCGGTGCACCGGCAGAGATTGCCTTCCAGCTGATGCCGGATGAGCGCCTCCGACGGCTTGGGGTAGCGCTCGAGCATCTGGTACGCGGACAGGATCATCCCGGGGGTGCAGAACCCGCACTGAAGGCCGTGCTTCTCCCAGAAGCCCTGCTGGATCGGGTGCAGCTCGCCGTCCTTCGCTAGCCCCTCGATGGTCATGATGTTCGCGCCGTCCGCCTGGACCGCGAAGAGGGTGCAGCACTTGACCGCCTGGCCGTTGATGAGGACCGTGCACGCCCCGCACTGGCTCGTGTCGCAGCCGACATGCGTGCCGGTGAGGCCCACCGTCTCGCGGATGTAGTGGACGAGAAGCAGACGGGGCTCGACTTCATGGCTGTAGCTCTGGCCGTTGATCGTCATCTTGACTGGCAGTTTCACGACTCATCCTCCGGGATTCGGCGGTTTGAGAGCGGACCCTGGACGCCCCGATCTGGCGCGACAGAGGGTAAGACCTCGCCCCCCGGCGTGTCAACCGGGACAGGCGTTTGGGGCGGCCCACGCGCGCTGCGGGCCGTCGCGGGGCTGGGGCCCGCCGGCCGAGGCGCGGCCGGAAATTTACGGATCGAGGAGGCGCCGGCCGTCCGCTCGAGCCTGGTCGAGGACCTCGCGCACCGGGAGCGATTTCTCGCGGGCGATGCGCGCCACGTCGGCGAATTCCGGCGTCACGGTCACGATGCGACCGCCCAGGCGCGAGACCTTGAACGGAATGGTCCCGTAGGCCGTCGTGACCTCGACCATCTCGCGCTGGAGGCGGGCGCGGCGCCACTCCGACCAGCGAACACCGATCGTGGTCGATTCCTCGAAGAGCGCGCGGGACAGGTCGCCGACGCGCTCGGGCGCGCAGAGCGCCGTCACCACGACGCCCGGTCTCGCGCGCTTCATGATGACGGGCTGCAGGAAGACATCGAGGGCCCCGGCTTCGAAGACGCGCTCGATCAAGGTCTCGTAGAGCTGGGGCGACATGTCGTCGATCGTCGTCTCGACCTGCAGAACCGTCTCGTCGGTCACGGCGCTGTCGGCCGTCTGGCCGAGAAAGCAGCGCAGAACGTTGGGCGTGCCGGGAAGGTCCATGGTGCCGGCGCCGTAGCCCACGGTTTCGACCGTCATCGCCGGCATGCGTCCCGCCGAGGCGGCGAGCGTCGTGAGGATCGCCGCGCCTGTGGGCGTGACGAGCTCGGCCTTCATCCCCGTGTCCACCACGGGAAAGCCGCGCAGGAGCTCCACGGTGCCGGGCGCCGGAACGGGAATCCGACCGTGCGGCCCGCCCACGGTCCCGCCGCCAACGGGAAGCGCCGAGACGTGGACCGCCTGCACCCCCGCGAGATCCAGCGCGACGACACCCCCCGTGACGTCGACGATCGCGTCGACCGCGCCCACGTCGTGGAACTGCACCGCGTCGCGGTCGGTGCCGTGCACCCGCGCTTCGGCATCGGCGAGCCGCGTGAAGATGCGCGTCGCGCGCTCGCGCACGCTGGTCCCGAGCGTGCTCCGCTCGAGGATGTCGAGAATGTCGCGAAGCGACCGATGCTGCCGATGCGCCCGCCCATCGATCTCAACATCGACCTTGGTCGCGCGAAAATCCCCCTTCATCACCTCGCGCGCAACCAGCGTCCACCCCGGCAGCGCCAGCTTCGTCAGCTCGGCCCTGAGCTCCTCGAGCGACACGCCAGCGTCCAAAATCGACGCCATGATCATGTCCCCCGCCGCCCCACTAGGACAATCGAAGTAAGCGACCCTCACCCGATCATCACCTCACGCCGACAACCGACCAATCTCACACTCCTAAGCCCGACACCTAAGCTCTATGCTTACGCGCAATCTCACCAGGCCAACCAACCGCGCATCTCAAGCGCGGCGCCGCTCGCGCCGGCCGGGGCTGGGGGGTGGGGCGAGGGGGCGTGGGACCCGTTCCCTCCAAGGGGCAACGGGCGCATCCGTGCCGAGATGGAGCCCAGCCGCAAACGGCATGCGGACGCATGCCGCGTGGTCCCACGCCCCCTCGCCCCACCCCCCAGCCCCGGCCGGCGCGACGTCACCGCACTTTAGCGATGAGATGGTTGATCTGGCTGGCCTGATGAGCAGCGCCGTAGCCATTGTCGATATTGACCACCGAAACGCCCGGCGCGCACGAATTGAGCATCGCGAGCAGCGCCGCGATCCCACCGAACGACGCGCCGTAGCCGATGCTGGTGGGCACGGCGATGACCGGCCGGTCGACGAGCCCCCCGACGACGCTCGGCAAGGCGCCTTCCATCCCGGCCACGACCACCAGCACGTTCGCCTCGGTCAGTAGATGATAGTGGGCCAGCAGCCGATGAAGTCCCGCCACGCCGCAGTCGTAGACACGCTCGACGCGATTACCGAGCGCCTCGGCCACGAGCGAAGCCTCCTCGGCCACGGGAAGATCGGCGGTACCGGCGGCGAGCACGGCGATGAGGCCGAGACCCGCGCCCGGCTCGGGCCTGACGATGACGAGCCTGGCTTCGGCATGATAGACGTGCGGCAGACCGGCCGCGGCCACCGCGTCGGCGACGGATCGATCGGCCCTCGTGGCGAGGACGTTCGTGTGATGCCCGGCCAGACGCTCGACGATCGCGACCACCTGCGCGGGCGTCTTGCCCGGACAGAAGACCGCTTCGGGCGCGCCGCCTCGCAGCGCACGGTGATGGTCCACCTTGGCGAATCCGAGGTCTTCGAACGGGAGGTCGCGGAGCTTGCCGACGGCGGTGTCGACGTCGACGCGCCCGGCGCGTAGATCTTCCAGCAGAGCTCGGATCGCTTCCCTATCCACCGTTCGCTTTCGTCGGACGCTTCAGCAGAAGATTCGCGCTGCCCGACTGGAACCCGGCGAGATCGAGCGCCACGTAGACGTAGCCGAGCTCGCGCAGGCGATTCACGATGGTCTCGCGCAGGCCGTCCTCCCAGAGCTTCGTCATCTCGGCCTGGTCGACCTCGATCCGGGCCAGGCGATCGTGGTGACGCACCCGGAACTGGCGAAAGCCGAGCGAGCGGATGAAGGCCTCGGCCGCATCGACCTGGCGGAGCTTCTCGGGCGTGATCCGATCACCGTACTGGAACCGCGAGGACAGGCACGCGAACGAAGGCTTGTCCCACGTGGGCAGGCCGAGCTCGCGCGAGAGCGTCCGGATCTCGTCTTTCCACAGCTCGGCCTCGATCAGGGGAGCGCGTACTCCGCGCTCCTGCGCGGCCTTCATGCCCGGGCGATGGTCGCCGCGGTCGTCCATGTTGGCGCCGTAGACGAGGGCTCGGCACCCCTCGTGCTCGGCGATGGGCGCGAGCTTGAGGAAAAGCTCCTCCTTGCAGAAGAAGCACCGGTTCGACGGATTCCGCGCGTAGTCGGGGTTCTGGAGCTCGTCGGTACGGACGACGAGATGCCGCATGCCCAGAAGCTCGCCCAGCCGCCGGGCCTCATCGAGCTCGCTCGCCGGATAGGTCTCGGAATCCGCCGTCACGAGCAGGGCCCGCTCGCCCAGCGCGTCCTTCGCGGCGCGCGCGAGCAGGGTCGAGTCGACGCCGCCCGAGAAGGCGACGACGACGCTCTCCATCTCGCGCAGGACGCCTACCAGACGGTCGTACTTGGCCTGCGTCATACGATCTATTGTCGCGCGCGTGTCACCGCGGCGCGCACCTACGGCTCGACCCGGATCAGGTCGTGGAAGGCCGTGTAGCGCTCCGAGATCTCGGCGGGCGTGAGTCGCGTCAGCCGCTTGAGCGAGAAGTCCTCGACCGTGAACGACGCCATCACCGAGCCGTAGACGACCGCCCGACGCATGGCCGCGGCATCGATCCGCTCCTGGGCGGCGAGATAGCCCATGAACCCGCCCGCGAACGTGTCGCCGGCACCGGTCGGGTCGTAGACCGACTCGAGCGGGTACGCGGGCACGAAGAACAGCCGGTTCTCCGTGCTCAGCAGCGCGCCGTACTCTCCGCGCTTGACGACGACGGTCCGGGGTCCCATCGTCGAGATGGCCCGCGCGGCGCGGATCAGGTTCGGCTCGCTGGCGAGCTGGCGCGCCTCGCCGTCGTTGATCGTCACGACGTCGACCTCGGCCAGCACGCGCCGGAGCGCGTCGCGCTTGCCCTGGATCCAGAAGTTCATCGTGTCCAGCGCGACCAGCCGCGGTCGCTCCTTCATCTGGCGCAGCACGTCCAGCTGGAGCTCGGGATCGATGTTGGCCAGGAAGAGGAAGGGCGTTCGCCCAAGGCCCTCGCCGAGGACCGGCCGGAACTCGGCGAAGACGTTCAGCTGGGTCTCGAGGGTCTTCGCCTCGTTGAGGTCGTACCCGTATTCGCCGGTCCACCGGAACGTGCGGCCCTTCGAGGTCTGGAGCCCGGCGATGTCCACGCCGCGGTCCTCGAGGAGCTTCAGATGCGCCTCGGGGAAGTCCTCCCCTACCGTCGCCACGATGTGCACGGGGGCGAAGAAGCTCGCCGAGTACGCGAAATAAGTCGCGGAGCCGCCGAGCGCCTCTTGCACCTTGCCGAACGGCGTCTCGACGCTGTCGAGCGCGACCGAGCCGACGACGAGGAGCTCACTCATTGTAACGGGGTCCTTGAGTCCGGCTTGGACCGAGGGTGGCCTGCTGCGGGCGCACGCCGGCTCCGCTCGCGCGGAATGCGGTTGCGCTGGCGCGGAACGCGGTTCCGGCCTCGCGGAACACGGGTCCCGCCGCGCGGAAAGTAAGGGTCGAGTAGCAGTCCAAGCTTTTTCCTCGTTGCGGGCGGGAAGGCGTTCGGGTTGGTGATCACGGCGTTCTTGAGCAAGCTCGAGCACTCACACGTACGTGGAGCCGCAATGACGGGAATCACCCGCCGGAGGACATCCTTGGCCGTGGCCACGTTCCTCAACAAGTTCTGGACGACCGCTTCGACCGACACGGCCGCGTGCGTCTCGTGCCAGACGTCGTAGTCGGTGGCGAGCGCGAGCGTCGCGTAGCAGAGCTCGGCCTCGCGCGCGAGCTTCGCCTCGGGCATGTTGGTCATCCCGATGACGTCCACGCCCCAGCTACGATAGATGCGCGACTCGGCCCTGGTCGAGAACTGCGGGCCCTCGATGCAGATGTAGGTCCCGCCGCGGTGCACGGTCGCGCTCGTCTCCTGCGCCGCCTTCCCGAGCGCGGCCGCCAGGTCGGGGCAGACCGGCTCCGCCATGCCGACGTGCGCGACGATGCCGTCGCCGAAGAAGGACGAGACGCGCCGCCTGGTCGCATCGAAGAACTGATCCGGGACGACCAGATCGAGCGGCCGGATCGCTTCCTTCATGCTGCCGACCGCCGAGATCGAGATCACCCACTGGGCACCCAGGAACTTGAGCCCCCAGATGTTGGCGCGGAAGTTGAGCTCGCTCGGCGTCACCCGATGGCCGCGGCCGTGGCGCGGCAGGAAGATCACCCGCCGGTCGCCGAATCGGCCCACGCAGTAGGCATCCGACGGCGCGCCGAACGGCGTCTGCACCTTCTGCCACCTGACGTCGCTCAAGCCTTCGAGCTCGTAGAGGCCGCTGCCGCCGATGACGCCGATCGCGGCCTCGGCGGCTTTCATCGATCCTCGGGCTCGGCGAGCTCGCCGAGCGTCCGGTCCGGCTCGACCCCGGTGACGCGAATCCTGGTGATCGTTCCCGCGAGCCGCGGCGGGCCCGAGAACACGGCCTCGACGAAATTGCCGGTGAGCCCGACCAGCCCGCCGGTCGCACGATCCACGGTCTCGAGTACGAGCGCTTCCTCGACGTGCCCGATCAGCCCGCGTCGGAACCCGTCGCTCTTCTCGCGGCCGATGTCGCGAAGGACACGGCTTCGATGCGTGATCGTGCGCGAGCCGAGGTGCCCCGCTCGCGTCGCGGCCTCGGTGCCCGCGCGGGCCGAGTACGGGAAGACGTGCAGGTAGGAGAACGGCAACTCGCGGACGAAGGCGATGGTCTCGGCGAAGTCGGTGTCGGTCTCACCCGGGAAGCCGGCGATGAGGTCGGCCCCGAGGCCGAGCCGCGGCCGCGCGGCGGCCAGACGCTCGATGAGCGCCCGGTACATCCGCGTGTTGTACGGACGCCGCATCGCCTTCAGCACCCGGTCGCTACCGCTCTGCAACGGGATGTGGAAATGGGGCGCCACCACCGGTGACGCCGTCGCGACCTCGACCAGCTCCGGCGTGAAATACGCGGGCAGCAGCGACGAGAGTCTCACCCAGCGCAGGCCGGGAATCTCGGCGAGCGCTCTCACCAGGGCCGCCAGGCTCGTCCGTGGCGTGAGATCGGCGCCGTAGTGCCCGAGGTCTACGCCGGTCAGGACCAGCTCGGGGTGTCCGGCCTCGACGAGATGACGGGCCTGCTCGAGGACGGCCTTCCGCTCGAGGCTCCGACTGGAGCCGCGCGCCAGCGGTACAACACAGAACGCGCAGCGATGCTGGCAACCGTCCTGGACCTTCAGGAACGCGCGCGAGCGGCCGCTGAGGCGCGCCGCGGGCGTCACCTCCACCGCGCGCACTTCGCCGATGTCCGAGACGTGCACGCGCTCGGCGCCGATCCGATCGAGCAGCTCGGGCAAGCGATGCTTGTCCCCGTTGCCGACCACGAGGTCGACCTCCTCCATGGCGGCGACGTCGCCAGGGCTCGTCTGAGCCCAGCACCCGGTCACGACCAGTGTCGCCTCCGGGCTCACTCGCGCGGCGCGCCGGATGATCTGGCGATCGGAGAGCTCGGCGCGGGCGGTCACGGTACACGTGTTGACGACGACCACGTCGGCGGGCTCGTCGAAATCCACGGTTCGGTACCCGCGCGCCTCGAGCAAGGTCCGGATCTGCTGCGTGTCGACCTGGTTGAGCCGGCACCCGAGGGTTGCGAAGGAAACGGTCCGGGCGGCGCTCAAGTCAGCTGTCACTCGCGCTGGCGACCGCCAGAGGCTCCCGGAGCTGACCGCACGCGGCTCCGATGTCCTCGCCCTTGCTCCACCTCACGGTCGTCGTGATCCCGGCGTCCAGCAAGACCGACTGGAACGCGAGGATCCGGGCCAGCGGCGGCCGCCGGAACCGCGCGCCCTCCCAGTCGTTGAACGGGATCAGGTTCACCTTGGCCTTGACGCCGCGGAGCAGGCGCACGAGGCGCTGCGCGTCATCGAGCGCATCATTGACGTCCTCGAGCATGACGTACTCGAAGAACACGCGCTGGCGGGAGGCCAGCGGATAGCGCTTGACGGCGGCGAGCAGCGCCGCGAGATCGAAGGACCGGTTCACCGGCATGAGCCGCGACCGCACCTCGTCGGTGGTCGCGTGCAGCGAGATCGCAAGGTTGACCTTGAGGTCCTCGCGGCCGAGCTTGTCGATCCCCGGGACGAGCCCGACGGTCGACACGGTGATCCGACGGGGAGGATAGGCGACGCCGAGTTTCGCATCCGTGAGAATCCGGAGCGCCTTCACCACCGCCGCGTAGTTCGCGAGCGGCTCGCCCATGCCCATGAACACGATGTGAGTGACGCGCCGACTTTCCTTTTCGAGCAGGCGGTTGGACACGAGAACTTGAGACACGATCTCGCCCGCCGTCAGATTGCGCTCGAGCCCCATCACCCCGGTCAGGCAGAAGCCGCACGCGAAGCCGCAGCCGACCTGGGTCGAGACGCAGAGCGTGATCCGCTCGTCGTCCGGCATCAGCACCGAGCTGATGCGGCTTGCGCCGTTCAAGGCGAAGACGAGCTTGCGGCTACCGTCAGCCGACGGCATCTCCCGTTCGAGCTCGGGCACCTCGACCACGGCCCGCTCGGCGAGCTCCTGGCGAAAGTCCTTCGGCAGATCGGTCATGGCCTCGAGGTCGAAGACGGACTTGCGATAGATCCACGTCGCCAGCTGGCGGCCCCGATAGCGCGAAGCTCCGAGCTCGACGGCGAGGTCCTCGAGCTCGGAAGGCAGGAGACCGAGGAGGTTCACGCGCGACATGAAAGGGAGGATATCACGGCCGTTGCAGCCGCCGTTTTTGCCCCCAGCGCGTGCAGATGTTTTCCACCAACGCTGTGACGGAGTCGTGGATAACCGTGTGAGTGACTGATGGGCGTGAGCGGATTTTCAGCCGCTTAGACCATCTCGCTCATTCGATGAGCACTTCGGAACCCGAGAGCAGTGTGTCGATCTGCCGGGGTAGTCCGAAGAGGCGGAGCCGGTCGCCCCGGCGCAATACCGTCTCGGCGGTCGGATCCGCGACTTGCTCCCCCGTGACACGGGTGACGGCGACGACGGTGACCCCGAACCGCTCGCGCACGCGCGCCTCGCCCAGCGACTGGCCCACGAGGTTACCGCCCCTCAGGCTGACCTCACGAAGCTGCGGCAGCCCCGCGCCGACCTCTTCGGCTTCGGCCTTGGCCCGCTCCATCGCTCCGCGAAACCGGTTGAGATAGGCCAGCACCCGCTCGCGTGGAAGCGACAGCCGCTCGAGCGCGTGCCGGATCAGGGTCGACGCGGCCTCCTCTTCCGGCTGGATCACCTCGGCCGCGCCTGCCTCCATGAGCCGGGCGCGCCACGCGAGATCGTGCACCCGCGCCAGGATCTGAACCGTCGGGTTGAACGAGCGAATGCGCCGCACGGCCTGCCGCGCGCGGTCGTTCTCGGGAATCGCGAGGATGACGAGCGCGGCCTGGTCGGCCTGAGCGGCGGCCAGGATGACCCGCTGGGCGGCGTCGCCGAACACGGCGGGCACGTTGCGGGCGCGCAGGCTCTTGACGATGTCCGGATCGGTCTCGATGACCATGTAGGGGATGTTGAACGTCTCGAGCGCCTCGCCGATCGCGCTGCCGACCCGGCCGAAGCCGCACACGACCACGTGGCCCTCCAGCGCAGGTCCCGATGGCAGGCCGAGCGCCGGCATCGAGCCCTTGGTCAGCCGCGCCGGACCGATCCAGCGCGGGACCAGCCGCACCAGAGCCGCATTGATCAGAATCGTCACCAGCGAGGCGGCCAGGGTGGCGCTGTATACGTCCGCGCCGACGTGACCGGCCTCGCGCGCCACCTGGACGAGGATGAACGAGAACTCGCCGATCTGGGCAAGGCCCACGCCGACCAGCAGGGCCGTCGACAGCGACTGGCGGAAGAGCAGCGAGACCACCGTCCAGATCGCCCACTGGCCGATCACGACGAGCCCGACCAGCACGCCCAGCAAGCCGATGTTGTCGACGACCACGCGCAGGTCGATCAGGACGCCGACCGTGACGAAGAAGAGCGCGACGAACGCGTCGCGCAGGGACAGGAGCCGGGCCAGCATCTCGTGCGCGTAGTCCGACTGATTGATGAGGAGCCCAGCCAGGAACGCGCCGAGCGCCAGCGACAGCCCGGCCGCCTGGGTGACCGCCGCGGCGCCGAGACCGAGGGCGAGCGTTACGAGCAGCAGGAGTTCCTCGTTCCGCGTGCGCGCCACTCGCGCCAGGACCTGGGGCAGGATGCGCGAGGCGAGATAGAAGAACGGCACCAGGATCGCAGCCGCCGTCAGGAGCGCCTTCGCGACCGCGAGGACCCGGTCGCCCTGCATCGTGCCGAGGGCCGGGATCAGGATGATCAGGACGACGGCCGCCAGGTCCTCGACGAGCGTGATCCCGATCATGATCCGGCCGTGCCGGCTGTGGAGCTCGCCGCGATCGAGGAGCAACCGGGCCAGCACCATCGTGCTCGCGGGGGACACGACCATGCCGATGACCGCGCCGGCGACCGGGCTCCAGCCGAGCAGGCTCCCGACGGCGAGCCCGACGGCCGTGGACAGGACGATGCCGATCGGCCCGCCGACGAGCGCGATCCACTTCACGCCCATCAGGTCCTTCAGCGAGAATTCGATCCCGAGCGAGAACATCAGCAGCACGACGCCGATCTCCGCGAACAGCTCGAACGTGTGGATGTCGGAGACCGCCGGCCCGGGGGTCAGGGGGCTGATGAGAAGACCGCCGATGACGTAGCCGAGAATCAGCGGCTGGCGGGTGAGCCAGGCGAGCGATCCGCCGAGCACCGCGGCGACGAAGACATACGCCAGATCCCGGAAGAGGATGGGATCCGCGCTCATGTCGCGCTCACCGCCACGTAGAGATCGAGCAGGTTCGTGCGGGTCGGGCCGGACACCAGCAGATCGTCGCTCGCGCGCAGAAATCGGTAGGCATCGTTGTCGGCCAGCGCGCGCCGGGCATCGGCTCCGGCGGCGGAGCCGCGCGCGATGCTCCCGGCGTCGACGATCGCACCCGTCGCGTCGGTCGGGCCGTCGGTGCCGTCGGTGCCGGCCGCCAGAATCGTGATGCGATCCGTGGGCTCGAGCGCGAGCGCGGCGGCCAGGGCGAACTCCTGACAACGGCCGCCCTTCCCCGGCCCCCGGACCGTCACGGTGGTCTCGCCGCCCGCGATGAGGCAGGCCGGCGGCGGGAGTCGTCGCGCGCGCGCGACGAACTCGCGCGCGACGTCGCGGGCCTCGCCCTGCAGCTCGCGCGTCGTGAGATCGGTTCGATAGCCCAGGCGTCTGGCGGTCGCCGCCGCCGCATCGGTGACGAGCGCGTTGTTGCCGACGACCACGTTGGTGACGCGATCGAAGAGCGGATCTCCGGGCTTCGGCGTCTCCCGGATCTCGCCCGCGCGCCCGGCCTCGAGACGCCGAGCGACCGACGGCGGCACGCGGCCCGAGAGTCCTCTCCGCGCCAGCACCTCGAGCGCGTCGGCGAAGGTGGTCGGATCGGGCGCCGTCGGCCCCGAGGCGATCACGTCGAACGGATCGCCGATCACGTCCGACAGCGCGAGCGTGAGCACCGTGGCCGGCGAGGCGGCGCGGGCTAGCTGACCACCCTTGAAGACCGACAGGTGCTTGCGGACCGCGTTGAGCTCGCCGATCGCCGCTCCCGAGGCGAGGAGGAGCCGCGTGACCTCCTGCTTCTCGGCCAAGGTGATCGGCGGCGCAGGCGCCGGCGTCAAGGCGGAGCCGCCGCCGGAGACCAGGAACAAGACGAGATCGTCTTCACCGGCGCTCCGCGCGACCTCGAGGAGCCGCCCGGAAGCCGCGAGCCCCCTCGCGTCAGGCACGGGATGACCCGCCTCGGCGATCTCGACGCGCCGCAGGTGGCCGCCGTAGCCGTCCTTGACGACGACGAAGCCCCCGGCCACGCGGTCGCCGGCGACTTCCTCCGCCGCGGCCGCCATCGCCCCACTCGCCTTGCCGGCGCCCAGGAGGAAGATCCGGGTGTGTTGGCGATCGAGGTGGAGATGGCTTCGGACGAGCGGCGTCACGTCGCCCGCTGCCAGCGCCGCTTGCCATATGGCGCGCACGGCGTCGCGCGAGGTCACGAGCGAAGCTTGAGGAGGCGCTCTCCCGCGTCCCGAAGCATGTCGTCGGTCTTCGGGAAGCAGAACCGGATCTTCGTGCGGCCGAGCTCGGGGTGGGCATAGAAGGACGAGCCGGGCACCGTCGCGACGCCGACGTTCGTGATGAGCCACATCGCGAACGCCGTGTCGTCGGGGACGTCGTAGCGCTTCATGAAGTGCGCGACGTCCGTCAGGATGTAGTAGGCGCCCCGAGGCTTCCAC
>QHSQ01000525.1 GCA_003221615.1 Candidatus Rokuibacteriota bacterium | reverse complement strand
TCTCGGTCGATCTGGTCGAGCCGCTCGAGGAAGGGCCGGCCTGCATGCTGTTCACCCGCGAGTTCTACACGCTGGTGAGAGATCGGCTCACACCGGGCGGGACGATGTCGATGCAGGCCGGGATGACGAAGCGCGGCGAGCTGGCGTTCTTCACGTCGATCCACCGAACCCTGCGCGAGGTGTTTCCCGTCGTCGCGGGCTACCAGAGCTTCGTCTCGTGCTTCGGCACGCCGTGGGGGTTCATCGTCGCGTCGAAGAAGGTCGACCCAAACAAGCAGGACGCCAGGACGGTCGACAAGCTCGTCGCCGACCGGATCAAGGGCTCGCTCGAGTACTGGGACGGCGTGACCCATCAGCACGCCTTCAGCCTGCCGAAGTTCATCCGCAAGAGCATCGCGAAGCAGACCCGGATCGTCACCGACGCGAACCCCCTGATCGTCACCTGAGCCGTTCCCAAGATGCCCGCCCAGCGTGGCATCGGGCTGATCATCCTGGTCGTCCTCGCCGGCCTCGTCGTGGGCTCGCTGCTCGGAGAGCTTCTCGGTAGTCTCCTCCCGGCCGGAAACGCCCGCGAGCTGATGACCCGAGGCCCGATGATCGGGCTGATGCCGCCCGCTACGGTCGACTTGCGGTTTCTGGCCATGACCTTTGGGGTCCAGCACCCCCCGGCCCCCCCCCGGCGCCCCGCCTAGAGCCATGAGATTGATCCTGGCCTCTCAATCTCCGCGACGCCGGGAACTCATGCTTAGGATTTGGGGGGAGTTCGAGGTGGTTCCGAGCGAGATCGAGGAGGTGCTCGCCGAAGGTCCTACAGGCGACGCGGTGGCTCAGCTCGCTTTGAGGAAGGCTCGGGCGGTAGCTGGCCGGGTTGGGGTGGGCGTGGTGCTGGGGGCGGACACCGTGGTTGTCGTCGACGGCGTCGTGCTGGGGAAGCCGTCGGGGCCCGAGGAGGCGAGAGGGATGCTCGTGCGGTTGCGGGGGCGATGGCATGAGGTCATTACGGGCGTCGCTGTGGTCGACGCCGGGACCGAGCGCGGGGCTTCGGCAACGGCGGTAAGCCGGGTCCTAATGGCGGATTATTCGGACGCGACGGTCGAGGCGTATGTCGCGTCGGGGTCGCCGTTCGACAAGGCGGGCGGTTATGCGATCCAGGATCTCGGCGGGGCGCTGGTCGACGGCGTGGTCGGCTCGTACACCAACGTGATCGGACTGCCGGTGGAGGCGACGCGGCGCCTGCTGGAAGACTTCGGTGTCGTCAGCGAGCGGAGGGCTTGATCTGAATCAGCATGTCCTCGGGCCGCGGGATCTTCACCGACTGCGGCAACGGCGTGTGCGTCCGGATGATCGAGATCGTCTGCTGGAGCTGGTCGGCCGAGACCAGGCCGTCCGTCAGATAGAGCGCGCGCGAGGCCGCGAGCCGGGCCTCGAAATCGGCGAACTCGCCCACCACGCGGGTCGGGAGCCGATCCGCCAGGTCTCGCGCGTCGGCCGTGTGGATCCGCTGCTCGGCTTTTCTGAGCGCGCGCGCGATGGCGGACAGCTCTCGCTCCGGCGGGCGCCGGTCGGCCCGGGTGAAGATGGCGGCGTTCACCGTGGTCGACCCGAGCAGCGTGGCCGCGGCGCGCGGAGTCCGAAAGTCGGCGAGCAGCTTGGCTCGGCCCTGACTCAGGAGCTGCGAGGCCATCGGCTCGGGGACGAGCGCGACGTGGACATCACCCGAGTCGATGGCGGTCACGAGGCCGCGCTCGCCGAGGCTCGTCACGCGCACCTGGGCGATGCTCAGGCCCGCCCGGGCCAGGAGCCAGCCGAACCAGGCGTGCTCGGGCGCTCCCGGCGTCGTGACGCCCACACGCAGCGCGGAGAGGTCCTCGATCGATCGGACGGCGCTGGTGTGGGGGCCGGCCACCAGCAGGGCGACCGGGGGCGCGGCGGTCAGCCCGAAGATGAGCCGCGGAGCTTGATTTGTCGCCGCCCGAAGCCCGAAGCGCAGGATCGCCTCGAGCGTCGTGGCGGCGAGATCCGCCTGGCCCTGGGCCAGCGCCTCGGCGGCGCCGGATTCGGCCCGCGTCGTCCTGATGGTGACCGCGAGCCCCTCCGCGGAGAAGTAGCCCTCGGCCTCGGCGACCCGAATGGGGAGGTACTCCGGTGAGGAAGGCGGGCCACTCACCGCGAGCAGCAGGGCCTGGAGAAGGACGATGAGCCCGGGCATCGGCTCAGGTCCGCGGCGCGGCCGGACGCCCGGTCCGCCACGCGATCGCTTCAAGGCCCGCCTTCTGCGCCTCTACGGGGCGCTCCGCCGGCGCTACGGCCCGCAGCGCTGGTGGCCCGGCCGCTCGCCGTACGAGATCGCCGTTGGCGCCGTCCTCGCCCAGCACACGGCCTGGATCAACGCAGCCCGGGCGATCGCGGCGCTCCGTGCCCGCCGACGCCTGACGCCCAAACGGCTGGCGGCCCTCGGCGTGTCCCGCCTCTCCGGGATCATTCGCTCGGCCGGGACTCACCGCGTGAAGGCTCGCCGGCTCCAGGCGTTGACCCGCTGGATCCTCGATCGGCTGGACGGAAGACTGCGGCGGATGCGGACGATGCCGCTCGGTCCGCTCCGCGCCGGCCTGCTCGAGATCCCCGGTCTCGGGCCCGAGACGGCCGACGCAATCTTGCTCTACGCGGCCGGCCGGCCCGTGTTCGTCGCCGATGCCTACGCCCGGCGCATCCTCACCCGCCATCGGCTGATCTCCGCGCACGCGGGCTACGAAGAGGTGCGCCACTGG
>QHSQ01000129.1 GCA_003221615.1 Candidatus Rokuibacteriota bacterium | reverse complement strand
AAGCCCCACGACCTTCGTCATGGCGTGGCGATGGAGGTCTACCAACAGCACGGCGATCTGGAGCAAGTGCGCGGCCTGCTCGGCCACACGCGGATCGAGACGACGCAGCTCTACGCGCAGATCCGCCCGGCGGCGCTCAAACAGGCGGTGGAATTCTACGAGGCCAAGGCGCTCGACGTCCTGAGCCGCTAACGAGGAGAAAACGGAGAAATGAGCTTCGTGTTTGAGTCCGGTCGGCGACGTGACTCGAACATGCAGCCGTCAAACATCAACGAAATCACGATGGTGGCCCCAACGGGATTCGAACCCGTGTTTCAGCCTTGAGAGGGCCGTGTCCTGGGCCTCTAGACGATGGGGCCGGCCAAGCGCAACGAACGCAACACCGAACGCGCGACGAAATTTGTTGGCTGGGGGAGGAGGATTCGAACCCCCGCTACGTGGTCCAGAGCCACGCGTCCTACCACTAGACGATCCCCCACCAACGCACCCAACCTTACCACACCCGCCGATGGACGACCGTCTCGCATAGGGGAACGCAGGGAGCGAGCGGCCCCCACGACTCAGCGGATCGCGGACTTGAGGGTGCGGCTCGGGCGGAAGCGCGGGACCTTGGCCGTCGGAATCTGAATCTCCTTGCCGGTCCGCGGGTTACGGCCGTTGCGGGCGGCGCGACGCGTGACGACGAACGTACCGAAGCCCGAGAGGGTCACGCGGCGGCCTCGGCGGAGCGACTCGATGATGCCGCACACGAAGGCGTTCATGGCGCGCTCTGCGGAGATCTTCGAGCCTCCCGCACTCTTCGCCATGATCGCCACGAGCTCGGCCTTCGTCATCGCGAACCTCGCCCCCCTCTACTAACGTGCCGGGGCGGCGGTGTCAATCACGACGAACGACCGAAGCGCGCACGATCTGGGGCGGTGTCAATCACGACGTGACGCGGCGGACGGCGTCGAGGAAGAACGTCGGCTGGAAGGGCTTCTCGAGGATGAGCACGCCGGCGTCCTTCAGGAACGAAAACGCCTCGCGGTTGGCGGTGTCGCCGGTGATGAAAATGAAGCGCTGGCCGAGCGCGGGATCGTCCTGGGTCGCGGCGCGGTAGAACGACTCGCCGTCGCCGTCGGGCATCCGGATATCCGACACGATCAGGTCGTAGCGCTGGTGGCGCACCCGCTCGAGTCCTTCGCGGCCGCCGGTGGCGACGTCCACGCGCCAGCCCGTCTGGCTCAAGATCGTCACGATCAGATCGAGCACGCTCGCTTCGTCCTCGACAACGAGAGCGATCCGGCCTTCGCCCGTGACGATCATGGGCGAGCCCGCCGGCGCCGCGCGCTGGGCGGCCGCCGACTGCGCGACCGGCATCTCCAGTCGGAACACCGTGCGGCCCGGGCGGCTCTCGACGACCAGGTGGCCGCCGTGCTCCTCGACGATCCCGTACGAGACCGAGAGCCCGAGGCCCGTGCCGCTGCCGACGGGCTTGGTGCTGAAGAAGGGCTCGAAGACATGAGACAGTGCGTCGTGTGGAATGCCGGGACCGTCATCGATCACCTCGGCGTGCACCATGCGCCCGTCGCGGCTCACGGTCGTGTTCAGGATGATGCGGCCGCCGGTCTTGCCCTCGAGCATCGCCTGCTCGGCGTTCAGCAAGAGGTTCAGGAAGACCTGCTCGAGCTGATGCGGGTCCGCCAGAACCGGCGGCAGGCCGCGGGCGAACTTCTTCTCGACGGCGATGCCCGAGACCGTGAGCTGGTTGATCCGGAGCGCCAGGGTCTGCTCCAGGACTTCGTTCATGTTCACCGTCGTGCGCTCGGCCGGGCGCTGGCGCGCGAACAGCAACAGGTTTCTGACGATCTTCGCCATGCGGTCGGCCTGGCTCACCATCAGCTCGATCGGCCGCAGCACCGCGGTCGGCACCTCGCGCGCGAGCAGGAGCTGGCCGTAGCCGACGATGACGCTGAGCGGATTGTTCAGCTCGTGAGCAACGCCGGAGACGAGCTGGCCGAGCGCCGACATCTTCGCCGCCTGCACGAGCTGCACCTGCTTCTCGCCCAGCCGCACCAGGCTGTCGCGCGCGCTCGCGTACAGCCGCGCGTTCTCGAACGCGAGCGCCGCCTGGTCGGCGAGCGCCTCGAGTGTCTGGAGCTCCTCACGCGAGAACGTGCTGCCCGGCTCGGCGCCGAGGCCGAGCGCGCCGATGACCCGGTCGTGGGTCAGGAGCGGGACGCCGACGACCACGCGATAGCCGCTCGATCGGATTCGCTCGCGGACCCACGCCGCCAGCTGGATGGCCGGATCGGAAAGGATGTCCGCGGAGGTGACGATCCGGCGATCGACGATGGCGCGACCCACGGCGCCTTCGCCCGACTTGAAGATCAGCTCGCGCATGATGTCGGCATCGGCGCCGTAGGTGGCCGTCGCGCGCAGTGAGCCGTCTTCGGGCTCGATCAGGAACACGCCGGCGGCGCGCGCGTTCACCAGCTCAGCGGCGCCGCGCGCCAGGAGCTTGGCGATCGGCTCGACCTCCAGGGTCGACGTCAGCTCGCGCGCCAGGCGCGCCAGCACCTCGGCGACGTCGCGACGCTGCTTGGCCTCGCGGAAGAGCCGAGCGTTCTGGATGGCGATGGCCGCCTGCGCCAGGAACAGATCGATGAGGTCGCGCGTGTCCTTGCCGAACCGCAGCGGCTCGGTGTGGCCGAGCGCCATGACCGCGAGCAGCTCCTCGCCGGCGAGGACCGGGTAGCCCGCGAAGCACCGAATGCCCCATTGTTCCGTTCACGCACGGTTCACGAGCCGATCGTCGGCAAGCATGTCGTCGACCACCAACGGCTCGCGGTGGCGGGCGACCCATCCGGTGCCGCCCTGGTCGTACGTCATGATCGTCGGGGCGTACGACTCCATCATCTCGGGCACGGTGCTGCTCGTGAACGAGAGCGTGCGCCGCTGCTCGTCGGCCAGCCAGAAGGTGACGAGCCGCGCGCCGGTGAGCTCGGCGGCCGAGTCGGAAATGGTCCTCAAGAGCGCGTCGAGCTCGAGCGCGCTCGAGATGCGACGGTTCACGTTCGTCACGGCCTTGATGCGGGCGGTCTCGGCGTGCTCGGCCTCGTAGAGCGAGGCGTTGCGGATCGCGATGGCGGCCTGCTTGGCCAGGAACTCGAGCGCGGCGGTCTCGTCGCTGCCGAAGGTGCGCTCCGTCCAGTAGTGCACGACCAGCGCGCCGAGGATCCGATCCTTCACGGCGAGCGGCGCCGCGGCGGTGGCCTTGAAGCCTTCGCGCTCGATGTCGCTGCGGCGCGTGGGCGCGAGCCAGAGCCGCGTGTCGGTCAGGATGTTGCGCGTGCTCATGGTGCGGCCGTCGCGCACCGCCACGCTGATCGGGCCGCCGCCAACCGGAATGGTGCCGACGCGCGCGTACTCGGTGCTCAGACGACCGGCCGCGCGCATCACGCGGAACTCCGGCGCCGTCGCGTCGCCCAGCACGACCATCGCCGACTCGGCGCCCATCACCTCGAGCGCCTTGTTGACGATCGTGTCGAGGACCTCGTTGAGATCGAGCGAGGAGGTGAGCGACTGTCCGATGGCTTCCATCGCCAGCAGCAAGAGCGCGTGCCGTTGCTGGTCGCTGACGTCGCTGAAAAACGCGACGGCGCCCGTGCTCTCGCCGTCTCGCCACGGGACGCAGCGGGCTTTGAGCCATACGACCCGGTTGTCGCCGGCCAGCGTGTGGGATAGCTCGACCGCGTCGGGTGTCTCGCCGGCAAGGGCGCGGCGGATCAGCGGGACCAGCGTGGTGTCGCGGAACAGCGGCAACATGGCCGCGGCGCTGCGCCCGATGGCATCGGCCGAGCGGACGCCGGTGAGGCGCTCCATGGCCGCGTTCCACTCGACGACTTCGAGGGCGGGATCGAGGATGACGAGCGCCTCGTTGAGGTTGTCGAGGAGTCCCCTGACGACCTCCTGCTTCTTCGGAAGGCGCGCCATCCTCCGAGTATGAACGGACCCCCGGGCCCTATGCAATAATGACGCGATGCGGTCTCCGCTGGACGCCTCGACCATCGTGCTCGCCGCGGCCGCAGTGGTCCTCGCCGGCATCGCCTACCTGAAGGATCCGGGATTGCCGCTGCTCGGAGCGAAGAACGGCTTCTCGATGCTCGCATTTGTCCTACCACGGATGGTGGTCGCCCTCCTGTTGGCAGGCCTGATGCAGGTACTGGTGCCTCAGGACTTTGTCTCGCGGCACTTCGGCCAGGGCGGCGGGCTGCGCGCGCTCCTCCTGGCAACGTTGGCCGGCGTGGTCACGCCCGGCGGCCCGATGGTGACGATGCCGTTCATGGTCGCCCTCGCGAACTCGGGCGCCGCGCTGTCCTCGCTCGTCGCCTACATGACGGCCTGGTCGCTGTTCGGCCTGCAACGGATCATCGCCTGGGAGGCGCCCCTCATGGGCTGGCGCTTCGTCTTCGCGCGAGTCGTGCCGAGTCTGGCCTTTCCCATGATCGCCGGCTGGCTGGTCTCCGTCTTCAACCGCGAGTGAGCTTCACCGACCTCCGCGAGTTCGTCGACCACCTCGAGAAGCACGGGCGGCTCAGGCGGGTGACGGCGCCCGTCTCGCGCGACCTGGAGATCGCCGAGATCACGGACCGCGTGTCGAAGAGCCCCGCCGAGCGCAACGTGGCGTTGCTGTTCGAGCGTGTCGAGGGCTTCGACATGCCGGTGCTCGTCAATGCGTTCGGCGCGCAGGACCGCATGGGCGCCGCGCTCGGCGTGAGCCATCTGGACGAGCTCGGCGAGCGCGTGGCGAAGCTCCTCGACCTGAAGCTGCCCGGCACCTTCGCCGAGCGTCTCGGCAAGCTCCACACGCTGTTCGATCTGGTGAAGGCCGGGCCCAAGCGCGTCACCACGGCGCCCTGCCAGGAAGTGGTCGAGACCGCACGGCCCTCGCTGGCGGGGCTGCCGGCGCTCCAGTGCTGGCCCGGCGACGGCGGTCGCTACATCACCTTGCCCGGTGTCTTCACGCGCGATCCAATCACGGGTCAGCGGAACGTCGGCATGTACCGCTTGCAGATATTCGACGAGCGGACGCTCGGCATGCACTGGCAGACGCACAAGGGCGGCGCCGAACACCACCGGGTCGCCGAAGAGCAGGCCACGTCGGCGACGCGCATGCCTGTCGCGATCGCGCTCGGTGGCGATCCCGCGATGATCTACGCGGCGTCCGCGCCGTTGCCGCCTGGCGTCGACGAGGTCGTGTTCGCGGGCTGGCTGCGCGGCAAGGGCGTCGAGCTCGTGCGCTGCGTGACGAACGATCTCGAGGTGCCGGCGCAGGCCGAGATCGTGCTCGAAGGCTACGTCGATCCGCGCGAGCGACGGCGCGAGGGGCCCTTCGGCGATCACACCGGCTACTACTCGCTCGCGCGCGACTATCCCGTGTTCCATCTCACGGCGGTCACCCGCCGCGCGCGGCCGATCTATCCGACGACGATCGTCGGGCGTCCGCCGCAGGAGGACTACTGGCTCGGCAAGGCGACCGAGCGGCTCTTCCTGCCGATCATCCGCCTGATGCTGCCCGAGGTCGTCGACATGAACATGCCGGCCGAGGGCATCTTTCACAATCTCGTGATCGTCTCGATCAGGAAGCGCTACCCCGGCCAGGCCCGCAAGGTCATGACGGCGCTCTGGGGCATGGGGCTCATGATGCTCGCGAAGACCATCGTCGTGGTCAGCGAGCACGTGAACGTCCACGACCTCTCCGAGGTGGCCTGGCGCGCGACCGGTAACATCGATCCCCGGCGAGACCTGATGATCCTCGAGGGGCCGATGGACGATCTCGACCACGCGGCGCTGCGCCATCGCTACGGCGGCAAGCTCGGCGTGGACGCGACGGAGAAGAGCGCGCTCGACGACGTCGCCCAGCCCTGGCCCGACGAGATCGTGATGACCGAGGAGATGCGCGAGCGGGTCACCCGGCGCTGGAAGGAGTACGGGCTCTGAGCAAGCTCCGGCGGGTGCTCGAGGCCATCAAGTTCGAGCACACCGTGTTCGCGCTGCCCTTTGCCTACATCGCGATGGTGCTGGCCGCCCGCGGCTGGCCCGGCTGGTGGACGGTCGGCTGGGTCACGGCCGCGATGGTCGGCGGCCGCACGTGCGCGATGGCGGCCAACCGCGTGGTCGATCGCTTCATCGACGCGAAGAATCCGCGCACGGCGAGCCGCCACCTGCCCAGCGGCCTGCTCGGCGTGGGCGAGATGCGCGCGTTGGCGAGCGCGGGCGCGGCGTTGATGTTCGTGGCGGCGTGGATGCTGAACCTGCTCTGCTTCGTTCTGGCGCCGCTCGCGCTGGTGTTTCTCGTCGGCTATCACTACACGAAGCGATTCACGTGGCTCTCGCACTGGGTCCTCGGCTTCACCGACGGCATCGCCGGCGCCGGCGGCTGGATCGCCGTGCGCGGCGCATTCGATCCGCCCGCCTTCATCATCTGGTTCGCGCTCACGACCTGGATCGGCGGCTTCGATCTGATCTACGCCTGCCAGGACGTGGCGGTCGACCGCGCCCAGGGGCTTCACTCGTTCGCCGCCCGCTTCGGCGTGCGCGCCGCGCTGATCACGGCGCGCGTGAACCACGCGCTCACCGCGCTCGCGCTCGCCCTGCTCGGCTGGCAGCTGGCGCTCGGCCCGATCTACTGGGTCGGCTGGCTCGCCGTCGTGGCGCTCTTCGCGTACGAGCACTCGCTCGTGAGCCCGCGCGATCTCTCCCGCCTCGACGTCGCCTTCTTCAACATCAACGGCTACATCGCGCTGATCGTGCTGGCGGCGGTGGTGCTCGGCCTACGTTAGTGCCGGCGTCGCCGACGTCCTCTCCGTCGAAGGCGGAGGCCGTGCGGGCGATGTTCACGCGCATCGCTCGCCGCTACGACCTCATGAACTCGCTGATGACCGGCGGCCGCCATCACGCCTGGCGCCGCAAGGTCGCGGACACGGCTGCGGGCGCGCCGGCCGGCCCTGTGCTCGATCTGGCCACCGGCACGGCCGATCTCGCCATCGCCGTGCGCGCGCGCACCCCCGTCCGGTTCGTCGCGGGCGCCGATTTCTCCGAGGGGATGCTCCAGGTCGGACAGGCCAAGCTTCGCGAGCGTCGCGTGGCTCGCACAGAGCTCCTGGTCGCCGACGCGCTGGCGCTCCCCTTCCGGGACGGCGCGTTCGCCTGCGTGGTGTCGGCGTTTCTCCTTCGCAATCTCGAAGACCTGGAGCGCGGCCTCGCCGAGATGCGGCGGGTGACGACGCGCGGCGGTCGCGTTGTCACGCTCGATATCGTGCGCCCGGCCCAGCCCCTCTGGGGCGCGGCATTCGGCGCCTACTTCAGCCGCGTTGTGCCCGCGGTCGGCGCCCTGGTGGCCGGCGACCGTCAGGCCTACACCTATCTCCCGCAGTCGGTCGACCGTTTCGTGACGCCTGACGAGCTGGTCGAGCTGATGGAGAAAGTGGGCTTGAGGGACGTCGGTTATCGACGATTCGGGCTGGGTACGATCGCGCTGCACGTCGGGATCGCCTAGCGCGCTCGATCTTGCGTGACGACGCCGAAGCGACCTATGCTGGGCCGTCGTGAGCGATCAATGAGCTGGAGGAACCAATGGCACGTGCGATCTGGCTCGCCGGACTGCTCGCGCTGGCTCTGTCCGCCTGCGTCGAGACGCGCTCGCCGCACATGAACGGCAACGGCGCCGGCGCCAATCCGCCGGATTCCATGGACCGCGTCCTGAGCCGCACCTTCACGGTGCCCGCGTTCAAGCTCGAAAGCGGCCAGGTGCTGCCCGAGCTGACGCTCGCCTACGAGACCTACGGACGGCTCGCGCCCGACGGGCGCAACGCGATCCTCGTGACCCATGGCTTCACCAGCAGCCACCACGCCGCCGGCAAGTACGCGTACACCGACGCGACGCCGGGCTGGTGGGACGGCCTGATCGGCCCGGGCAAGGCGATCGACACCGATCGCTACTTCGTCGTGTCGTCCAACATGCTCGGCTCGTCGTATGGCTCGACGGCGCCCGCGAGCAGGAATTCGACGACGGACAAGCCCTACGGTCCCGACTTCCCGGACATCACGCTGCGCGACATCGTCGGCGCGCAAAAGGTGCTGCTCGAAGGCCTCGGCGTCCAGCATCTCGTCGCCGTCGCGGGGCCGTCGTATGGCGGCTATCAGACGTTCCAGTGGGCGGTGACGTCCCCCACCTTCATGAGCGGCGTGGTGCCGGTCGTGTCGGCGCCGAAGGGCTCCGGCGGGGACGCCAGCGTGAAGGCGCTTCGGGATCGCTTTGCGACCGACCCGAACTGGAATGGCGGGTGGTACTACGACCGCGGCGGCATCTTCCCCACCCTGCTGCAGCTCCGCATCGAGACGCTCGAGCGCTACGGACAGAACGAGGTGCTCGCGCGCACGATCACCGACCCGGGGGAGCGCGCGGCGCGCCTGCGCCAGCTTGCCGAGGGCTGGGCGCGGCAGTTCGACCCGAACTCGATGATCGCGCTACGCAAGGCGGCAGTGAAGTTCGACGCCGAGCGCGACTTCTCGCGCGTGCGCGCGAAGGTGCTCTACGTGCTGTCGCGGACCGACAAGCTCTTCCCGCCGTCGATCGCGCCGGGGGTGATGGACAGGCTCGGCCGGGCCCGCGTCGACGCGAAGTATTTCGAGATCGATACCGAGCTCGGACACTCGGCGAGCGGCCCCGAATGGGCGAAGTGGGCTCCGACCTTGAAGGAGTTCATCGCGGGGCTCGAGCAGTAGCTCAGATGCGGCGTCGGCGGGCACTCGGGTTCGGCGCATCCATATATAGGAGACTGACCGCGTGAAGATCACCGAGATCGAGACGATCCCACTGCGCCTGCCCTTCGCCCAGCCGTTCAGGATCTCGCAGGGCGCTGACCGCGAGTCGATCGAGACCTTGATCGTGCGCGTGCACACCGACGAGGGCATCGTCGGCATCGGCGAGACCCAGGCATGGCGCCGTCAGGGCAGCGCTGAGCTGCTGTGGAGCCTCGTCCGCACCGTCAAGGACCATTTCGAGCCGCTGATCGCCGGACGCTCGCCCTTCGACATCGGCGGAATCTTGATGACGTTGAACGAAGCGCTCTACAACACGCTCTACGCGCAGGCGGCCGTCGCCGACGCGCTCTACGACATCGCCGGGAAGGCGGTCGGCCTGCCCGTCCACAAGCTGCTCGCCGGGGAGTGCCGTGATCGGGTGAGGGTCTGCGGGCTTCTAGCGATGAAGCCAACCGTCGGCGAGCTCATGGAATCCGCGCACGCCTTCTACGAGCGCGGCTTTCGTCACTTCGGGCTGAAGATCGGCGTCGATCCCAGGCAAGATCTGGCCAACGTCGTCGCGCTCCGCGATCGCTTCGGCGACCGGGTCGTGCTACGAGTCGACGCCAACGGCGCCCTGACCTACGACGCCGCGCTCGCGCTGCTCAAGAAGCTCGAGCCCTACGACATCGACGCGGCCGAGCAGCCGATCGCGATCTGGGATCTCGACGGTCTGGCCGCACTGTGCCGAGCGACCAGCATTCCGATCATGGCCGACGAGTCCGTGTCGACCGACCACTCCCTGCTGGAGGTGATTCGTCGGCGCGCCGCCACGGTGGTGCAGACCAAGATCGCGAAGAACGGCGGGATGTATCGCGTGTGGCGTCTGTGGGCGCTCGCCTCGGCGGCCGGCATGCGCATCTACCCGGGCAACCATCCGAGCACGAGCGTCGCGACGGCGGCGGTCGCGCAGCTGTGCGCGGCGTGGCCGGGGCCGCTCATGGAGGGCGTGTTCGCGGTGGGCGTTAGCGGCGCGCTCGGCGCCGACATCGTGACCGAACCGATCGTGCCCGTGAACGGGGAGATCAGGGTGCCGTCGGGACCGGGGCTCGGCGTCGAGCTGGATTCGGACGCGATCTCCCGCTTCCGCATCGACCGCTAGGCAGGCTGCGGAAAAAGGCCCATCTGCTTCGTTCTATCGGAGGGGACCTCGACGGTCCCCTCCGAACCTCCCCAGGGTTGCGCGGGCAAAGCCCGCGCTCGAAACCGGGCGCCGCTTCGCATCGAGACCTTTCGCTGCTGTGTATCTCTAACCACCGGGTTGGGAACCCGAATCGCGGCGTGCGTCGAGCCGACCCTCAGCGTGCTGCAGCACCGACGTCACGAATCTGTCGAGCTCCTGAACGAAGCCAGCGGGATTGTCGAGCACCAGGTGGTGATAGCTCGCCGGAATCTCCACGAGCCTCGCCCCGTGAATCGCCGCGCGCAGCTTGTCGGCCATATCGCGCGGGAGCACGGGGCTGAGCTCGCCGCGCGAGATCAGGGTCGGCGCCGTGATCCGGTCGAGCAAGGTCCATGCGTCGACCGGCTGGCGCTCGGCGTTACTGGCCGGATCGAAGCGATACACCCACGCCCCGTCCTTCTCCACGACTCCCGAAGCGCCCAGGTGCGCGAGCAGCGCCGGATCGGCGTTCGTCTCCCGCGGCAGCAAGCGAAAGGACTGCGCCGCGGCCTCGCGCGTGGGATACGGCCGTAAGGTGCGCTCGCCGCGGCGCCGGAGACGATCGAGGCGATCGCTCGGGATCACCGGGCGCGAGTCGACGATCACGAGCGCGCTCACGCGCTCCGGGTGCCAGGCCGCGAACGACATCGCGTTGTGGCCTCCCATCGAGTGGCCGATGAGCGTGACCCGTGTGAGACCGAGCGCGTCGATGAACCCGAGCAGGTCGGCCGCGAAGTGTTCGGTGCCGTACGCCGGCGGCTCCGCCCACTGGCTCTCGCCGTGACCGCGCTGATCGAGCGCGATCACGTGAAATCGCTCGGCGAACGCGGGCGTCACGAAGTCGAACCAGTGGGCATGCGCGGAGCCGCCGTGCAGGAAACAGAGGACCGGGCGCCCCGCGTTGCCCCATTCGAGAAAGCTCAAGCGGAGTCCGCCGACCACGACCGCGCGCCGGCGCGCGCTCTCGCATCCGAAGCGTGAAATGGGTGACATGCGCCGGATTGTATCCGCAAAAATTTTTGCTTTGTGCGCTTTCCCGCTCCGGCTATTGTCGAAAGTACCGATGAGTGACGAGCGCACGTCGTCGAATCGTCGTCGCAACGTCCTGGATGGAGCCTATACAGCCGGGCTTCTCATTGTTGCGATTGTTGCCGGCTACGGCGTGCTGGCTCCGTCGGACCTCGCCCGCGCGACGACCCTGAACCGATCCCAGCCAGCGCCAACTCCCGGTCCGGTTTCCGAGTACCTCGGCAAACCGGTCGAGCGCGCGCCCGAGCCGCCGAGGGTGACCTGGCCAAAGATGGTCAGTGGTCAGATCCTTGACGCGAGCCGCGCTCCGCTCGAGGGCGCCTCCATCGTGATCGGCGGAGTCGAGCATCGGACCGACGCCGAGGGGAAGTTCACCGTCGAGGGGCATCCGCCCGACGCGCCGCTGCTCGTCAAGCGGCCCGGCTTCTCGAAGGTGATCGTATCGCCCACCCGCGACGCGATCGAGGTCGTCATGAAGCCGCAGACCATCAAGGCGGCGTACCTCACGTACTTCGGCGTCGGGCACAAGGAAATTCGCGGCCGCGTCCTCGACCTGGCGGCGCGCACCGAGCTGAACGCCGTGGTGATCGACGTGAAGGGCGACCGGGGCTGGATCCTCTACCGTACCGAGGTGCCGGAGGCGCTGGCGGTCGGCGCGCAGGGCCCGGGCACGCTCAAGGACTTCGACGGGCTGATGGCCGATCTGAAGGCGCGCGGCATCTATACGATCGCGCGCATCGTGACCTTCAAGGACAACATCCTCGCCAGCAGCCGGCCGGACCTCGCGATCATCGACACCCGTACCGGCAAGCCGTGGATCGACAACGAGAAGCTCGCCTGGGTCGATCCGTTCCGCGAGGAGGTCTGGCGGTACAACGTCGCCATCGCGCGCGAGGCGGCCAAGAGGGGGTTCGACGAGATCCAGTTCGACTACGTCCGCTTCCCCACCGACGGCAAGCTGGGCGCCGCGAAGTATGCGTCGCCCAACAACAAGCAGACGAGGCTTCCCGCCATCGCCGGCTTCCTCGGCCTGGCGCGACGCGAGCTCGGCCCGCTGGGGGTCTACGTCGCCGCCGACGTCTTCGGCTACACCGCGTTCAACGAGAACGACACTGATATCGGCCAGCGCATCGAGGAGCTGGCGCCGCACCTCGACTATTTCTGCCCGATGGTCTACCCCTCGGGCTACCACGTGGGTATCCCTGGATTCCGCAACCCCGTCCAGCACCCCTATGAGATCGTCCACGAGAGCGTGCGGCTGATCCGTCAGCGCTCCACCCACTCGAAGGTACGGGTGCGGCCGTGGCTTCAAGATTTCAAGGACTATGCATTCGACAAGCGGATCTTCGGCGTGACCGAGGTCCGCGCCCAGATTAAGGGAGCCGACGACGCCGGGGCGGTCGGCTGGATGCTCTGGAACCCCCGGAACGACTACACGGCCGGCGCGCTGCGGCAGAAAGAGGCCTCAGGGACCAAGTGAAACTTTTGCTCGTACTCTCACTGATCCTCACCGCGGCTTTATTGTTTGTCTCGTTCGCCGGCGCCGCTGAGCTCGCCCCCAACGAGCTCGGGCGCATCATGATTCTCGAGTACCACAAGATCGACTACCCCGAGGAGCGCTGGACGCGGACGCCCGAGAACTTCCGACGCGACCTCGAGACGCTGTACGCCAAGGGCTACCGGCTGATCAACCTGGGAGACCTGCTCGACCGGCGTATCGTGCTGCCGGCCGGGACGACGCCGGTGGTGCTCACGTTCGACGACTCCTCGCCCGGCCAGTTCCGTTACCTCGAGAAGAACGGCACGCTCGAGATCGACCCCAAGTGCGGCGTCGGCATCCTCGAGGCGTTCTTCAAGGAGCACCCGGATTTCGGTCGAGGCGGCACCTTCTACGTGCTACCGGGCGCGAGCCCGCCCAACCGGCTCTTCAACCAGCCGGCCCTCGAAGGCAAGAAGCTCCAGTTCCTGGCCAGTCACGGCTATGAGATCGGCAACCACACCCTCTGGCATGCGAATCTCGCCAAGTACCCCGAGGCGACGGTGCGCGCGCAGGTCGCGGACGCTCAGGTGTGGATCCAGCGTCACGTTCCGGACTACAAGACTCGCACCCTGGCGCTCCCGCACGGTGTCTATCCGTCCGACGTGAACTGGGTGCTCCGCGGCTCGGCCAAGGGCACGACCTATACCCACGACGCCGTGCTGATGGTCGCGGGCGGCGCGGCCCCCTCGCCCTACTCGCGGTCGTTCGATCCGATCCGTCTCCCCCGCATCCAGGCGGTCGAGCGCGACCTCGCTTACTGGCTCACATACTTCGACAAGAATCCCCTCGAGCGATTCGTCAGCGACGGCGACCCGAATTCGGTCACGGTGCCGACGGCGCAACGCGAAAGGCTACGCGACGAGTTCAAAGCCAAGCGGGTAGTCGAACGCTGACGTCGCCCCGGTCCGGCAAGAACCCCCAACAGCGCAGCGAGACCGAACGGACCCAAGCCGCCGCGTGATCCCCTCGCTCGCCCTCCAAGCGGCGTCGGAGGTGGCGTGCCCAGATGGAGCCCAGCCACCTCGGAGCAGCGCACGCGTGCCGCGTGGTCCGGAGCGGCCCGACCCCGCCCGTCCCGCGCACTCCGCGCCGCGGGACGCAACAATATGACGACTAGCGGTACATGAGGTACGACGCGCGGCGGTTCAAGAAGCTGCTGCGGTCAATCTCGGCCCAGGCGACGAGCCGATCGAGAACTTCGCCCCTCAGGAAGGCCCACATCGTCGACCGGTTCACGAGAAGATTCTGGATGCTCTCAGGCCTGAACTGGTCACGGTGACGCTCCCGTAGGGTCCGCGCCAGCGCGAAGGCCACCGTCACCGGCCGAATCGCCTCGCGATCGGTCACGACGATCCTGACCCCACCGCACGAGATGCTCGCGTACACGTCCGCCGTCGGGGTGAACCAGATCGGATCGAACCTGACGCCGCGGAGGCCTTGCCGGTTGAGCGCCTCGGCCAGGCCCCGGGGCTCGATCCAGGGCGCGCCGATCACCTCGAAGGGCAAGTCGGTGCCGCGTCCGACCGAGAGGTTGGTGGCCTCGAGGAGCCCGATCCCCGAGTAGAGCAGCGCCTGGGTGACGGAGCGAATGTTCGGCGATGGGTTCACCCACGGCAGACCCGTCTCGTCGAACCAGCGGTCACGCTCCCAGCCGACCAGCGGCACCACCGTCAGCGACACGGGAATCTTCCGCTCGGCGGCCGCCAGCCTCCCGAACTCGCCGATGGTGAGCCCGGTCCGCACCGGGATGGGGTGTGGGGCCGTGAACGACTGCAGATCTGGATCCATCAGCGGTCCCTCGACGATCCGTCCGTTGATGGGATTCGGCCGGTCGAGCACCAGCACCGGTATCCGCTGCTTCGCGGCCTCCTCCATCACGTAGACGAGCGTCGTGAGGTAGGTGTAGTAGCGGGCCCCGACGTCCTGGATGTCGAAGACCAGGAGCGTGATGTCCTTGAGCATCGCCGGCGTCGGCCGGCGGGTGACGCCGTAGAGGCTCCAGATCGGGCGGCCGGTCGCGGCGTCGCGCCCATGGGGCACGTCGGCGTTCGCCTGGCCCATCAGCCCGTGCTCGGGCGTGAAGATAGCCTGCAGACGCACGCCGGGCGCGTTGGCGAGCAGGTCGATCGACCGGCGTCCGCGCATGTCAACGCCGGTCTGGTTGGTCACGAGCCCGACCGAGTGTCCCAAAAGCATGGCGTATTTCTGATCGGCGAGCACGTCGAGCCCGGTGAGGACTCGCTCGGGCGGCAGGGCCGCTTCGCCCGGCAGGACTCGCTCGGGTGTCGGTCCATCGGCCGCGGGCCCGCTGATGGGGCCCGGATCGGCAACGACGGGCGGCTGGAAGAGCTGGGCGCCCGCGCCCGCGGCGACGCGAATCCGAAGATCTCTGATGCGTGACTCGCCCCCGCCGTACGGATGGACGCGATTCGACAGGACGATCAGGTAGCTCCGCGTCGGCGGATCGATCCAGACCGCGGTGCCGGTGAACCCGGTGTGGCCGACGGAGCGCTCCGGAAAGAACGGCGCCATCGTCCTCGAGAACGACGAGCTCACGTCCCAGCCCAGGGCGCGGCCGCTCTTGCTGTCGGGCGTCGGCTCCCACATCTCCTTCACGGTGGCCGGTGCGAAGATGCGGTGCCCGTCGAGCGTTCCCCGGTTCAGAAGCATCCTGATGATCCGCGAGAGATCGGCACTGGTCGAGAACATGCCGGCGTGGCCGGCCACCCCGCCCAGCAGGCGGGCGCGCTGATCGTGAACTTCGCCGCGCAAGAGCAGGCCGTTGACAAATTCCGTCGGTGCCACACGGCCGAGCGCGCCCGCCTTGGGGTGGAAGCTCGTGTCGTTCAGCCCGAGCGGTTTGAAGACGGTCTTCTCGAGATACCGGTCGAGTGGGGTGCCGCTGACTCGGCGGACCACCTCGGCAAGCAGGATGAATCCGGTATCGCTGTACTGGAAGGCGGAGCCGGGCGGATAATCCAGTGGCAGCTTGGCAATCGCGCTCGCCGCGCGCGGGAAACCAGCCGAGACGGCACCGTTCGGGGGATAGGCGACGAGCCCGGCGCTGTGGGTCAGGAGCCGCTTGATCGTGATCTCGTCGTACTGCTTGTCGCGGAACTCCTTCAGATATCGCCCGAGCGGCGCGTCGAGCTTGATCGCCCCCCGCTCGACCAGGCACATGACGGCCAGGGTCGTCCCGAAGGGCTTCGTGAGGGATGCCAGGTCGAAGATGGTGTCGACCGTCATCGGCGCCGGCTGGGGGAGCAGGCGGCGCGATCCGTACGCGCGGTGGAGCAAGATGTCATCGCCGCGGCCGACCATGACGACTGCGCCGGGGATCTCGCCGCTGGCGACGGCCTCGTTTGCGGCGTCGTTGATTCCGGAAAAATCGAGCGTGCCGGAGACGTCACGAGGCGGAGCGAAGGCGGACGCGGGAAGCGCGAGCAGCGCGATCAGCGTTACGCCGGCCACACGAGCAACGAGCACGTTAGGATCTTAGCATTGTGAGCTCGAACCTATGACACCCAGCTCATTCTTCGGTACGTCGCTTCGGCGCGACCCGAATCAGCCCGCCGATCTCAAGGCGCGCATCGAGGTGCAGCTGCGCGAGCGCCTTGAAGAGGCGGTCGACTTCGTGTGTCTCGAAGCGCTCGTGAAACGTCGCCAGGCGCTCTCGCTTCCCGCGCCAAGCGCCGACAACACGCGCGATCGAGAAGAGTTCACGCAGAGCGTTCACGCGTTTCTTTCCGAGCTCCGAAACATGATCGCGCCGACGCTCAGCGAGGCGCAGCGAGAAAAGATCGCCGCCGCCGAGCGCGCGCCCGGCGATGAGACGCACCGGCTGCTCGGCGTGCACGTCGTGCTCGCGCGTGAGCTGCCGGACTACTGGCAGCGATTCGAGGCGGGCCGCGCCGTGTACGCCGCGCAGATCGAATCAGGCAGCGAGCGCCGCGGACTGCTCGGTCGATTCTTCGGCGGCGGTTGACCGCCAGGCGCCCAGCGCCCAGAGATTCTCCAGATCCTCCAGCGCCCGGCGCCACCGTCCATAGCTATCGAGCAACGACTCGCGTACGGCCGCCAGCTTCGCGTCAGCGTCGTCGAGCCGCGTCTTCAAGGTCGGGCTGGCGGAGCGAATGGCCTCGAAGCTTCCTTCGGGTATCGAGGTCGCGAGGCGATCGAGAAGTCCTGTCAGCTCCTGGTGCAACACACGTTCTACCGGGTTCATCGGAGACACCTCCCTACGGCTTTAATACTAAACACGTGTTGATCTACTGTCAAGCTTCGTGAATCACGCCCGTTGTGTCAGATGGCGACGGGATACCCCGTATTCGCGCCACGCGCGGCCCGGGCGAACATCCCGGAGCGTCCGCCCCGCCGCCACGCTCGACACGTCACGCGCGTGGTCGCTCCGTCCGATTGCGACGCGCGCGGCAGCACAAGCGATGCGCCTCGCTCAGCAAGCGGTCGAAACAGGGACTGTCCAAAAGGAGGCTCGAAATCGTCGCTGAGCGTGTTCGCGACTGAGCGGGTGTCACGGGCGCCGCGTACCTTGTCTTGAGACGTCCGCGAGCGCACTATTTCCGCGGCGGAGGTGGTTGTGAACGAATTCTGGCGGCTCGATGCGACGGCCCAGGCCGCGCTGGTGCGCGAGAAATCGGTGCGGCCGATCGAGCTCGTCGAGGCGGCGATCGCGCGCATCGGGCGCGTGAACCCGAAGCTCAACGCTGTCGTCACGCCGATGTTCGATCGCGCGCGCGCCGAAGCATCCGTCGCGCCCGCCGAGGGCCCCTTCAGCGGCGTACCCTTCTTGCTGAAGGACCTACTCGCCGAATACGCGGGCGTCCGGTTCACCGAGGGCTCCGCGTTCCTGGACGGCCACTACACACCGGAATCCGACAGCGAGCTGACGCGACGCCTGCGGCGCGCCGGCCTCATCGTGATCGGCAAGACCAATACGCCCGAGCTCGGGATTCTTCCGACGACCGAGCCTCGACTCTTCGGCCCCACGCACAATCCCTGGAACCTCGGCCGGACGCCCGGGGGCTCGAGCGGTGGATCGGCCGCGGCCGTCGCCGCCGGCCTGGTCGCGATGGCTCACGCCAACGACGGCGGGGGCTCGATCCGCATCCCTGCGTCCTGCTGCGGGCTCTTCGGGCTCAAGCCCACGCGCGGCCGTAATCCGCTCGGGCCGATTTACGGCGACATCTTCAGCGGTCTGGTGGTCGAGCACGCGGTGACGCGCTCGGTCCGCGACAGCGCGGCGCTCCTCGACGCCACCGCCGGACCCGATCTCGGCGATCCCTACGCCGCGCCACCGCCCGCGCGCCTCTATCTCGAAGAGATCAAACGCCAGCCCGGATTCCTGCGCGTCGCGTTCACCTCGCGCGCTGCGACCGGCGTGCCCGTGCACGCCGACTGCGTGCGCGCGGTCGAGGACGCGGCGAAGCTCTGCGAGGACCTCGGCCACGACGTGACCGAGGCGACACCCGACCTCGAGGGCGACGCGATCAGCCAGGCGTTCATCGCCGTGTGGGCGGCGGGCACATCGTGGAGCGTCGACGACTGGGCGCGGCGCACCGGACAGACGCCGAGCGCCGATCGCTTCGAGCCACTCACCTGGGCCCTCTACGAGATGGGCAACCGCCGCCGCGCCACGGATTATCTGCTGGCCGTCCAGGACCTCCAGCGGGTCGCTCGACAGGTCGCGCAGTTCTTCGTCCAGTACGACGTCTGGCTTTCGCCGACCTTGGCGGAGCCGCCGGTCCCGCTCGGCAGCTTCGATCCGACGCCCGACAATCCGATGCAGGGCATCTTCCGAGCGGCCCAGTTCGTGCCGTTCACGCCGATCTTCAACGCGACCGGGCAGCCGGCCATGTCGGTGCCGCTCTTCTGGAACCGGGAGAACCTGCCGATCGGCGTGCAGTTCGCGGGACGGTTCGGAGACGAGGCGACGCTCTTTCGGCTCGCGGCGCAGCTCGAGCAGGCGCGCCCGTGGGCCGGCCGATGGCCGACACTCTCGTGACGGGCGCTCGTGACTGATCGCGCGTCAAGTAGACGGAGAGAAAGGAAACGCATGACCACAGTCGCCGACCTCGATACGCCCGTCGTCACCGTCGACCTGAACATCATGCGGGACAACATTCATCGCGTGCAGGCCCATCTCTCGCGACACGGCATCGGGAACCGCCCGCACATCAAGACGCACAAGATCCCCGCGATCGGGCGGATGCAGATGGAGGCGGGCGCCATCGGCATCACGTGCCAGAAGCTCGGCGAGGTCGAAGTGTTCGTGGACGCCGGGGTCGCCGACGACGTCCTCCTGACCTACAACATCCTCGGCCGGCAGAAGACCGATCGCCTGATGGGGCTGGTCAAGCGCGTGCGCCGGTTCGTGGTGGTCCTCGACAACGACGTCGTCGCGCGCGAGCTGTCCGAGGCCGCGGTGCACGCCGGGGTCGACCTGCGGTTTCTGGTCGAGTGCGACACCGGCTTCGGCCGCACGGGCGTGCAGACGCCCGACGAGGCGTTCGATCTCGCGCGCGCGGTCGCGCGGCTCCCGCGCATGCACTTCGAAGGCCTCATGACCTTCCCCAACCGCGACCCGAACACCCGCGACTTCTTCGAGCGCGCGCTGACGCTCTTCAAGCAGGCCGGCATCGCGGTGCCGGTGGTCTCCGGCGGCGGCACCCCTGCCCTCTTCACCGCGCAGAACTTCCCGATGCTCACCGAGCATCGCGCCGGTACCTGCGTCTACAACGACGCGATGGTCGTCTCCACGGGCACCGCCACCTGGGACAACTGCGCCATGCGCGTGCGGGCCACGGTCGTCAGCCGGCCGACGCCGACGCGCGCGATCATCGATGCCGGCTCCAAGGTGCTGACGTCGGATCTCTACTTCATGAAAGGCTACGGACACGTGATGGAGTATCCCGAGGCTGCCGTGACGGGCCTCTCGGAAGAGCACGGCACCGTCGACCTCTCCCCCTGCGCCGAGCGCCCGAAGGTGGGTGACGTCGTCCACGTGGTGCCCAATCACTGCTGCGTCGTCACCAACATGGTGGACGAGATCTACGGCGTCCGGAACGGCGCGGTCGAGGTCACCTGGCCGGTCGCGGCGCGCGGCAAGGTACGCTGAGGCGCCTTCGGAGGAACGCGATGCCCCAGAAAGCGACGGCGAGCAAGGATCGAGCACAGCGATCGGAGGCGCTCATCGCGCGGATGAAGAAGGCCCGCGGCTACATCTACCCGGAGTGGGAGTTCGCCGCGCGGAAGGACCCGGACTTCGTCGAGGCCTACAACCGGATCTACGAGCTCGGCCTCGGCGACGGTCAGCACGTGTCGGCGAAGGTGCGGGAGTTCATCGCCATCGCGCTCCTCGCCTTCCGCGGCTCCGAGAAAGGCGCCCTCGTCGCGCACATGCAGCGGGCGATGCGCTTCGGCGCGACGCGCGAGGAGCTGTTCGAGGTGCTCGAGACGTGCATGGTGCCGGGCGGCGCCCCGACGTTTCAGCGCGGACTGAGCGCGCTCCTGGACGTCAAATAAGCGCTGACGCTCACCGCGTGTGGGGCGCGCTCCCAGCGGCGGCGAGCCCTTCGACGAGGATCCATGAGACCTCCTTGCTGGTCGGAACGCGTCGACGTCATGTCAGCGCGTAGGCGCTGACGACGAGGAACACACAGGCGATCACGAGGGCGGCCGCGACGCTGCCGCCGGCTCCCACCACGAGACTCACGCTGATCGGCCCGGCGATCTGCCCGACGGCGAAGGCCGCGGTCATGGCCGCCATCAAGCCCGTCGCGCGGGCGCCCGCGACGCCGCGCGCCTCCTGCATGCCGACCATCGTGATCACCATGAATGTGCCGCCGACCAGGAGCGCGGCGAGCATGATGGGGACGATGCCCGGCCACACGATCGGAAGCGCGACGCCGAACGCCATGACGAGATGGCTCGCGATCCACAGACGGCGATTGGTGATGAAGCCGCGCAGCATCGAAGTCCCCAAGGTGGACCCCATCGCCGCCGCGCCGAAGATCGGCCACGACCAGCCGAAGATCGCCGGGTCGCGGATGACCTGCTTGGCCATGACCGGCAGGAACGTCGCGGGAATGATGTACCCGAAGCCGAACGCGCCGTAGCAGAGAACGAGTCGGAGCGACTCGCGGTCCCAGGCCATTCCGCGCTGGCCCGATCGCTCGGCCCCGGCCCCGGGCGAGCCCGCGCGCGGTCGGAAGACCGTCCAGATCCCGAGCGAGAGGACGATCGACAGCGCACCGAGCACGATCCAGGCGCGCGCGGAGCCGGCGCCGACGTGCATGAGCGCGAGACAGAGGGCGCCGGCGAGCGCGATGCCCGCGCCGACACCCGCGTACACCGTGCTGCCGAGCGCCGGGTGCCCCAGCGACGCGAGATTTTCCAGGCACCATGCCGACACGTAGATGAGCACCCACGCGCTCGCCACGCCGGCGAGCGCGCGCAAGGCCAGCCACGCCATGAAGTGGTGCTCGAGACCCATCGCGAGCGTCCCGAGCCCGATGGCGGCGAGCCCGACGCGAATACCCGTCGTCGCGCCGATCCGCCACCAGATCACCGACAGCGCCCCCGCCAGATAGCCGACGTAGTTCGCCGACGCCAGCCAGCCGCCCATCGCGATCGACACGCCGGCGTCCTCTTGCATCATCGGCAGGATCGGCGTGAAGGCGAAGCGGCCGATGCCCATCGCCACCGCCAGGGCGATGAGCCCGGCGAGCGCGACGATCAGCGCGGAGCCGCGCGCCGTGACGTACGCCGTCACACGTGGGTCCAATCGGGCGGCTCCGCGAAAAGCTCGACGGGCCACAGCCCTCGCCCGACCGCGTCGGCTTTGAGGAATCTGAAACCGGCACGGGTCGCGTAGTGGTCGTCGACGTCGGTGTCACCGATGTGGTAGTACGCCCCCGCCGTGAAGCGCGCCCTGACGCTCGCGAGCTCGTGCTTGAGCACGGTGAAGTCGACGGCGATCTTCAGCCGCTCCCACAAGCTCTGCTGATGGCTGATCGGCCGGTCCGAGCAGCTGCCGACGAGATAGCCCAGGCGCTTGGCCGTCTTGACCAGCGCGATGGACACGATCCCGGGCGGATCGCCGACCTCCAGCGTGCCGTCGATATCGAAGCTCACGAGCGTCACCATCGTCCGAGTCCCGCTCACCTCTAGCCTTCGGCTCGTCTCGCGTCAAGAGACAACCCTCGCACGGCTCGGTCTTCGGGCCAATGAATTCGTCGATTTCACGCGATTGGCCGTTTACCGCCATCGGCCGGCCCCCTAGACTGACGAGTCGATGGAGACGGAGGCAACGATGCCTCGCACGACGTCGAGCCGCGGTCGGTTGATGGCCACGCTGTTCGCGGCGCAGGTGTGCGGAAGCACCGGACACTCGATCGGGATGGCGATCGGCGGCATCATGGCCGCGGGTATCACCGGCACGAACACGTGGTCGGGCATGCCGGTGGCCGTCGGCGCGCTCGGCACCGCGCTCGCGAGCTGGCCGCTCTCGCGGCTGATGGAGCGCGCGGGGCGCCGCCCCGGGCTGGCGCTCGGATACGGGCTCGCGGTTCTCGGCGCGCTCGTCGGCATGGTCGGTGTCACCGTCGGGAGCTTCGCGCTCCTGCTCGGTGGCATGGCGCTGTTCGGAGTCTCGCAGACCTCGAACTTGCTCAGCCGTTACGCCGCCGCCGACGTGAGCCCGAGCGCGCAGCGCGGCCGGGCAATGGGTCTCATCGTCTGGGGCTCGAGCGCCGGGTCGATGGTCGGGCCGAACCTGATGGAGCCGGCGCTACGGCTCGGCGCCTCGCTCGGCGTCGCGCCGGCGGCCAGCGCGTTTCTGATCAGCGTCGCCGGCTATGCCGTGGCGGCGCTTCTTCTCGAGCTCTTCCTGCGCCCCGACCCGCTGGCGGTCGCTCGCCAGCTTCACGAGACCGTCTCGTTCGGACACGCGGCACAACGGGCGCGTGCGCTCGGCGAGATCCTGACCGACGTCCGCGTACAGCTCGCGCTGGCGACGCTCACGATCAGCCAGTTCGTGATGATCAGCACGACCTCGACGTCGCCGGTGTACCTGCACGATCACGGTCACACCGTCCAGACGATCGGCGTCGCGGTGGCGCTGCATCTCGGGGGCATGTACGTCGCCTCGCCGCTCTCGGGCTGGCTGTGCGACCGACTCGGGCGACTTCCGATGATCGGCGTGGGCGCGCTGGTGCTGACCGGCGCGGTGCTGCTCGCTGGGCTCGCGCCGGGGAGCGATCGCACGCTGGTCATCCTGGGCCTCTTTCTCAACGGCGTCGGGTGGAACTTCGCATTCGTCGCGGGCAGCGCGCTCTTGACCGACGCGCTCTCGCCCGCCGAGCGCGCGTCGACGCAGGGCCTCGCCGATCTCTTCATGGGCCTGATGGGCGCATTCGGCTCCGCGGCCGGTGGCATGATCCTGGGCGTGTGGGGGTTCACGGTCCTCAACACGCTCGGTGCGGCGCTCGTCCTGGGACCGCTCGGCGCGACGTTACTGCGCCGCCCGGTCTTCTCCCGCACCTAGCAGGCTGCTGATGCAGGCTGCTGAGAAGGGCGCATCTGCTTCGTTGGCGCCCTCGGCTGCGCGCTCAACGTACAGCTAGTACGCCTCGCGCGCAGCCTTCGGGCGCCGCCTCGCATCTGCACCCTTCTCAGCAGCCTGCTGTCACTTCATCGCAGCGACGACGTCGTCTCGGTCTACCCCCCTATCCTTGTCGTCGTCGCGATCGTCGTCGTCGCGATCGTCGTCGTGGTCGCGACCGTGCTCGTGCTTGTCTCGATCGGGCGCGGCGATGTCGGGGTCGATGAACAGCGCGAGAAGCTGACCGCCCTCGACCAGCTCAGTGTCGGTGCTCGGCTTGTGGGCCTGGACGTCGAGCAGGAACCATCCGGGTCCCAGGATGTGGGCGGCGTCGATGATTCCAGAAGTCTCCTCGTCCTGCGTGATGAACGCTGGAGTGCCCGACTGGGTCGGATCGAAGAACGCGGGATTGTGATGGGCGACCTCGAGGAACTCGCCGGTCGAGATCTGATAAGCCCAGACCTTGGACACGCGCGCGTTGTTGCCGGGGTCCTCGTCCATGACGATGCGCCCGAGCCGATCGATCGTCACGTTGTCGAGCATGCCGTGTCCCTCGGTGCCCTTCAGGAGCATCTGGATCGTGCCGCCGAGCTCGGGACGCTCGACGTCATCGAAGCGCAGGCGCCATAGGCGACAGTTCAAGGCCAGGCTCGCGGTGGTCACGAAGTAGAGGTCATCGTGGTTCCGCTTCCGCGGGTCCCACGCGCCGTCCTCGGGCCGCTGAAAGCGCGTGACGCCGGCCGCGATCGACGCCTGCTCGAGCGCGAGCGCGTCGAGACCGGAGACGTCGCCGAAGTCGTGGAGGCTGAAGCGCCCGGCCCCGGCGAAGCCGCTCGTCGCGTTGCCGAGCCCGAATTCGTTGCTCTCCTCGGGCACCGCCTGGCCGCCGACCGAGATCTTCAAGCCGTAGAGGTTGCCGTTCGTCAGGCCGGCCCGGTCGATCGTGCTCCCGCGGTTGGTCTTCGTGCCCACGTAGCAGTAGACCTCGCTCGGGAACGCGCTCGCGATGGGCGCCGTGCTCAGCGCGCCGTCGTCCGTGAGCATCACCACCGTCTTCGGCTGCGGGTGCGGGCTGGCCACCGCGTTCTCGTAGGCCATGTGGCCGAAGCGCGGAAGCTGCCACGCCTCGCCGGCATGCGGCCCCGTGGCGATCCGCGCCCAGGCACGGCCGTGGCTCACCTCTTCGCCGTTCATGTAGATGCGTTCCAGCGTGCCCTTGCCCTGATGCCAGAAGGCGCCTTGCTTCGGGAGATCGCCGGAGCAATGACGCTCCCAGACCGTCGTGCGCGGCACGTATTTCTCGGTCGCGGTATCCCACAGGAACACCTTGTCGGCCGAAGGCGTGAAGTCCTCGCCCTTCAGCACCTCGAGGGTCCTGCGATCGATCTTCCACCGAGAGACGAAGGCGCCCTTCGAGCCGTGGGCGCGCGCGATGCCGGTGGTCGCGGGGAGCTCGTGATTCATGATCAGCGTGAAATCGTCATGGTCGCTGTTGAAAGCGCCCAGCCCATCCGGGATCCCGACCATCCGGTAGCCGTGGATCGTGTCGCCGACGGTCAGGATCGGCACCGTGCGCACGCCCGACAGGGTCGGGAGCAGGTACGGCTCCGTCGTCGTGCTGGGCGCCAGGCCCTGGTGGGCCAGGGCTCGCGCCGGCTTCAGCAGCGAGGGGCCGACGAGCATGAGGGGCGCCGTCGCCATGGCGCGTTTCAAGAATGAACGTCGGCCAAGCTTCCGCGTCGATCCACGCTTCATAAAGAGCCTCCTCGGTCTGGGGTGGTGTCGCGCCGCTGAAGTACGATCAGTGCGTCGCCGAGGCTCTTATCGCAGGACTAGATGATGGGGATGTGACGAAACGTCGATGAATATGTGACGAGCTGCAGAAGGTTTGGCGACGCCCGCGCACGATTCGGCGCGCGCTAGACGACGCGATCGGCGCGCAGCTTGGCGATCTCGTCGCCGCTCATGCCGAGCAGCCCCGAGAGGACCTCGTCGGTGTGGCTTCCGAGCGCGCCGCCGGCGTGCGTGACCCTTCCCGGCGTCAGCGAGAGCTTGGGCACGACAGCCGGCTGCGCCAGTGCACCGAGCCCCTCGGCCGGCACATCGATGATCATCTGGCGCGCGCGGTAGTGCGGGTCGGCAAAGATGTCGGCCATGCTCATGATCGGCGAGTGCGGAATGTCGGCGCCCTTGAGCTCGGCCAGCGCCTTCTCGAAGGACCGCGCCGCGAACCACTTCGTCATGAGATCGAGGATGACCGGAATGTGCTGCGGCCGCTCGGAGGCGGAGGCGAAGCGCGGATCGCGCGGGAGCTCGGGCTGCCCGATCATCGCGCAGAGCCGCTCGAACAAGTGCTGCGCCGGCGCCGTGAAGACGATCCACTTGCCGTCCTGCGTCTCGAACGCGCCGCCCGGCCAGCCCGCGTGCTGCAGGCCGCCCCGCTCGCGGACGACGCCCTGCCGTCCATACAACGTCGTCGTGAACTCCATGACGCGGAAGGCCGATTCGTAGAGCGCCGCGTCGATCCACTGCCCCTCTCCGGTCGCGTCACGATGACGGAGCGCGGCCATGACGCCGAAGGCCGTGAAGAGCCCGGTCATGTAGTCGGGGTACACGGGCGTGGGGCGCGCCGGTGGACGGTCGGCCGGGCCATTCAGATACCACGTGCCCCCGAACGCCGACCCGATCGCCGCGTAACCGGGGCCCTGGTTCAGCGGGCCCGTCTGGCCGAAGGCCGTGATGCGGGCCATCACGAGGCGCGGATTGATCGCGTGCAGCGCCTCCCAGCCGAGGCCCCAGCGCTCCAGGACGCCCGGGCGGAAGTTTTCGAGGACGACGTCGCAGTGTGTGACCAGCCGGCGAACGATGTCCTGTCCCTTCGGCAGATGCAGATCGAGCGTCACGAGCTTCTTGTTGCGGTTGTCGACCGCGAACCAGTACGTGCAGCCGTCCTCGGTGGGACCCAGGCGCCGCAGGTCGTCACCGCGGCCGGGCATCTCGGTCTTGATCACCTCGGCGCCGAACTCGGCCATCAGCGCGCCGCAGAACGGGCCGGCAACCACCTGGGCGAGCTCGAGCACCCGGATTCCGTCGAGCGGGCGGCGGGGCTCTGTCATGGAGCGGCAGTCTACCTGTTCGTGGCCGCCTCCGCCATCGGCGCACGAGCCTCTTCGGAGAGGTACCAGAGGAGTCGCCGGAAGCCTTCGATCGCGATGTCCCAGTAGCGGCGCTCGCCCGCTCGGCCGGGTCCGGGCTACCGCGGCGGCGCGTCTTGCCCTACCATGACCCTGCGCCGGTCCGAACGCCGCGCCGTGGCGACGGACGAGACTCGAGGAGGACCAGCATGGCCAGTGCGGAGCCGGGAGCCCTGAAAAGCCTGGTCGACGTCGAGCACGGGATCATCAGCCGGCAGATTTTCGTCAGCGACGAGATCTACCGGCAGGAGCTCGAGCGGATCTTTGCCCGTGCCTGGCTCTTCGTCGGGCACGAGAGCCAGATCCCGAAGCCGGGTGACTATCTCAACTCGTCGATGGGCGAGGAATCCGTCATCCTGTGCCGCGACCGCGCGGGGAGGATCCGCGTCTTTCTCAACTCGTGCCGGCACCGCGGCATGAAGGTGTGCCGCTACGACGAGGGCAACACGGTCGAGTTCCAGTGTCCGTACCACGGCTGGAGCTACGGCACCGACGGGGCGCTCGTCGGCGTGCCGTTCGCGAAGGATGCGTACGGCGCGCAGCTCGACCGGAGCCAGTGGGGGCTGATCGAAGTCGCGCGGATGGAGAACTACAAGGGCACGATCTGGGCGACGTGGGACGCCTCCGCTCCGCGCTTCGCCGAATACCTGGGCGGCTACAAGCTCTATCTCGATCTCCTGCTCGACGCCTGGGATGGGCGCGAGGGCGGAACCGAGGCGATCGGCGGCATCCACAAGTGGCTCATCCCCTGTAACTGGAAGTTCCCGGCCGAGAATTTCTCGGGAGACCGCTATCACGGCGTGAGCCACCGCTCGGTGGACATGGTCGGGATCGGCCCGAGCGGCAAGGGCCGACGCGACATGCAGGAGCGCAACGAGGCGCGGTGGCTCGACGTCTCGTTCCCGGAGCTCGGCCACTCGATGATCGCGTTCCTGCGAAACCACGACTCGCCGCTCGCGCCGGCCTACCAGGACGCGCCGATCGTGGCCGATTACTTCCGGCACTGCGAAGAAGAGCGCCGGCACCGCCGCGGCGAGTACTGGCGGCTCTTCGGCGGCCCGGGCACGATGTTCCCCAACGCGTCCCCCCTGGCGCGGCAACCGCGCACGCTCGCGGTGTGGCACCCGCGCGGCCCGCACCAGACCGAGGTCTGGCGCTGGTACTTCGTCGACGCCGACGCGCCGGCCGAGGTGAAGGACTTCCTGCGCCATTACTACATCCGCTACTCGGGTCCGTCCGGGCTGACCGAGCAGGACGACATGGAGAACTGGAACTACGCCCACAAGGCGAGCCGCGGCACCATCGCGCGCCAGTATCCGTACAACTACGAGATGGGCCTGGGCCGTGGCGCGCGCGGCTTCGAGGATCACGGACTCACGCTGCCTGGCGCGATCAGCGACGTGACGCAGGCCAACGCCAGCGAGCACAACCAGCGCGGCTACTACACGCGCTGGCGCCAGTTCATGGAGGCCGAGAGCTGGGCCGGGCTGACGCCTCCGTGAGCATCGACTCCGCCGCGCTCGCGCGTCTCCTGCTCCAGCGGGAAGTCGAGGACTTTCTCTACGGCGAGGCCGAGCTCCTGGATGCGCGCCGCTTCGACGAGTGGCTCGCGCTCTTCACCGAGGACGTTCGCTACTGGATGCCGATGCGCCGCAACGTGCCCCACGACGAGCCCGAGCGCGAGTTCACCCGCGAGGGCACCGACGTGAACTGGTTCGACGAGGGCAAGGACACGCTCGGGCGGCGCGTGGCGCAGATCCAGACCGGCATTCACTGGGCCGAGGAGCCGCCTTCGCGGATCTGCCACATGGTCTCCAATGTCCAGATCCTACGGACGTCGGCCAACGGGGTTGCGCCGCCATCGGAAGTCACCGTCCGCTGTCGCTTTCTCGTCTACCGCAATCGCGTCGAGACGGAAACCGACGTGCTCGTCGGCAAGCGGGAGGACGTGCTGCGGCGGGTGGACGGCGGCTGGAAGATCGCGCGACGCATGGTTGTCCTCGACCAGAGCGTCCTGCTCGCCAAGAACCTGACGTTCTTCATTTGACCGGGGTGCGCCGCGATCAGGCTCGGATGAGAAGGTCCATATACAGGAGCGTCGCCGCCAGGCTCAGCCCGCTACGAACGGCGTGGAGCTTGCCCCACTGCTCCAGCAGCCTTCGGGTCTCCGCCGACGCCGGGTCACGCGCCGGATCGAGGAGCTGCTTGGTCGTCGGCTTGACGACGACCAGTGTGAATGGAACCACCAACCCGATGAGCACGGCTCCCACGAGCCACAGGAAGCCGCCGCCAAACCACCACGCCGCGGCGCCCGCCATAAAGCTGAGGATCGCCAGTGACGCCTGCATGACGGCGCCGCGCTGGTAGCTGGGAGCCCACACGGTCGCGGCGATCTTCGTGTCGCAGCTCATGCGCGCCGGATGCTCGACCAGGTTGACGTAGATCGCGGCCCCCGTGAACAACGCGCTGCACAGCGTTGCGACGAACTGCGTGGCCGTGAGCATGGACGTTCCTCCGCAACGCTTAGCGTCCGGATCCGCTCGATGACGTCGTCGGGCGGCTTCGCGGTACGCGCGATCTTGGCGTGCGCGACCCACTCGTACCCCTGGTTGACGGAGCGCGCGGTGATCAGGATCGCCATCTCGCGGATGTCGCCGGGCAGCGTTCCGCCGAACCGAAGATATTCGCCGAGGTCGCCCACCTTCTCCGCCAGCTCCGGATGATGCATCAGCGAGGCGAAGGGGGATCGGGCAGTCTCGCCATGAGCGCTCTCTCCTGGTTCGCGCGAACCGCTATCCGGTCACCCACCCGTACCAGCGGTGGCTTGGCGTCGCGCCGTCGTCGAGGTACGCCATCTTCATGCGCGTCAGGTAGTCCTTCGGAATCTCGTTGCGCTTCGCGGTCACGTCGACGCCGAAGACGCGGGCGGCGTTCAGGCCGAAGATCTGCTCCTTCTCACCGCGCGTGAGTGGCGCATAGTGGTGCTTCTCGACGAGCGCCGCGGGCATCTCGAAACGGCGGAACGCCTCGATCTGCCACTGCGGCGTGCCGTACCAGATCGAGTCGGTACCCCACAGCACGTGGTCCGCCCCGAACGCGCCGATGATCTGGCCGAGCAGGTGGGCGCAGGCGGTGGGATTCGTCGTGACGAGCTGGCCGAACGTCGAGCCGAGCTCCATGTAGATGTTCTTGAGACCGGCCTGCTTGCTCATCTGGCAGAACTCGGTCGTCCACGGCACTTCCCCGGTGGGCTTGGGTGCCGACGCGCTGAGGAGCCCGGCATGATAGACGAGGAAGTCGATGTCGGGGAAATCCTTGGCGGCCTTGATGAGGTCGCGCGGGTGGTTGTAATCCGCGACCGGACCGAGCGGCAGGCCCTTGTGGACGCAGAAGCGGCGCACGCCGGTCTTGCGCGCCTTCTCCAGCATGGGATACGCGATTTTCTCGTCGTCGAGGAACCAGCCGTGCTCGAATCCCTTCGCCGCGGCGCCGGTGTACGCCTTCCAGGCGTCGACCTTGAGCGTGGCGGCCTGCTGGTCCATGAAGTCGAGATCGGCCTGGCCGAGCTGCGGTGAGACCAGGCCGTGGGCGAACATGCGACGCGATTGCGTGACGCGATTGATCTCGTCGCGGATGTGGGTCATCTCCTTCGGCGGCACGACCGCTTCTTGCGGGTACGGCCCGGGCGGCGTCGAGATGAGCCCGATCGCCGTCTCACTGTCGAAGAAGACTTCCTTGACCATGTTCTCCCACGCGAGATCAGCCATGGTGCCGCGATCGGAGTCGAGTTTCGGGTTCAGCCGGCGCGAGCTGCGGCGAAGCCCGAGCAGCGCGCCCTTCGAGACCGCGCCCTTGCGACCCGCCTCGGCATTGCTGGGATCGTAGCCCGCGCTGACATAGTGCAGCTGCACGTCGAAGATGAAGATCGGCGGGCCGGTCCGCTCCTGAAACGCCGCCGGGTCGGCCGCCTCGACCGGGAGCACGTCGAAGAAGCGGCCGAAGACCGCGTTCATCGCGAGCAACGAGGCCGCCATGCCGCCGCTGCGGCTCAAGAAGTCGCGCCGGCTCAGCCCCAGTCGCGGCGCCAGGCGCGCCGCCTCGGCGAGGATCCGGTGCTCGACCCGGCGCTGAGCGGCCGTCTGGGGGATCGGCGGGAACTCCTCGTTGGAGACGAGCCGCATCGGCAGCGGCACGGCGCTCGAGATGCCTCGGCGCATGCCCG
>QHSQ01000261.1 GCA_003221615.1 Candidatus Rokuibacteriota bacterium | reverse complement strand
GCGATAGATGTTGCCGCGCCAGCCATCCCATCCGCCGATGACGCTCCCGACGACCGCGCCACGCTCGACCGCGACGAGGAGGTAGTCGGTGTGCGCCCGGACCAGCCGGGTGAGCTCCTCGAGCGAATCCGTCGGGCTCGGGATCGCGTCCGCCCGCTGCCACAACGCCAGCACGTCGGCGCATTCTTCGAGACGGCACGGCCTGATCTCCACCATCGCGCTCGCACCTCCGACCGATTTGCGCCTCACCCTGGGCGACCCGTATCATACGTGGAGCCACTTCGAGAGGAGACCCATGGCGATCAAGCGTGATTTCACTCTGGACGCCAAGTACCGCCAGGAGGAAGGTCAGATCTTCCTCTCCGGTATTCAGGCGCTGGTGCGGTTGCCGCTCGACCAGCACCGCGCCGACAAGCGCCGCGGGCTCAACACGGCCACGCTCATCTCCGGCTACCGCGGCTCGCCGCTCGGCGGGCTCGATCTCACGCTCGAGCGCAACCCCGATCTCCTTCGCCAGCACAACGTGGTCTTCCTCTCAGGCGTCAACGAGGACCTCGGCGCGACGGCCGTCTACGGCAGCCAGCTCGCCAATCTCTTCCCGCAGCCCAAGTACGACGGCGTGCTCGGCATGTGGTACGGCAAGGGCCCGGGTGTCGACCGGACCGGCGACATCTTCAAGCACGCGAACTTCGCCGGCGTCTCCAAGAACGGCGGGGTCCTGGCGCTCGGCGGCGACGACCCGCTCTCGAAGTCGTCGACGATTCCGTCGCACTCGGAAGTGGCGTTCTACGACGCGCTGTTCCCGGTGCTCTATCCGGGCTGCGCGCAGGAGATCCTCGATCTCGGTCGTCTGGGCTTCGAGCTCTCGCGCTACTCGGGGCTCTGGGTGGGCTTCAAGATCGTGACCAATGTGGCCGACGAGATCGGGACGGCCGAGGTGGCGCCGGACCGGATCGTCGTCGCCGACCCGGGCTTCCTCTATGAAGGACGCCCCTGGCAGGCGCGGCAGAACCCGCTGCTGATGCCGCCGTGGGGACTCGAGACCGAGCGCGAGATCCACTACGGACGACTCGAAGCGGCGAAGGCGTTCGCCGCGGCGAACAAGCTCAATCGCATCACGCTTCCGACCCCGGACGCGTGGCTCGGGATCGCCGCGCCCGGCAAGACCTATTACGACCTGCGAGAGGCGCTCGCGGAGCTCGGGCTCGACAACGCCGCGCTCCGGCACTACGGCATCCGGCTCATGCAGATCGAGATGCTGTTCCCGATGGAGCCGGGCACGGTCCGCGAGTTCGCCCGGGGCCTCGAGGAGCTCATGGTCATCGAGGAGAAGCGCTCCTTCTGCGAGCTCTTCATCCGCGACATCCTCTACAACCAGGCCGAGCGCCCGCGGGTGGTCGGCAAGCAGGACGAGCAGGGCCGGCCCCTCGTGCCGGCGGACGCCGAGCTCGACGCCGACCGGATCGCTCAGATCCTCGCCACGCGGCTCGAGCGCCGCATTCATCTGGACTCGATCACCGCGCGCGTGGCGCTGCTCGAGGCCCTACGCCAGCGGCCCGCGCCGCTGACCCTGGCGCGCCAGCCGTACTTCTGCTCGGGCTGCCCGCACAACCGCTCGACGGTGCTGCCCGAAGGCTCCATGGCCAGCGCCGGCATCGGTTGCCACGGCATGGCGCTCCTGATGGATCGCCGCACGATGGGGCTGACGCACATGGGCGGCGAGGGCGTTCAGTGGGTAGGGATCGCGCCCTTCACCGAGACCAAGCATCTGTTCCAGAACCTGGGCGACGGCACCTTCTTCCACTCCGGCTCGCTGGCAATCCGCCAGGCGGTCGCGTCGAGCGCCAACATCACCTACAAGATCCTCTACAACTCGGCGGTGGCGATGACCGGCGGCCAGGACGCGGCCGGCGCGATGCCGGTGCCGGAGCTGACGCACTCGCTCGCGGCCGAGGGCGTCAAGCGCATCATCGTCATGACCGACGAGCCCGACAAGTACCCGAAGGGCACGATGTGGGCGTCCGGAGTCGAGGTCTGGCACCGCGACCGTCTCGACGAGGCTCAGCGCGTACTGCGCGATATTCCCGGCGTGACGGCGCTCGTATACGACCAGCGCTGCGCGGCCGAGAAGCGCCGGCTCCGCAAGCGCGGCCGGCTGCCGGATCCCGAGATGCGCGTCTTCATCAACGAGGCGGTCTGCGAGGGGTGCGGCGACTGCGGCGTGAAGAGCAACTGCCTCTCCGTGCATCCGGTCGAGACCGAGTTCGGACGCAAGACGCAGATCCACCAGTCGTCCTGCAACAAGGACTACTCGTGCCTGAAAGGCGACTGCCCGTCGTTCTTGACCGTGGTGCCGCTCGTTGACCCGGGCAAGAAGGAGCGCCGCGTCTACAAGGTCGAGCGCACGCTGCCCGAGCCGGAGCGCAAAGGTCCCCGCGAGGCCAACGTGTTCATGATGGGGATCGGCGGCACCGGCGTGGTGACCGTGAACCAGATCCTGGGCACGGCCGCGCTGCTCGACGGCAAGCACGTCCGCGGTCTGGACCAGACGGGCCTCAGCCAGAAGGGCGGGCCGGTCGTCTCGCACCTCAAGATCCTCGACCGGGCCACGCAGGTCTCGAGCAAGGTGGCCGCCGGATCCGCCGATTGCTATCTCGGCTTCGACATCCTCGTGGCGACCTCGCCTCAGAACCTGGATCACGCGCGCCCCGATCGGACGATTGCGGTCATCTCGACCAGCCAGGTGCCGACCGGCGCGATGGTGACGTCGACGGCGGTCGAGTTCCCCGAGGCCAACGGGCTCATCACGTCGATCAACCGTGTGACCCGCAAGGACGAGAACGTCTATCTGGACGCGCTCGGGCTGGCCGAGACGCTCTTCGACGACCACATGGCCGCCAACATGATCGTGCTGGGCGCCGCCTGGCAGGCCGGAGCCTTGCCGGTGAGCGCGGCGGCGATCGAGGAAGCGATCGTCCTGAACGGTGTCTCGGTGCAGATGAACAGCCAGGCGTTCCGCGTGGGCCGGCTGCTGGTCGCCGACCCGGCGTGGGCGCGCACGGTCGTGCGACGCCGGCTGGGCGCCGTCGAGGCGGCGCCGGAGCTCTCGGCGCAGGCGCGAAACCTCGTGGATTCGGTCGGCGCCGCGGGCGAGCTCAAGCGGCTGCTCGAGATCCGGGTGCCCGAGCTGATCGCCTACAAGAGCGCCGGCTACGCGCGCGGCTACGTTCAGTTCGTGCGGCGCGTGCGCGAGGCCGAGGCGGCCGCGGTGCCGGACGAGTCGCGGCTTTCCGAGGCGGTCGCGCGCTATCTCTTCAAGCTCATGGCCTACAAGGACGAGTACGAGGTGGCGCGCCTGTCCCTCAAGCCCGACATCGCCCGCGCGCTGGCGGACGAGTTCCCCGGCGGCGTCAAGCTCGCCTATAACCTCCACCCGCCGCTGCTCCGAGCCCTCGGCCTCAAGCAGAAGCTCCAGCTCGGCCCCTGGTTCGCTTCGGTCTTCGGCGTGCTCGCCCGGATGAAGATGCTGCGCGGCACGCCGCTCGATCCCTTCGGCTTCGCCGCGGTGCGACGGGTCGAGCGTCAGCTGCCCGGCGAGTATCGCTCGCTCGTCGAGAAGGCGCTGGTCGGTCTGTCGCCCGAAAGCCACGAGCGCGCCGTGAAGCTCGCGGGTCTGCCGGATCTGATCCGCGGCTACGAGGAGATCAAGCTCCGCAACGTCCAGCGCTTCCGGGACGAGGTGCGCGCGCTGGGTTTCTGACCTTCCGGTGAACGCTCGCCGCCGCTGTCGGGCCGAGGCGAGCACACGGAGAGAGGCGCGATGACCAATCTCGAGCGGCAGATGAAGGCGCTGCAGAAGCAGCTGAAGACGCTCAAGACCGAGGCCGACCGGGCGCGCGGTCAGGCGCGTCGTCGCATGCGCCGGCTCGAGCGCCGCACGCGCGTCGAGGTCGAGCGGATCATTCGTCGCGCCGAGCCTCGCGTGCGCGAGGCGGTCGCCCAGGCGACGCTGCTGAGCCGCAGCCTTCGGGTCGGCGTGCGTGCCGGCGCGGCCGCCTATCGCGCGGGTCGCGCTCCCAGGCGCTGAGCGCCCTCAGTCCTGATCGCGGGCGCGCTCGCGCTTGAGCGCGCCCCGGCGCTTCTTCGACTCGATCCGCCGCTCGCGAGCCCCCGCCGACGGCCGGGAGGCCTTGCGCGCGCGCGGCTCGCGAAGCGCCGCGGCGACCAGCGCGCGGACCCGGTCGAGCGCGTCCTCGAGATTCCTCGCCTGATTCCGCTCGGCCTGGCTCGATACCATCAAGCGCCCGTCCCCGTCGAGCCGGTGTCGGCAGAGCGTCGCGAGCCGCGCGCGGGCGGCCGCCGAGAGCCCTTCGATCGCGTCGAGATCGACGCGCACGTCGACCTTCGTGGCGACCTTGTTCACGTTCTGGCCGCCCGGGCCCGAGGCGCGCACGGCACGAACCTGCACCGCCCGCTCGGGCACACGCACCATGCTGTTGACGACGATCGCGCGGCTCACGCCTCGATTGTATCTCGGGCCATCGTGAGCTCGCCTCGAACGGCGGGCCCCAGCCCCGCGACCTTCTGCGGTTCGCGCTGCCGCTATAATTGATCACTGTGACCATCGCTGAGCGTCGGCGCCTCACCGACGTCGCTCGCGGCGCCGCCCCCGCCGATCTCTATGTGCGCGGCGGAACCCTGCTCAACGTGTACACCGGGGAGCTCTACCCGGCCAACGTCGCCACGCGCGGCGAACGGATCGCGTACGTCGGCGTGCGCGACGAGATGGTCGGCGCGCGCACGCGGGTCATCGACGCGTCTGGCCGCGTCCTGGTTCCGGGCTACATCGATCCCCACGTGCACCCGGCCACCCTGACGACGCCGGCCGCGCTCGCGCGCTTCGTGCTGCCGCTCGGCACCACGGCGGTCGTCGCGGACACCTTGCAGTTCTGGGAGCTCGGCGGTCTCGCGGCGTTCCAGACCGTCGCCGATGCGCTGCTCACGGCGCCGCTCCGCTTCTACTGGATGATCCGCGCGCACGCGCAGAGCCGGGCGCCGGACGAGTGGCGACGGTTCGGGGTGAAGACGCTCGCGAAGGCGCTGGCCCACCCGCGCGCCCTGGCCGTCGGCGAGGTGACGCGGTGGCCCGACGCCTGGCGCGGCGACGCCGAGCTCTTGCGCCGTCTCGGCCTCGCCCCCGGCGGCCGCGTCGAGGGACACACAGCCGGAGCGTCCGGCGAGAAGATCTCGGCGATCGCCGCGGCCGGCTTCACCTCGGACCACGAGCCGATCACCGCCCAGGAAGTGCTCGACCGCGCGCGCCAGGGCATCGCGGTGATGCTGCGCGACTCCTCGCTGCGTCCGGATCTCGTCGGGCTCCTCGACGCCCTCAAGACGGCGCCGGCGCTGGCCTCGCGGCTCATGCTCACCAACGACGGCTCGATGCCCGCGTTCCTGCGCACCCATGGATTCATCGATCACCTGATCCGGGTCGCGCTCGACCGCGGCGTGGCGCCGATCGACGCCTATCGGATGGCGACCCTGAACCCGGCGACCTACTACGGTCTCGATGCCGACCTCGGCGGCATCGCGCCGGGCCGCTACGCCGATCTCTGTGTACTCGACGATCTGGCCGAGCCACGGCCGTCGACCGTGATCGCGCGTGGCAAGGTGGTCGCCACGGGTGGCCTGCTGGTCGGGCGCGTCGCCGAGCCGCCGTGGCGGCGCGTGTTCAGCTCGCCCGAGGCGTGCTTGACGGTACGGTGGCGGGCGCGGCCCGACGACTTCGAGCTGCCCGGCCGCGCGCGCTATCCCGTCATCGAGCTCGTCAGCGCGGTGATCAGCCGGCTACAGGAGCGGCCGATGCAGCCGGGGGATCTACACGCGGCGCTCCTGGATCGCGCCGGGCGCTGGGTCGCGCCCGGCGTCGTGGCGGGCTTCGCCGACCGGATCGACGGCTTCGCGACGACGACCAGCACCGACTTCAACATCCTGGCGCTCGGGCGCCGGCGCGAGGCGATGGCGCGCGCCGTCAATCGGCTTCTCGATCTGCACGGCGGGATCGTGCTCGTCGAAGGCGAGCGAATCGTCTACGAGCTGGCGCTGCCGCTCGGCGGGATCATGACGCGCGCCTCCGTCGAGGACGCGGCCCGGTCGGAGGACGAGCTGCGCCGGCAGCTGGCCGACCGGGGCTATGCGCACCACGAGCCCCTCTACTCGCTCTTCTTCATGGCCGCTGATTTCCTCCCGACCGTGCGTCTCTCGCCGCGGGGCGTCTGGGACGTCAAGCGGACCCGGGTGCTCCTACCGTCGCGGCGACGGCGATGAAAGGCCGCGGCATCCCCGCCGCGGTGGCCTCTGCGGGCCTGATCGCTCTCGTCGCGATCGGAGCGCACGGCGCGCCCGCCGGGAAGAAGGACGAAGGGCCGTTCAAGCACGGCCTCGTCGGTCGGCGCGCCTATCGCCTCTACATTCCGCCGCGGCCCCCCACGGAGTCGCTGCCGCTCGTCGTCGCCCTGCACGGCTGCTGGCAAACGCCCGAGGACTTCGCGCTGGGGACGCGCCTGAACGAGGCGGCCGAGCGTCGTGGGTTCCTCGCGCTCTACCCGGCGCAGAGCCGTTGGGACAACCCGAGCCGCTGCTGGAACTGGTTCGACCCGGCCCAGCAATCGCGGCGCTCCGGCGAGGTCGCCGACCTCGTGGCGCTGGTCGACGCGGTCGGACGCGAGCGCGAGGCACCGCCGAAGCGCGTCGTCGCGATCGGGTTCTCGGCCGGCGCCTTCATGGCCGTCAATCTTCTTTGTGCGGCTCCCGAGCTGATCTCAGGCGTCGGAGTCGTCGCCGGCGGCGCCTATCGCTGCGGCCTCGGACCCGACGGAGCGCTCGCGTGCATGCGCGGCCATGGGCTCGACGGCGACGCCGCGGCCACGGCATGCCTGGCGGCCGCCGGGAAGAGCGTGCTGGCGATCCGCGCCTCGCTCTGGCAAGGCGACCAGGACTCGATCGTCACCCCGGCCAATCTCCCGGCGCTCGAGACGATGTTCACGCGACTCGTCGGCGGCGCGTCGAAGACCAGCGAGACCAGAGACGGCTCGGCGCACGCGCGCTACCGGAATCGGCGCGGTGATCTCGTGATCGAGAGCTGGCGCGTTCCCGGACTGGGGCATGCCTGGAGTGGCGGCGATCCGCGCGCGACCCACACCTGGCCGCCGGGCCCCAGCGCGACCGACCGCATCCTCGATTTTCTGCTGGAGCGCTCGTGAGCGACGGACCGCCCCGGCGCCAGCGGCGACTCGCGCTCGGAGTCCTGCTGGCGGCCGCCGTGCTGGCCGTGGCCGTGTTTCCCTTGCGCGGCACGTGGTGGGGCGGCTGGATCCTGGCGATCGCCGAGGCGGGCATCGTCGGCGGGCTGGCCGACTGGTTCGCGGTCACCGCGATCTTCCGCCGGCCGCTCGGCCTGCCGATCCCGCACACCGCGCTGATTCCCGCCAACTGGGAGCTGATGGCCGCTCGGGTCGGCACGATGGTCGGCAGCCGCGTGCTGACGAAGGAGTACGTCGCACAGGAGATCGCCCGCGTCGACGTCGCGTCGCTGATCGCGCGGGCCGCCGAGCGACTGACCTCGCGCGACCTCGACGTGGCGACGCGGGAGCTGGCCCGCTGGCTGGCCGCGGAGCTCTCGCCGAAGGCCGCGGGCGACCTGGTGACCCGTCTCCGCGATCTTCTCCTCGACCGGCCGCTAAGCCCGATGCTCGCTGCGGCCGTCCAGATGGCGCACCGCCACGGGTGGGACCAGCGAGCCGTGACGGCGCTGACCGGGTCGCTCGCGGAGGCGTTCGACCGGCCCGCGTTCCGCTCGACCGTCGGCGAGCTGGTGGACGACCTCCTGACACGCTACCGCGAGCGCATGGGCGTCTATCCGCGATTCTGGATCGGCGTCGCGAGCCTGCTCGGGTTGATCGATCGCGAGCGGGTCCTGTCGGCACTCCAGGCCGGGCTGCGCCAGGTGGCCCAGGAGCCAGACCACCCCGTGCGTCAGCGCCTCACGGAGACGATGGACGAGCTGCCGGGACGTCTGCGGGCCGACAGCGGCCTGGCCGCTCGCATCGAGGCCGCCAAGCGCGATTTCCTCTCCACCCCGATCGCGACGCGTGTCGTGGAGGATGCGGCCGCGGCGCTGCACCGGATTCTTCTGGCCGACCTCGAGCGGCCGCGCTCCGAAGTGCGCGTCTGGATCGTGGAACGACTCGAGCGCGCCCGCCGGGCGCTGGCCGCCGACGAGGATCTTCGCCAGCAACTCGACCGGTGGGCGAAGGCGAGGGTGCTCGAGATGGTCGAGCGCCATCACCAGCGGCTCGCGGAGTTCATCGAGAACGGTGTGCTGGCGCTCGGCCCCGAAGGCGCGGTCCGGCTCATCGAGGAGCATGCCGGGGACGACCTGCAGTACATCCGCGTCAACGGCACCGTCGTCGGTGGTCTGGCGGGCGGGCTGCTCTACGCGGTCCACCTGCTCTTGCGCCTGATCTGACCGTCGTCGGAGCCCGGAAACCGGTTTGTGGCCTCCAGCGTTTTCACGTTACACTCCGGCTCGCGGAATCCTCCAGGAGGTGTCAATGTCTCGCGTTCGCATCGCGCTCCTCTCGATCACAATCCTGGCTCTCGCCGCGCTGCTTTTCGCTCCGGCCACGAGCCAGTCGCAGACTCCCCAGGCGTCGCCGACTCCAAAACCGGGCGGGGTCTTGAACATGATGCTCCGAGAGGACCTGTCCCAGGGCTTCTCCATCCACGAGACGGCGACGATCTCGACCGTGTGGCCGGCCATGCCGTGTCTGAGCAACCTCGTGCTGTTCGATCCGCTGAAGAAGACCGAGAG
>QHSQ01000524.1 GCA_003221615.1 Candidatus Rokuibacteriota bacterium | reverse complement strand
GCGCTCACGATGATCCTCGGCAGCCGTGGCTCGTGGCCGGCGCGCGCCGAGATGCTTCGTCGAGCCGTGCAGGACCCGGCGGTGCAGGGCGGCGAGTGGTCGATGGCGCAGTATCTCTACCGCATCGACAAGGGCGACCGCCGCTACGTCGGCCTGCCCGTGTTTCCGCTGCGTAACTTCACCGCGCGCGACCTGTACGTGCGCCGGGGCGGACCGATCAAGTCGGCGGCGGATCTGGCGGGCAAGCGCATCGGCATGTACAGCTACACCGCGAGCGGCTCGATCTGGTACCGGCACTTCCTGCGCTTCATCGGGCTGGATCCGGCGGCGATCGAATGGTGGATCGGTGATATCGACACCCCCTGGTCCACGCCGATGGACCAGAAGCTGCCGCCGGGTGTGCACGCGCCCGCGACGGGCCGATCGCTGTCGGAGATGCTGATCGCCGGCGAGCTGGAGGCCATCTACAGTCCGCCGCGGCCCGAGGCCTACCACCCACGGACAGGGCCGATCATCCGCCTGTTCCCCGACTTTCGCCTGGTCGAGCAAGAATACTTTCTGAAGACGGGCGCGTTCCCCCCGCAGCACCTGATCGTGCTTCGGCGCGAAGCGTGGGAGGCGAACCGGTGGATCGCGCGACGCCTCACCGAGGCGTTCAGCGCCGCCAACGCCTGCTTCACCGCGGCGCAGCGGGGGTTCCCGTACGCGACGCCGTGGCTCGAGGCCGAGCTCGAGGACACGATGGCCTTGATGGGCGAGGACTTCCATCCCTATGGGCTCGAGCGCAACCGGTCACAGATCGAGGCGTTCGCCGCCGAGGCGTTTCGCCTGGGATTCACGAGCCGCCGGGTGACGACCGAGGAATACTTCGCGGATTACCTCGAGGGGGGCTGACGATGCCGATCATCCTGGGCACGGGCGCGTATCGCTACCAAGTCGTCGACGCCTGGGCGAAGCTGCCGCCGGGCCGCGAGTTCAACGCCGACGTCGCCGCGGTCGGGGTTGACAAGCAGGACCGCATCTACGCGTTCAATCGCGGCCAGCACCCGATGGTCGTGCTCGATCGCGACGGGAACTTCCTGAGCTCGTGGGGCGAGGGGCTGTTTCGCCGCGCGCACGGCGTGTACATGGCGCCCGACGACACCTTGTGGCTGACCGACGACGGCGACCACACCGTCCGGCACTGCACGCTCGACGGCAAGGTGCTGCTGACGCTCGGCATCCCCGGCGCGCCGAAGCCCTACATGAGCGGCGAGCCGTTCCATCGCTGCACGCACACCGCGCTGTCACCCGAGGGCGATCTGTACGTCTCCGACGGCTACGGCAACTCGCGCGTCCACAAGTACGCGCCCAACGGCACCCTGCTGCGCTCGTGGGGCGAGCCGGGCACCGATCCGGGCCAGTTCAACATCCCGCACAACATCTGCTGCGACGCCGACGGCTGGGTCTACGTCGCCGACCGCGAGAACCATCGCGTGCAGGTGTTCGACGGCAACGGCAAGTTCGAGACGCAGTGGATCAACATGCACCGCCCCTCCGGCCTCTTCATGGAGCGCGGCGGTCAAGGGCGCTTCTACATCGGCGAGATCGGCGGCGGCATGGGCGTGAACTACGACATGCCGAACATCGGGCCGCGGGTGAGCATCCACAGCCACAAGGGCGAGCTGCTGGCGCGACTGGGTCAGCGCCCGGCCGGACTCGAGCCGGGCCAGTTCATCTCGCCGCACGGGCTCGCCGTCGACTCGCGCGGCGACATCTACGTGGGCGAGGTGTCGTTCACCAACTGGGGCAATCGCTACAAGGGCCAGCCACACCCGGCGGGGCTCAGGAGTCTCCAGAAGCTGGTGCGTGTCGGAGATCGCCCGTAGCACGCAGTTGTCTCATCAGATAGAACACGATCACGACGTTGAGCGCGATGGCGGCGAGCCGTGTCGCCGTGACGCGTCGGGAGACCTCGTAGATCTCCAGCGGGATGAATGAGCCCGTGACGATGATCGTGAAGTACTCCGCCCATCGACGTCGCAGCCAGAGCCCGGTCGCTTCCGTCAGGAGCAGGGCGGCGTAGATGAACGATCCCACACTGATGGCGACGAGGGAGCGAGTGTCGGCGGACAAGAGTCGGCTGAGCGCCGCGCCGATGTAGCGATTCTGTGGATCGATGTTGAGCCGGTCGGCCCAGGACGTGACGAGGACCGATACGTCGGCGTGCAGGAGGCGCAGCGCGCCGAATCCAACGGCTACGAGCAGCAGTCCCTTCAGTAGCTTGAAGAGCGCGATGAGACGAAGGGCCGGAGCTCGATCGGGCGCCGTCTCACTCGCCCTCGAGCGCGACCTGCTCCGCGTACGCCAGGCGATAGCCCTCGTACGAGCGGGCGTAGGCCGCGCGGGCTTGATCGTCCTGATCGGCCGTTGGAGCGGGCTCGAGGTCGAAGTGGCCGTACGCGTCGACCCCGCGCACCAGCATGGCCGGCGTCTTGTGCTTCACGCCCAGGTGCCGCACGTGGGTCGGGACGTAGCTGATCGCCAGACCGACCCGGCGTCCTGACGACCGGTTCGGCTGCGAGCGGTGGAGGCACAGCGTGTGGTGCA
>QHSQ01000523.1 GCA_003221615.1 Candidatus Rokuibacteriota bacterium | reverse complement strand
CGGCGTGAGGGCGCGCACCGACTCGGCCACGAGGTACATGCCGGCGGTCACGAGCTCGCCGGCCGCGCCACCGATCTCCTGCACCCGACCGTCCGCGGTCATGACGACGCGGAGCGGCTTCTCGTCGGCGACCAGGGGCGTCACCGCCAGCACCGTGGCGTCGACGGGACGCCGGGCCGCGGCCTCCACGAAGCGCACGAAGTCCGCCTCGACGCACCACGCATCGACGGTCGAGACGAGCATCCGGCCGCCGGGATGCCGTCGGATCACCTCACCGAAGCTCTCGAGCGAGGACGCCGTCGTCTTGACGATGAACTCGACGTCGAGATCGGGGAAGCGACGGCGTACCCAGTCGACACAGGGCCGCTCTTGCTCGTTCACGATGATCGCGAGGGGACCGATGCGCGCGGCGTGGAGGTTCCGGATGACCGACTCGATCAGCGGCACGCCGGCGATCGGCACCATCGGCTTGGGCATCGCGAAGCCGCCCTGGCGCAACCGGCGGCCCTCACCCGCCGCGATGATGCCGCCCGCGAACCGCGCGCTCATGACAAGATCGACTCCAGCTCCCGGAGCGAGCGGATCTGTCGGTCGTCGCGGCAGCACGGGCTCGCGGCCGGCGCCTCCGCGCCGACGAGCCAGATGTGACGCATGCCGACGGCGCGCGCGCCAGCCATGTCCCGAGGCAAGGAGTCGCCGACAAAGGTCGCCTTCGCCGCCGAGACGCCGAGCGCGTCGAGCGCATGCTGGAAGATCCGCGGGGCCGGCTTCGTGCACCCAACATCTGCCGAATCGACGAGGACGCTAAAGAATGAACGAATGCCGGCATCGTCGCACACTCGCGCCAGGTTTCCGTAGAAGTTGGAGACGATGCCGAGCCGGTAACGTCGGCCTATCCGGCGCAAAAGCGGCGTGTTGCCGGCCAGCGTCTCCAGCGAGTCGGCGAGGAAGCGGCTCGCCACACGCCGGCCGATCGCCCGATCGGCCAGCTCGAGACTGGACGCGACGCCGATGACGAGCCGCTCGACGGTTTCCTGGAGCGACGTCGTCGCCGGGAGGGTGCCGACGAGTGCGTCATCGGCCGAATAGAAGGCAGGGTCGAACCGGTCGCGGGCGACGACGGCCCCCTCGTCGCGGAACAGGCGATACACCCGTTCCTTCCAAGGAAGCCCATCGGCGTCGAGCGTTCCCCCGAAGTCGAACAGTATTGCCCGGTCGTTCGCGGTCAATGCGGCGCGCGTGTGTCGAGATTGGGTGGACGCGGTCGCTCATTCGTCCCGTCGCCCGGGGTCCCTTGCGTCCGAATCTCACCCATACTGTACCACCGTTTATCTACGTGTAAATGACTGTGAACGCAGGCTAATTGCGGCGATCAGCTGACATCGGGCGGGGGGCTCAAACGATGGTGGGGCGCCCTCACTCTTCTTCGGAGGCGTCCAGGACTTCCCGTCGAGCGATCACGAATACGTCCAGCCTGCCTGGCGCAGCTCTTCCGCGGTCACGCTGACGTAGAGCGAGGCGCGGCCGACGTTGCTGAGACTGAGCAGCGCGGTAATACGCGTCGGCCGGCTGACCCGGAGCGCCGTGAGCGCTTCGAGTAGATCGCTTTGGGTCGCGCACCGGCGCGATTGAAGGCCGGTCCGGGCGAGTCGAACATCAGCATGTAACCCGCCGCCACGGCGTCCGTCCCGGACCCGCGAATGATTTGCACCGTGCCCGCCTGATATTCAGCGAGAACCGGTTTGGGCGGGGAGCCGGCCGCCGAGCCGGCGGCGAGGTCGCCGACGAGGCTCTGCAGCTGCCCGAACTGACCGATCGTCAGGTTGACGAAGCGATAGGCCCAGCCGCGCGAGTCCGCACGGACGAGCACGGCCAGGAGGTCGCGGTGTGGTTGATGAGCTCCAGGTGTCGCCGCGTCGGGTGGTCCGACTCGAGCTCGCGTCCAATCAGGTGGACGCGCCCGGTGATGATCGACACGAGGTTGTTGAAGTCATGCGCGATGCCGCCCGCCAGCGAGCCAAGAGTGTCCATCTTCTGGAGCTGGCGATTCTGCCGCTCGAGCTCCTTGCGCTCGCTGATGTCGAGCCCCAACGTCACGGTGTCCGTCACCGTGCCCTCGGCATTCCGCAAGGGCGCCGTGGAGAGGCTGACGTCGATGTCCGTCCCATCTTTCCTTCGACGGCGGACTTCCACGTTCAAAAGCTCCGCCCCGGCCAGCGCCCGCTCGAAGATCGAGTGGGATTCGGACAGCCGGTCGTCCGGAACGAACGGTGGATAATTCCCCAGTACCTCGTCCGCGGTCCAGCCGAACATGCGTTCGGCCGCCGGATTCCAGATCGTCAACCCGCCGTCGAAGCGATGCGCCCACACCGCGATCGGAGAGCTCTGCACGACCGCCCGGAGCACTTCGCCGCTCTCGTGCGCCAGCTCCTCGATCTTCCGGCGACTTGTGACGTCGCGGACGATGCATGTGAAGAACGTTCCTCGTCTCGTGGTCCACCGTTCGACCGAGA
>QHSQ01000128.1 GCA_003221615.1 Candidatus Rokuibacteriota bacterium | reverse complement strand
GGCTCGTTCCCGCACGAGTGCTACGGCCTCTACGAAGCCGACTACGACCACTTCGCCGAATACTGCGCCGCGATCGACGCGCGCGGCCCGGTCGCCGTCGGCGACTATCTCGAGCGCTACGTCTACGGGCCGCCCACGTGGAGCGACTACCTCGATCTCTTCGGCGGCGAGCGGATGGGACTCCAAGCCAAGCGAGCGAGAGAGCTGACGCGATGACCGAGCCAAGCGTCTTTCTCAGGCCACCCCCGGTCGTCACCGGCCTCTGGTGCTCGATACAATGACCGAACGCTTCAACGCCTCCGAGCTGCTCGCCGTGATCGCCGCACGCCAGCTCCGCGACGACACGACGGTGTTCGCGGGGGTCGGGGTGCCGCTCCTGGCCGCCGCGCTCGCCGAGCAGCGGCACGCGCCGCGGCTGACGATGGTCATCGAGGGCGGCATCATCGGACCCCAGATCGCTCCCGGGCGGCTCCCGGTCTCGACCAACGAGATGCGCGCCGCCCACCGGGCGACGATGCTGCCGGGGATCACCGACGCGTTCCTGTTCGCCCAGCGCGGCTTCGTGGACGTGGGCTTCATGGGCGGCGCGCAGATCGACCAGTACGGCAACATCAACACGAGCGTGCTCGGCGCCGACTACTGGCGGCCGAAGGTTCGCCTGCCCGGAACGGGCGGCGCCAACGACATCGCCTCGCTCTGCCGCGAGGTCATCATCGTGACGGCGCACGAGAAGCGGCGTTTCGTCGAGCGCGTCGACTTCGTCACGAGCCCGTCGTGGCTACGCGGTGACGGTTCCCGCCGCGCCGCCGGCCTTCTCTTCGGCGGTGTGTCACGCGTCGTCACGACGCTCGGCATCCTCGGCTTCGACCCTGACGGGAGGCGCATGAGAATCGAGGCCACCCACGCCGGCGTCTCGGCCGACGTGATCCGCCAGAACACCGGCTTCCCGCTCCTCGAGGCTCCACGGATCGAGACCACCGAGCCGCCGTCCGACGAGGAGCTCGAGATGCTCCGCGCTCTGGACCCGGAGCGGCGGTTCCTGGGCTGACCGATGCCGACCTTCGGGCTCGCGATCAAGAACTTCGTGGGGCCGGCCGAGACCCCCGACATCGACGCGCTCTATACATATGCCCAGCGGGCCGAGGCGCTCGGCTTCGAGTCCCTCTGGGCGTGGGATCACGTGATCCTCGGCGTCGAGCCGTCCTTCCCGATCCTCGACGCCGTCGGCACGCTGACCGCCATCGCGGCGCGGACCAGCCGGATCAAGCTCGGCACCGGCGTGCTGGTGCTCCCGCTGCGGAACCCGACCGTCGCGGCGAAGACGCTCGGCACGCTCGACGTGATCTCGAAGGGCCGCTTGATCCTCGGCGTCGCCGCCGGCTGGTACGCCCGCGAGTTCGACGCGGTCGGCGTGCCGTTCAAGCGGCGCGGCCGGCTCTTCGAGCGCAATCTCGACATCCTCACGCGGCTCTGGACGGAAGACCGCGTGACCCTGCAGGTCGACGAGCACAACCTGCGCGAGGCCGTGATGCGGCCGCGCCCGAGCCAGCGCCCGCGGCCGCCCATCCTGATCGGCGGCTACGTCGATGCCGTGCTCAAGCGCGTGGCCACGAGCGGCGACGGGTGGCTCACGTACTTCTACACGCCGGAGAGCTATCGCCGCTCGTGGGAGAAGATCGTCGGCTTCGCCCGCGAGGCCGGGCGAGACCCGAAGACGCTCAGCGGCACCAATCAGCTCGCCATCTACGTCGGCCGCTCGCGCGAGGCGACCGAGGCGCCGATGCGCCGCTGGCTCGAGACCGAATGGGACGTCGCCGCCTGGAGCGAATCGACGATCGAGCACGCGATCCGCGGCAGCGCGGACGAGTGCGTCGCGCAGCTCCGGGCCCACGCCCAGTCGGGCGTGGATCGCCTGGTCCTCGTCCCCTATCGCTACGAGCCCGAGCAGGTCGAGCTGATCGCCCGCGACGTCCTCCCCCGCCTGCGATGACCCGCGGCGAGGTGTTCGAGCGGGTGCTGGCGCCAGAGCCGGGTCGGACGGCGCTGGTGGTGGTCGACATGCAGCGCGGCTTCCTCGATCCGGGCGAGGCGATGGAAGTTCCGCCGGCGCGCGAGATCGTGCCGGCGATCCAGAGTCTCCTGAGCGTCTTCCGCGCCAGGCGCCTGCCGATCGTGTTCACCGAGTTCGTGTACTCCGAGAGCGTGCCGGTCCTCGTCGGGAAGCTCCACCCCGAGCACCAGCCGGCGCCGCCTGGCGCGCCGCGGGGCTTCGGTCTTCCGTCCTCGTCGTGCCTGGAAGGGACTCCGAGTGCCGAGACCATTCCGGATCTGGCGCCGCATTCGGGCGAGATCGTCGTTCGCAAGCGCGGCTACGACGCGTTCACCGGCACCTCGCTGGACGGTGCTTTGCGGGCGCGGAACGTGACATCGCTCGTGGTGACCGGTACGATGACGGACATCTGCGTGCTGGCGACGGTAACCGCCGCACTCCACCGGGAATATCGGGTCACCCTGGTGGAAGACGGCGTGGCCACGCTCTGGCCCGAGATCCAGCGGGCCACGCTCGACATCATCGGTCGGGCGTACGGCCGCGTCGTGACCGCCAAGGAAGTCGTCGACCTGATCTCGAGGTGGTGAGGAGGCTGGGATGACCCAACCGCTGCGCTTCTCGGGCGTGATGCCCGCCAACGTGCTTCCGTTCACGTCGGACCTGGCGATCGACGAGCCGGCGTATCGACGGCACCTCCGCTGGCTCGCCGACACCCGCGGTGTCACCGGCATCGTCGCCAACGGCCATGCCTCCGAGGTCTCTTCGCTGACCCGCGAAGAGCGCAAGCGCTCACTGGCGATCGCGCTTGACGAAGTCGGCGGCGCCTGTCCGATCATCGCCGGTGTCTACTCCGACGGCACGCAGGAAGCCGTCGACCTGGCGCGCGACGCCCGGGACGCGGGCGCGGCCGGCGTGCTGGTGTTCCCGCCGACGCTCTTCATGTGGGGCGCTCAGCTCAAGCCGGACATGGTGCGGCAGCACTTCTCCGAGATCGCGGCGCGCGCCGACCTTCCGATCGTCGTGTTCGAATACCCGCCGGCCTCCGGCATCGGCTACGCCCCCGAGACACTCGCGCGGCTCGCCGAGATCCCTCAGGTGGTCGCCGTGAAGGACTGGTCGAACGAGATCGTCGCCTTCGAGGCGAATCTTCGAGCGCTCCGCGCCACCGGTCGGCCGGTGGCGATGCTCTCGGCCTTCACGATGTCGCTGATGGCGACGTTCCTGCTGGGCGCCGACGGCGCCATCTCGGGAATGGGCAGCGTCACCGCCGATCTCCAGGCCGAGCTGTTCGAGGCGTGCGGCAAGGGCGATCTGGACGGCGCGCGGCGGATCAACGACCGACTGGCGCCGCTGGTGTCGGTCTTCTACGCACCGCCCTTCGTGGACATGCACAACCGGATGAAGGAAGCACTCGTCCTCCTCGGGCGGATCCCGGCCGCCCATGTCCGCCCCCCGCTGACCCCCGTCAGCACCATGGAGCGGGAGGCGATCCGCCGGGCGCTCGCGTTGGCGGGCTTCTAAAAGGAGCGAGACCACCATGGATCTCGGAATCAAGGGCAAGAACGCGATCGTCTGCGCCGCCAGCAAGGGGCTCGGCAAGGGTTGCGCCATGTCGCTCGCCCGCGAGGGCGTGAACATCACGATGAACGCGCGCACCAAGGACGCGCTGGAGGCCGCGGCGAAAGAAATCCGTGACGCGACCGGCGTGCGCGTGACGACCGTCGCGGGCGACATCACGACTGACGCGGTGCGGGCGGCGCTCCTCCAGGCCTGCCCCACCCCCGACATCCTCGTGAACAACGCCGGCGGCCCGCCGCCCGGCGATTTCCGCGAGTGGGATCGCGACGCGTGGCTACGCGCGATCGACGCCAACATGCTCACGCCGATCTTCCTGATCAAGGCCACCGTCGACGGGATGATCGCCCGACGCTTCGGTCGCATCGTCAACATCACGTCGGTCTCGGTGAAGTCGCCCATCGAGGCGCTCGGCCTGTCCAACGGCGCCCGCGCCGGGCTCACGGGCTTCATCGCCGGGCTCAGCCGGAAGACCGTCGCGCACAACGTGACGATCAACAACATCCTGCCCGGCCCCTTCGACACCGACCGCCTACGCTCCACCATCGTGGCCGCCGCCAAGGCCAGCGGCCGATCGGTCGAGGACCTCACGCGCGAGCGTCAGGCCCAGAACCCCGCTGGGCGCTTCGGCACCGCGGCCGAGTTCGGCGAGGTGTGCGCGTTCGTCTGCAGCGCCCAGGCCGGCTACATCACCGGGCAGAACTTCGTCCTCGACGGTGGCGCCTATCCCGGCACCCTTTAGCAAGGCGCCGCCCGCTAAAGGTGAACCCTTGCACGCCTGGGAGGGTTAGTGTAAGTAGGGTCAATTCTCACACCGGCTATTCCGGTGCCCGTGTCACAGGCACTCGCGTGTGGCGCGCACCGCAAGGAGGAGCATCCGATGGCTGAACGGTGGCACGACGAAGCCTGGGCGAAGGACATGTGGTGGAGCGGAAAGACGACGCGGCGGAAGTTCCTCGCGCTGACGTCGGCGACGGCCGGCGCCCTGGGCGCGACGATCCTGGTCCCGGCACCCTGGCGGGACGCTTTCGGTCAGGCCAAGCCGTTCAAGGTCGGCGTGCTCCAGCCGCTCTCCGGCACCGGCGCGGCCGGCGGCAAGACCGCGCTGGTCGGCACCCAGATGGCCGTCGACCGCATCAACCATTCCGGCGGCGTCAACGGCCGCCCGATCGAGCTGGTCGTCGCGGACTACGAGTCGAAGCCCGACGTGGGTCGCCGCAAGGCCGAGAAGCTCGTGCTCGAGGACAAGGTGGACGTCGCCGAGGGTGGGTACCTTTCCAACGTCTGTCTGGCCTGCATGCCGGTCTTCGAGGAGAACAAGACGGTCTGGATGATCGGCGTGTGCCTGGACACCACCATCACCACCAGTAAATGCAGCCGCTACGTCTTTCGGCCGTTCGACTACGCGCCGGCCCAGGCCGTCGCCTTCTCCCCGTACCTCGTCTCGAAGATGGGCAAGAAGTGGCACATCGCCTACCTCGACTACGCGTGGGGGCAGTCCACCAAGGACGCGTTCATCGAGCAGATCAAGAAGAACGGCGGCGACGTGGTCGGCACCACCGGCGTGCCGCTCGGCACGGCGGACATGGCGCCGTTCGTCTCGAAGATCAGCGGCAACTTCGACGGCCTCTTCGGGATCTTCTTCGGCGCCAATGCCGTCAGCTTCACCAGCGCCATCGCCGACCTCGGGCTCACCAAGAAATACAAGTACGCTGGCGATGGCGCCATCGCAGAATCGACGCACCTGTCCGCGCTGGGTCAGAAGATCGAGGGCTTCGTCGGGATCAACCGGTACATCCCGGTGATGGACCCGCCGCTGAACACGCCTGCCCACAAGAAGTTCTTCGACCAGGCCGTCGTCGAGCTCAAGAAGATCGATCCGTCCGGCCCGCTGCCGGACCGCTACGTCCAGTCGAACTTCGAGGCGATGAACTTCCTGAAGCTCGGCATGCAGAAATCCCGATTCCGCGGCCGCGAGGACACGATGAACCTGATCGAGGCCCTGGAAGGCATGGAGGTCAAGGAAAGCGACGACTTCCCGCAGGGCGACAAGACCATCCGGAAGGAAGACCACCAGGCGTTCCTGCGCGAGTTCATCTTCACGATCCAGAACAACAAGCACAAGCTCCTGGAAACGATCGCCAAGGAAAAGACGCTCGTCCCGCCGGCGTGCAAATTCGCGTAGGAAGACGGGGGGCCCCGACATGGCCCCTACTAATCACATGGGGGGCCCCGACATGGCCCCCCAACCCCCCCAGCGTTCGGGGCGCCCCGGGAAACCCGGGGTGCCCCTCTAGTTCGCGACGCGCGTGGCGACACTGACCTCATCGCCCTCCCCGATCCTGAAAACGGAAGCGCTGACCGTGCGGTTCGGCGGTCTGGCGGCTGTCAACAACGTCAGCATTTCCGTGCCGCGGGGCGAGATCCGCGGGATCATCGGCCCAAACGGCGCCGGGAAGTCCACCTTCTTCAACTGCCTGACCGGCGTGCTCCGCCCGACGAGCGGCCGGATCGTGTTCAACGGCGAGGACATCGCGGGGCTGCCGCCCCACGCCATCTCGCGCAAGGCGATCGCCCGCTCCTACCAGATCACCAACATCCTGCCCGGCGCGACCGTCCTCGAGAACGTCCGGATCGCCAGCCAGTCCCGCCACCACAACTGGGCGATGCTGCGCCATCACCGGTCGTACGCGGACGTCATCGCCCGCGCGCGCGCCGTCCTCGCCGACGTCGGGCTCGTCGACAAGGAGGACGAGGTCGCGTCGAATCTCTCGCACGGCGAGCAGCGCAACCTGGAGATCGGCATCGCGCTCGCCACGGAGCCGAAGCTTCTGTGCCTCGACGAGCCGACGGCCGGCATGAGCGTGGCCGAGACGCACGCCACCGTGGATCTCGTCCGCCGCATCGCGCGCGATCTCACGATCCTCATCGTCGAGCACGACATGGAGGTCGTGATGGGGCTCGCCCACACGATCACCGTGCTGAACTATGGCGAGGTGCTGGCCGAGGGGCGCCCCGCGGAGATCCAGGCCAACCCGCGCGTCCAGGAGGTCTATCTCAAGACCTGATGCTGGTCCTCGAAAACGTCGACGCGCACTACGGCAAATCCCACGTGCTTCACGGCGTGTCGATTGAGGTGCGCGCGGGCGAGGTCGTCGGACTCCTCGGGCGCAACGGTGTGGGCAAGACGACGACGCTCAAGGCCATCATGGGGATGGCGCGGCGCACCGCCGGCCGGATCACCTTCGAAGGACGCGACCTGCAGGGCGTGCCGCCGCACGGGCTGGCCGGGCTCGGCATCGCCTGGGTGCCGGAGGAGCGACGGATCTTCCGCCTGCTCACGGTGCTCGAAAATCTGAGAACCGGGCTCGACCGTTCCGGGGTCACGCCCGCCCGTCGCGAGGCGCTGCTCGAGAAGGTGTACGCCTACTTCCCCATCCTGAGGGAGCGGCGCAACCAGGCGGGCGGGACGCTCTCGGGCGGCGAGCAGCAGATGCTCGCGATCGCGCGCGCGATGATGCTCGAGCCCAAGATCATCTTGCTCGATGAGCCCACCGAGGGGTTGATGCCGCGCATGGTCGCCCAGATCCAGGAGATCGTGCACGCGCTCCATCGCGATGGCGTCGCGATCCTGCTGGTCGAGCAGAACGTCCCGCTGACGCTCGACGCCGCCGGGCGCGTCTACATCATGGAGAAGGGCGCGGTGCGGCACCACGCTTCGTCGGCCGAGCTGCGCGCCGACCAGCGCGTCATCCACGAGTTCCTGGGGGTCTGAGCATGGACCAGATCATGATCCAGACGCTTCACGGGCTGGTCAACGGGATGGTGCTCGCGATGGTCGCCTCCGGGCTCACCTTGATCTTCGGCATCATGGACATCGTCAACTTCGCCCACGGCGACCTGCTGATGCTCGGGGCGTTCGTCGGCGCCAGCGTCGTCGGCGTCACCGGCAACTACTGGCTGGCGCTGATCGTCGCGGCGGTCGTCATCGCGATCCTCGGCGCCTTGCTTCAGGTCACGACCTTGCGGCCCCTCATCGGGCGCGATCCACTGACCACGATCCTGGCCACGTTCGGCGTCTCGCTCGTGATCCAGAAATACGCGCTCTGGCAGTGGGGCCCGTCGGTGCGCCAGATCAGCGAGCCCGTGCACGGAAACTTCACCTTGTTCCATCTGCAGTATCCCTGGTACCGCATCGCCACGGCCATCCTGGCCGCGCTGATCATCAGCGGTCTCTGGCTCTTCCTGAAGTACGGCAAATACGGCATCTGGATCCGGGCCACGACCCAGGATCGCGTGATGGCACAGGCTATGGGGATCCCGGTGCCGCTCGTCTACACGGCCGTCTTCGCGATCGGCTCGGCGATGGCGGCGGCGAGCGGCGTCCTCTTCGGTCCGTTCGCGGGAGTGACGCAGACCATGGGGTTCGACTTCACCCTGCGCGCGTTCATCGTGGTCGTCGTCGGCGGGATGGGCAACCTCGGCGGCTCGATCCTGGCCTCGATCTTCGTCAGCCTGCTCGAGAGCTATGCGGCGATCGTCGTGAGCCCGGCGCAAGCGGTGATCGTCTCGTTCGTCGTGCTGGTGCTGACGATGCTCTTCCGGCCCACCGGACTTTTCGTCCCGACGCCGAAATGAGCACGCCCGCCGCCGCGCCCCCGAGAGCGCCCGCCGCCGGCTACTGGATCGGGCTCGCTGTCGTCGTGCTCCTCTTGATCGCCGCGCCGCTCGTGCTCCCGCCGTTCTGGCAGCGCTTCGCCACGGAGATCTTGATCTGGGGACTCCTGGCGATGTCGTCCGACATCCTGATCGGCTACACCGGCATGGTGTCGTTCGGCCACTCGGCCTTCTTCGGCCTCGGCATGTACGGCGCCGCCGCCGCTCTCCTCACCGTGAAGCCGCCGAGCCTCTGGCTCGGCCTGGTCTACGGCCTGGTGGCCGCGGGCGGCGCGGCCGTGTTCGTCGCCTACTTCGCGACCCGCCTGCGCGATATCTACTTCGCGATTTCGACGCTCGTCTTCTCGCAGATCTTCTACGTCATCATCTTCACCTGGACGGAGGTCACCGGCGGCGAGAACGGTCTCACCTTCGGCCAGCCGCGGCTGTCGCTCCTGGGGCTCTGGAGCGATCGCTTCACGCCCACGACCTTCCACTGGTTCGTGCTGACGGTGGTCGTGATCTCCTATCTGCTGGTCCGGCGGATCACCCAGTCGCCGTTCGGCAAGGTGCTCCAGTCCATCCGCGAGAACGAGCCGCGCACGCGCGCGATCGGCTACCCCGTCGAGCGCTACAAGATGGTGGCGGTGATGCTGTCGGGGCTCTTCGCCGGGCTCGCCGGTGTGCTCTACGCCATGCAGAACAAGTTCGCCGCGCCCGACTTCGTCTTCTTCGTCGTATCGGGCGAGGTCGTGATCTACAACGTGATGGGCGGCATGGGAACCCTGGTGGGACCGTTCGCGGGCGCGGCGTTCTTCCTGCTGCTGCGCGAAGGGCTCTCGCGCTACCTCACCGAGTACTATCTGATTCCCGTCGGCATCATCTTCATCATCATGATCATCTTCCTCCCGCAGGGACTTCTCGGCTTCCTGCGCCGCCGACTCAACGCCTGAGGCCGGGCCGGCGTCTCAGGGGTTCGCGAGCGACAGTCGCGCGCGCGCTTCGCGGCAGGCGATCACCGCGGCCGCGTAGCCCTTGAGCAGCGGATGTGGGCTCTCCTGCGTCGAGCGAGCCTGCGGCAGAAACAGCGTGGCGACGAAGAACGGATGCTCCGGAAGCTCGACGATCCTGATCTCGCCCTCGTCGCCGACCCCGCTCACCCGGAGACCGCAGGCTTCGAACTGCAGGCGATAGTCCGGGTTCACCCCGTAGTTGCAGTAGTACCCTTCGGTGGCCTCGGCCACGTCGTAGAGCCGCGCGGCGCGCGTGCGGGGGACCAGGACCACCCGCTGCATCTGCCCGACGAGTGAGCAGGCCAGCGGGGTGATGACGAGCCGCGGGGCCGCGGGGCTCGTTTCGGCGTGGTCGGCGTCTCGGTACCCGAGAACGTTGCGCGCGAACTCGACGATCGCGTGCTGGAAGCCCCCTCAGGTGCCGACCAGCGGAACGCCGCGCTCGCGCGCGTAGCGAACGGCCGCGAGGGCGCCTTCCATGCTGCGGTACGGGCTCGCCGGCGCGATCCAGACGCCGTCGTACGCGACCAGACGCTCTTCCCAATCTCCGGAGGAGTCGGTCGGCACCCACCTGAAGTCGAGCCCGACGTGCTCGAGCGCCGCGTTCGTGAACCGGTGGGTGGGGTTCGCGCGATCGAAGTCGCCCACGACGGCGATCTGCGCGCGGTCTGCGGTCACGTCAGCCTCATCTCGGCGAGAGCGTACCACAGGGGTACGATAAAAAGAGGGGTGGCCGAACCGATGGTTCACGTGTCTGCCAAGGCCTTGCGGATCGCGGTCCGGTGGCTCACGGGCCAGGAGGCGGTCGTGCTCCTGGCCGCCCTGGGCATCGTGCTGTCGCTCACCGTCTTCGCGAAGACGGCCGGAGAGATGCTGGAGGGCGATCTGCGAGAGTTCGACGACGGCGTGCTCCGCCTTCTGCGATCCCCGGACGACCCGAACGTTCCGATCGGCCCGTCGTGGCTCGTCCAGGTCGCGATCGACGTGACCGCGCTCGGCGGCACGACCGTCCTCGCGCTCGTCCTGATGATCGTGGTCGGCTACCTGGCGCTCGAGCACCGATACGACGCGATCGTGCTGGTCGTGGTCGCGACGGCCGGCGGCGGTCTCCTGAACGAGGGACTGAAGTGGTGGTTTGCCCGCAAGCGACCGGAGATCGTCCCGCATCTGGTCAACGTCGGCAGCGCCAGCTTCCCGAGCGGCCACTCGATGCTCGCGCTCGTGACCTATCTCACCCTGGGCGCGTTGCTCGCGCGGTTCGTGGCGCGACGGCGAAGCCGGACGTACTGCATCGCGGTCTCCCTGCTGCTGGCGCTGCTGGTCGGCCTCAGCCGGGTGTACCTCGGCGTCCACTATCCGACGGACGTGCTGGCCGGCTGGTCCGCGGGCCTGGCCTGGGCGCTCCCGTGCTGGCTGGTCGCTCGCTATCTGCAGTATCGAGGAAAGGTGAAGCCCCCCGCCTAGACGCCAGCAGTCTGCCGGACGACCGGCCCGAAGCTCTCCATCCGCTCGAGACTCTCGGCGAGGCTCTCGCTGCGGAAGTCGAAGACGATCTCGCTCACGCCGAGGCGCGCGAACGCCGCGATGTCGTCCGCGACCTGGGCGGCATCACCCGAGAACGGTCGCCGTTCGCCGCGCACCCGCTGGCCGAGGTCGTACACCGGCGCCTTGTACGAGATCGTCAGCGCCTTGGGGTCGCGCCCCTCGGCCTCGGTGAGGCGATAGAGCTCGTCGAGCAATCCGGACAGCTCCGACGGCGGCAGCGGGACCGAGGCGTTGGCGCCGACCGGATGCCAGCCGTCGCCGAGGCGCGCCGCCCGTCGCAGGGCGGCCTTGCTGTGGCCGCCCACCCAGATCGGCGGGTGCGGCTTCTGAACGGGCTGGGGCCGACAGTGGAGCGCGTCGAAGCGATAGAAACGCCCGGAGAAGGACGCGGGACTCTCGGTCCAGAGCGTCTTGAGGATGCGGAGATACTCGTCGGTCACCGCGCCCCGGCGATCGAAGTCCGGCGCACCGAGCGCCTCGAACTCCTCGCGCATCCATCCCACTCCCACTCCGAGCGTGACCCGCCCCTTGGAGAGCACGTCGATGGTCGCCAGGGCCTTGGCCGTCAGCACGGGATTCCGGTAGGGCACGATCATCACGCTCGTGACCAGGCGCAAGCGCGTGGTCTTGGCGGCGACGAAGGCCATCAGCGAGAGCTGATCGAGCACGTCACCCTGTCCCGGGAAGTCGCCGGAGACCGTGTAGGGATACCTGGACTTGATCGAGACGGGAAACACCAGGTGATCGGCGATCATCACCGACGCGAAGCCCAGGCTCTCGCCGCGCTTGACGAGCGTCTCCAGCGCTTCCGGCGTCGCCGTTTGACCGCGGGTGGGAAGATAGAAGCCGTAGCGCATGGCCCACACCTTACATCATCAGAGGTCGCTGGTGGTCGCCCGGCTGACGCGTTATCCTGGCCGCCGCGTTCGATGAACTTCGATTTCACCGAAGCCGAGCAGGCGTTCGCCGAAGAGGTTCGCCGATTCCTGCGCGCGAACCCGCCCGAGACGTTCCCCGTCGATGGCATGGACGCGGGCTACGGCTCGGGCTCGAACTCGCGAGCCTTCATGAAGGCGCTCGGCGCCCGGGGCTGGATCAGCATGTGCTGGCCGAAGGCCTTCGGCGGACGCGAGCAGCCGATGTTCATGAAGCTCGTCCTGATGGAGGAGCTGGCGCTCGCCGGCGCGCCGTTCGGGCCGCTCGCCGGCGTCTGGCAGACGGCGGATGCGATCATCGAGTTCGGCACCGAGCGACTTCGCGGTGAGGTGCTGCCCGCAGTCGCGCGCGGCGAGGCGACGTTCTGGCAGGGTTACAGCGAGCCCGACGCCGGCTCCGACCTCCTCGCGCTCAAGACCGAGGCACGCCGCGACGGCGATGACTACGTCATCCGCGGCCACAAGATCTGGTCGAGCCACGCGGGCATCGCAACGCACGGCCTCGTGTTCGCGCGGACGAGCCGCGAGGCGCGGCGCAGCCGCGGCTTCAGCATGTTCGTGGTGGCGAACGGGACGCCGGGGATGGACATCCGGCCGATCCGGAGCCTGACGGGCGAGATCTATCACCACGAGGTGTTCCTGGATGAGGTGCGCGTACCGGCCGATCTCATGCTCGGGCCACCGGGCGACGGCTTCCAGGCGCTCCTGAACGGCCTCGACGCCGATCGGTTCTGGGGGCGCTTCTACAAGGCGCCGGCGCTCGCGCGCGTGCTCGGGCAACTGGTGGACTACGCCAACACGACGACGGTCGGCGGCGCGCCGCTCGCGCGTGATCCGCTCGTGCGGCGCCGGCTCGCCGCGATCGCGGCCGAGATCGCGGCGCTGCGCCTCATCTTCTACCGCGCGGGCTGTCTCATCCGTGACGGCGCGCCACTCACCTACGAGACGGCGATGGCGAAGGTCTACGCCGACGAGACCGGACAGAAGCTGGCGCGCCTGGGAATGGACCTGCTGGGCGTCTGGGGGCCGCTGCGCGAGGGCTCGCGATGGGCGAAGCTCGGCGGACAGATCTCGCACCTCTATCTGACGACCCTCGGCCACACGATCGCCGGCGGAACCGCGGAAATCCTCCGCACCTCGGTGGCCGTTCGCGGTCTCGGTCTGCCGCGCTGACATGGACTTCCTCCCGGCGCCGGCGCAGCAAATCCTGACCAGGACGGCGCGCGCGTTTCTCCGCCAGCACTGTCCGCCCGAGCTCGCCCAGCGCCTGGCGCTCGACGCGCACGGCTTCGACCAGGCGCTCTGGCGCCGCATGGCGGAACTGGGGTGGCCGGGCCTCTTGATTCCGTCCGAGCTCGGCGGGAGTGACGGCTCGCTGCTCGACGTCATCCTGCTCGTCGAGGAGATGGGTCGCGCCGGCCTTCCCGGCCCGTTCGTGACGAGCGCGGTGGTGGCGACGTCGCTCGTGATCGCCGCCGGAAGCCCGGCGCAGCAGAAGCGCCTCCTTTCCGAGCTTGCCGCCGGCACGCGGATCGCGAGCCTCGCACTCGTGGAGGAGACCGGCTCGTTCGATCTCGAGGCCGTCGCGCTCGAGTGCCCCGTGCCCGGCCGGCTCAGCGGCCGCAAGCTCTTCGTCAAGGACGCACACGTCGCGGACGATCTCATGGTCGCCGTCCGCGTCGGCGGCGCCTCGAGCCTCGTGGTGGTGCCGACGGACCGCCCAGGCCTCGCCCGTCTGCCGCTCGACGCGATCAGCGGCGAGAAGCTCTTCGAGGTGACGTTCGATCGCGTCGAGATCCGACCGGATGATCTGCTCGGCGCCGTCGGCGACGGCGCCGCGCTCCTGACCACAGCCCTCCGAGCGGGGTCGCTGGCGCGAACCGCCGAGATGGTGGGCGGCGCGCAGCGCGTGCTCGAGCTGGTGATCGAGCACGCGAAGACGCGCGTCCAGGGCGGACGTCCGATCGGCGGCTACCAGGCCATCCAGCACGCGTGCGCCGATCTCGTGCGCGACGTCGACGCGGCCCGCGGCCTGCTCTATGCGGCGGCCTGGAGGGCAGCGGAGGGCCGGCCCGCCGAGGCCGACGCGGCGCTCGCCAAGGCGTATGCTGGCGAGGCGTGCCTGGCCGTGGCGCGCCGCGGTCACCAGATCTTTGGGGCCATCAGCTACTGCGAGGAGCACCCGCTCCATCTCCTGCACAAGCGCATCCAGGCGGCGAGCCTCGATTTCGGCGACGCGCAGCTTCACCTGGAGACCGTGGCGCGCGCGATCGGGCTCGAGGGCCGTCCGTAGGACGAACAGCCGATGAACATTCTGCTGCTCTCGATGCCGGACTCGTTCGAGCACATGCCATCGGTGGCGATCCGCATGCCCAACGGGGCGCTTGCATCGCTGGCCGGCAACGTCGATCCCCATCACGCGGTCGCCATCGCCGACCTGATCCTGGTCCAGCGCCGCGTGCGTGAGACGCTCGAGCGCCTCGTGCACGAGGTCCAGCCCGACGTGATCGGGCTTTCGGTCATGACCTTCCAGCGGCACACGGCGCTCCGGATCATCCAGCTGGTCCGGCGCCTGCGGCCGGCCGCGCGCGTGGTGGTCGGCGGGTATGACGCGAGCCTGGCGCCGGATGCCTACACGCATCCGAGCGCGGGCGTGGATTTCATCGTGCGCGGCGAAGGCGAGCTGACGTTCCGCGAGCTGGTGAGGGCCCTCGAGCGCGGGACCGATCTCGGGCTGGTGGCGGGCCTCTCGTTCAAGTGCGGCGAGGGCTTCACCCACAATCCCGATCGCCCGGTCAGCGGGCTCGACGACGGGGGCGTGCGCTTGCCGAACCGGGGCGCGCGGGTCCTCAGCGGCTACACGATGGTCGGTCGGCAGGTCGACGTCGTGGAGACCTCGCGCGGGTGCACCTTCGACTGCAGCTTCTGCTCGATCATCGAGATGCGCGGGCGCAACTTTCACACGTACGACTTCGACCGCGTGCTGGCCGACATCCGCGACGCGCGCGCGCACGGTGCCCAGGCCATCTTCCTCGTCGACGACAACATCACGCTGAACGTGCGCCGGTTCGAAGGGCTCTGTCGCGCCATCATCGAGGCCGGGCTCAACGACCTCGAGTACACCGTGCAGGCGATGACCTCGGCCATCGCCAACCACGGCCGCACGCTGGCGCCCCTCATGCGCCAGGCGGGCTTCCGGTACGTCTTCCTGGGCATCGAGAACATCCTCGAGGAAGACCTCGAATTCCTCCGTGCCCAGGCCAAGAACCGGCGCCGCGGCGAGGGCGCCGCCGGCGGCAACGCCGCGGTGACCGCCATCGAGTACTTGCACGCGAACAAGATGTACGTCGTCGGCGGGCTCATCGTGGGCAACCCTCAGGACACTCGCGCGTCGATCGAGGCCAATCTGGCCTTCGCCCGCCGGTACGTCGACGTGCCGTACATCCAGCATCCGACGCCCTATCCGCGCACGCCGATGACGAAGACGTTCCGGGAGCAGGGGCTCATCATCAACGAGCGGCTCGAGGACTACGACGGCACCACCGCCGTGGTGCGAACGGCGTACCTCGACTCGGACGAGATCGAATTCTTGAGGTGGCGAGCCGATCGGTGGATCAAGCTCAAGCATCTCCCGGTGGCCTTGATCCACACGCCGCTTTTCGCCTTGCGCAATGGGCTCAAGATGCTGCGGTATACGTTCAGGGGAACCACTATCAGGTCTATCCTGGGTCTCGAGGACGAGCGAAAGTCCTTCGAGCGTTATCGCGCGCTTCGACGGGCCGAGCGGGTGTACCTGTAACTCGGCAGTTGACAGGCCCGAGCCAAGCCTTATAGACTCCGCACTCGTGGAAAGGCTGTCGAGCATTCGTCCCGCATTTCGCCTTCTTGGTCGCGGCGTCTTCTGACGTCCGGCCCTCGCCCCTAACTCGTTCCCGGTAGGCGCCCCCGAAACACGCGGGATCCCACCAGGACCTCGCGCAATCACCGACTGAGCCCCTGCTTCGCCGTCGATCGCATCCGGCGATCACCGGAGCCGGTGCCCCGGGAGAGAATGCATGCGGCTGGCGTCGAAGATCTTTCTAACTTCTGCACTCGTCATCGTCGTGCTCGCGGGCGTGGCGGCGTTGAGCCTGCGCGCGATCGACCGTCTCGCTTCGGCCAACCGCGAGATCGTGACTCGCACGGTTCCGGCCCTTCGCCTCACCGCCGCCGCGCGTGAGGCGATCGAGCCCCTGATGCGCCTCGAGGCCAGTGCCGTAACCCTCGGTGATCCGTACTACACGACGGCGTGGACCGAGCGGGCGGCGCAGGTCGCCGACGATCTCGAGCGCCTGACCGAATACGCGCAAAGCAGCGGGGAGAAGCTCTATCTGCGCGAAGCCAGCGCCGCGTTCGATGGGTATCGGCGCATCGTCGCCCGGGAGCGCGCGCTCGTGCAGATGGGCGATCACGTCGGCGCCGCCCGACTGACCGATATCGACGCGCGCTTGCTGGCCGAGCGGGTCGAGGAGCGCCTGGGCGCCTTGATGTCGGCAACCCATACGCGAGTCCTCTCGGTCGAGGCCGACAGCGCGCGCGTCGAAGGACGCATGTGGACCTGGGTGCTGGTCGCGCTGGGCGCCGCGGTGGGCGTGGCGCTGCTGGGCGCCGCGTTCCTCTCCCACCGGATGACGCGCTCCCTCGACGTCCTGTCCGCGGCAGCGGCGGCGGTCGCGGCTGGCAAGTTCCGCGAGCCGATCGTGGTCACTCGCCGCGACGAGATCGGATCGCTCGCGCGGTCGTTCAATTCGATGGTCGGTCAGCTGCGCCGGGTCGAGGAGACGCGACGCGAGTTCTTTGCGACCGTGTCGCACGAGCTCCGGTCACCGCTCACGTCGATCCGCGGCGCCGCCGAGCTCTTGCGCGAGGGTGTCCCCGGTCCGCTCACGGACAAGCAGAAGCGGCTCGCCGACATCGTCTCGGTCAGCTCCGGGCGGCTGCTGCGCCTCGTGAATCAGATCCTCGAGATGTCACGACTCCAGGCCGGTCTCGTGGAGCTCGAGCGAAGCTTGCTCGACCTCGGCGTGCTGGTCGACCATGCCGTCGAGGAGCTCCATCCGCTCGCGTCGGAAGCGGGCGTGACCCTCGAGCGCGAGCGCATCGGCGCGAGCTTCGCCTACAGCGGCGACGCGGAGCGTCTGCACCAGGTGCTCGTGAACCTCGGCGCCAACGCGATCCGGTTCACTCCGTCCGGCGGCCGCGTGGTCGCGCGGGTGATCGATGCCGGACCGGAGTTCGAGCTGCAGGTCGAGGACACCGGCGTGGGCATCCCCACGGACGCGCTCCCGCACATCTTCGAGGCCTACCGCCAGGCGCATCGGGAACGGGGCGGCACGGGCCTCGGCCTGGCCATCGTGCGCGGCATCACGGAGGCCCATGGCGGCCGTGTGACCGTCGAGTCCCGAGAGGGAAAGGGCAGCCGCTTCACGGTGCTGCTGCCCCGCACCTAGGCTCGCAAGACCTCCCGTCGTCGACTCTTCACCGCTTTGTGGTGGGGGCGTCACAGCCCCCGGCTACCATCAGTGGTAAGGATCGAGCCAGTTGATCAACCAGTTTCTTACCACTGGCGGGAAATTGATTCCCTACATTGACTGTAAGTACCTGAAATCTCGTTGCCATCGACTAGCACTTTCTTTGCATGCTGTTTCGGCGGCTGAAAGTCCATCCGGGAGGGAACAGTGGGAACTGATCGAGTCGAGTCCGTAGCCACGTGCGAGCCCTCACTCTTTGACGGCCACCCCCGGATGCAGGCGATCCGCTCCATCATCGAGAGCATCGCCGACACGGATACGACCGTGTTGATCCGCGGCGAGAGCGGGGTCGGCAAGGATCTCATCGCCCGCGCGGTGCACGCGGCCTCCGCCCGCCGTCAGGGGCCCTTCGTCAAGGTCAACTGCGCCGCGATCCCTCAGGAGCTGCTCGAGTCCGAGCTCTTCGGCCACGAGAAGGGCGCGTTCACCGGCGCCCACCGCCGCAAGCCAGGACAGTTCGAGTTCGCGAACATGGGCACGATCTACCTGGACGAGATCGGCGAGCTGCCGCTCGCGCTCCAGGCCAAGCTGCTCCACGTGCTGCAGGACTTCCGGTTCTCACGGGTCGGCGGGCACTTGCCGATCGACGTCGACGCGCGCGTGATCGCCGCCACCAACCGGCGCCTCGAGGAAGCCATGGCGCAGGGTGAGTTCCGAGAGGATCTCTACTACCGGCTCAACGTGGTCGAGATCCAGGTGCCGCCGCTCCGCGAGCGGCGGGAGGAGATTCCGGGGCTGGTCGCGTGGTTCCTCGCAAAGTTCAACGCCCAGTACGGCCGGCAGAAGACGCTCTCCGCCGAGACCCTGGCCCGCCTCACGGCGTACCCCTGGTCGGGCAACGTCCGCGAGCTGGAGAACATCATCCGCCGCATGGTGGTGCTCGCGGACGGCGAGCAGGCCTTCGAGGCGCAGTTCGCGCGGAGCCGAGGCGCGCGCACCGTGCACCCACAGCCTTCGCCGTCGGTCACCGAGAGCCTGCGCGAGATCGCCCGCCGCGGCGCCCGCGAGGCCGAGCGCCACGCCCTCTCGGAAGTGCTGGAGCGCGTACGCTGGAATCGCGCCGAAGCATCGCGGATCCTCAAGGTCAGCTACAAGACGCTGCTCACCAAGATCGCCGAGTGCGAGCTGACGGCGCCCGCGCGGCGCCTCTCCTGAGCATCACCGCGCCCGGGCCATCCGCGACCGACCGACTTGACAAGGCGCGGGCGGGCCCCTAACGTCGCAGCCCTATGAACGAGCTCGACGCGCTCGCCCGATCGCTCGCGACCACCCTGAAGGAACGAAAAGAAACCATCGCGGTGGCCGAGTCATCTGCAGGCGGGTTGATCTCCGCCGCGCTGCTCTCGGTGCCCGGTGCCTCGGCGTACTTCCTCGGCGGTGGTGTGATCTACACGCAGGCCGCGCGGCGTGGGCTCCTGCGGGTTCCGGACGAGGCCGTGAAGGGCATCCGGTCGAGCAGCGAGCCGTATGCGCTGCTCAAGGCGCGCACGATCCGCGAGCTCCTGGGAGCCACCTGGGGGCTCGCCGAGACCGGTGCCACCGGACCGACCGGCAATCGCTACGGCGATTCGGCGGGGCACGCGTGTATCGCCGTGGCGGGTCCCGTCGAGCGCGCGATCACGCTCGAGACCGCTCACGGCGACCGAGAAAAGAACATGTGGGCCTTCGCGAAGCGAGCGCTCGAGCTCCTGGAGACGTCGCTGGCCAAGCGGTAGGAGCCACCGGATGCGGATCGTCTTCTGGAACATCCGGGCCGGCGGCGGTGTCCGCGTCGGGCGGATCGCCGCCCAGATCGAGCGCTGGGCCCCGGACGCGGTCGCCCTCTGCGAATTCCGCGCGACTCCGCCGAGCCTCGAGCTGGCCCGCTCGCTCGCGGCGCTTGGCCTGGCGTACCAGTGCACGACGGCCCAGCCTTCACTGCCCAGCGCCAATCGCCTGCTCATCGCGACACGATTCCCGATGCGCCGACTGCGCCTGCGGGTCGGCCCCGGTGATCCCGGCCGTCTGCTCCTCCTCGCCTCGGTCGATGCGCCCGAGCCCCTCACCCTGGGTGCGATGCATGTCCCGAATCGGGTGACCGGACGGAAGGATCTCTTCTACGCCGCCGTCCTCACGTTGCTCGGCCGCTGGCAGCGCGGGCCCACGATGCTGCTCGGTGACACCAACTCCGGCCGCCCGGGGCTCGACGAGGAGACGCGGGTGTTCGGACCGCGAGAAGACGCCTGGCTGTCGGGACTCGAGCAGTCGGGATGGCTCGACGCGTTTCGCCTGCTTCGGGGGACGGCGCGCGCCTACACCTGGTACTCGCCGAACGGCGGCAACGGATTTCGGCTCGATCAGGCCTTCGTGAACGATCAGCTCCGGCACCGGCTCAGGGACGTCCGGTACGACTGGGGCCGGCCGGTGGGGCGCCCGAGCCGTCGTCTCAGCGACCACGCCGCGCTGCTGGTCGATCTTCAGAGTTAATCTTCAGAGTTAGATGAGGTAAAGTCGAGGCCCCGATGCGCTTCGGAACCTACTACTTCCTGCAGGCGCCGCCCACGATCGCTCACCCGGACGTCGTCCGCCACGAGATCGAGCAGATGACGTGGACCGAGGAGCTCGGCTTCGACAGCATCTGGCTGACGGAGCACCATTTCATCGACTACGGCCTGTCCGTCTCGCCGGCGGTGCTGGCCGCGGCGGCCGCCATGCGGACACGACGGGTGCGCATCGGGCTGGCGGCCGCGATCCTTCCGTTCCACGACCCGGTTCGGCTCGCCGAGGAGCTTGCGATCGTCGACATCCTGAGCGAAGGGCGTCTCGACGTCGGCGTCGGCCGCGGCAACCGCCCGGTCGAGTTCGAAGGCTATCGCGTGCCCCAGATCGAGAACCGCGAGCGGTTCGAGGAAAGCCTGGCGATCATCCTCAAGGCGTGGACCATGGAGCGCTTCGCGTTCGAGGGCCGCCACTTCAACATCCCCGAAGTCCGCGTGATCCCGAAGCCGCTCCAGCGGCCTCACCCCCCGGTGTACGTCGTGTGCACGAGCCCCGACACGATCGAGGCGACAGCCCTCCGCGGCGTGCCGATGCTGAACTCGCTCCTACGGGGCGGTGTCGAGCAGCTCGCGAAAAGTCGCGACACATACGTGAAGGCGTGCGAGAAGGCGGGCCGGAGCGCCGCCGAGGTCGCGAGTCTCCTGGGCCGCTGGGGCGTGTCGCGCCACGTCTACGTGGCGCCGACCGACGCGCAGGCGCTGGCCGAGGCGAAGGACGCGGAGATGTGGTACCAGGAGTCGCTGCGGCGCTTCCTCGTTCCCGAGCGGATCGACCGCGTTCACCCGCTACTGCAGCCGGGGTTCCGCGCGCTCGAGGAGCGCTTCGCGAAGGTTTCGTGGGACGACCTGGTCGCGGAGAGCGTCGCCTTCGGCTCGCCCGACACCGTCGCCGCGCGGATCCAGGAATTCCAGCGCCTGGGCGTCGGCGAGATGCTCTGCTGGATGAACTTCGGCGGTCTACCTCAAGAAAGGGTGCGGCGCTCGATGGAGCTCTTCGCCCGCGAGGTCATGCCGCGGTTCCGCTGAATTCCGTCGTTACTTCGCCCGGCTCAGCACCAATCCAATCGCCTTCGTGAAGGCTCCGACCGTAAACGGTTTCTGGAGCAGCGGGCCGAGCTTGGGCGCGTCGACCGACGCGCTGTCGCTGAGATAGCCCGACACATAGAGCACGTTGATCTCCGGCCGTGAGGCCCGTACGCGTATCACCCACTCGTCGGCGAACGACGGCGGGATCCCCACGTCCACCACCATCAGGTCGATCCGGCCGGTGTGCCGCTCGCTGAGGGCCAGCGCCTCGTCCCGATCGCCCGCCTCGAGGACCACGTAGCTCTGGAGATGGAGAATCTCCCGGATCAGATCCCGCACCTCGCGCTCGTTCTCGACGACGAGCACGGTCTTGGCTTCGGGGGTGGCGGGCGGCTGGGGCGGAGACGGCTTAGGCACCGCCGCCGCGATCTCGGCAACCCGTGGCAGGTAGATCTTGAACGTCGATCCAGCGCCGGCGTCGCTCGTGACGCTGATCTGGCCGCCGCACTGGGTGACGACGTCGTACACCGTCGCGAGCCCGAGCCCGCTGCCGCGCCCGGGCTCCTTCGTCGTAAAATAGGGCTCGAACAGGCGCGCGCGGGTCTCGTCGTCCATTCCGTATCCGGTGTCGCCCACCGCCAGCATCACGGCCTGGCCGACGTTGCCGGTCTCGATGGTGAGACGGCCGCCGCTGGGCATGGCGTCGCGCGCGTTGACCACGAGGTTCATGATGACCTGGCCGATCTGGTGCGGGTTGGCGCTGACCCTCGCGAGGCTCGGGCTGAGCCGCGTCACCAGCTCGATCGCGTCGCCGAGCAGAGGCTGGAGCACGCGCGTCACGTTCCCCACGAGCTGGTTGAGATCGACGGGCACGGGCGCCGGGGCGGCCCGGCGGCTCCCCGAGAGAATCTGCTGGGCCAGGGCGGTGCCCCACTCGGTCGCGCGCTTGATGGCCTCCGCGTTCCGGCGCAGCGGATCGTCGGCGCGCAGGCGCTTGAGCATCATCTCCGTGTAGCCGGTGATGACCCCGAGCAGGTTGTTGAAGTCGTGGGCGACGCTGCTGGCGTTCCGGCGCAGGGTTGCGTTGTCGGCCAGCGCCTGCTCGAGGCGCGCGGATTGATCGCGGGCGGACACCGCGCCTCCCTCCGTCATCGCGGCAACTCGTCGGCCGGGGAGCTCGGGGGATCGGGCACGAGCAGCAACACGATGGTGAACGTCGTGCCGTGGCCGCGCGCGCTCTGGAAGCTGATGGCGCCACCGTGGTCCTGGATGATCTTGTGGGCGAGCGCCAGGCCGAGCCCGGTGCCGCTGTCCCGCGTCGTATAGAAGGGATTGAAGATCCGGTCGGTGTCCGATGGCTCGATGCCGACGCCGGTGTCCTGGATCTCGACCTTGACCCGGTTCGTCGGCCTCCAGCGCGCCATTCGCACCGGGTCGCCCGTCCCCGCCCATCCGGCGCGCACGGTGAGCCGGCCCCCACGGGGCATCGCGTCGAGCGCGTTGGCCACCAGATTGACGAACACGCGGTAGAGCGCGTCCTTGTCCGCCTGGATCGACGGCACGTCGCGCGCGTACTCGCGCACGACCTCGACGCGCCGGTCGTCGAACTGGTCGACGTACAGCTCGAGGGCGCGATCGATGAGCTCGGGGAGCCTCACGAGCGTGAAGCTCATCCGGGACGGGCGCGCCAGCTCGAGCAGCCGTTCGACGATGCCGTTGATCCGTTCCAGCTCGCGCGGTACGACGCTGCTGAATCGCTCACGGAAATTCGGGTCGTCGAACTTCCGGTCCAGATGGCGGCTGAACGTGAGGAGCGACGTCAGCGGATTCTTGATCTCGTGGGCGAGGCCGGCCGCCAGCGTGCCGAGCGCGGCCAACCGATCCGACCGCCGCAGGTCGCTCTCGAGCTGGCGAACGAGCGTGACATCGCGGAACACGCCGATGACGCCGAGGTCCTTGCCCTCCCCGCCCTTGAGCGGCGCCGTGCTGAACTCGATCGGCAGCGTCGTGCCGTTGCGGCGCCGCAGCCTGAGCGGCACGCTCGCGATCGGCGCGCGCGTTGCGAGAGTCTCGGTCAGGAGGTCGCTGATCTCCGGCGTGTGGGCGAACAGCTCGGTACAGTACCGGCCGGCGGCTTCGCCGCGGAAGAATCCGGTGAGCAGCTCCGCGGCCGGATTCAGCGTGACCACGCGTCCATCGAGGTCGATGGTGACGATGCCGCTCGTGAGCGATCCGAGGATGTTGTCGGTGTAGCTCTTGAGATCGGCGAGCTCCTCGAATTGTCGCCGGAGGCTGCCGTGGGCTTCTTCCAGTGCCGTCCGCTGCTGGAGGAGCTGCGCGGCCATGTCGTTGAAGGCCGCGGCGAGGCGCCCGATCTCGTCCCCGGTCGAGGGCTCGATCCGTTGGTTCAGCTCGCCGCGCGAGATCGCCGCGGCGCCCTCTGCGAGCTGCTGGACCGGGCGCGCGATGCGCCGGGCCACCAGGGCGGCGGCCATGCCGCCGAGCAGCAAGGTCACCATGGTGAGCGCGCCGAGCTCGAGCCGCGTCCTGCGTATCTCAGCGTCCATGCGGGCCTTGGAGAGACCGAGCCGTACGGTGCCCCACTTCCGACCGTCAACCATGACGGGCACCGCGAAGTCGTAGACGGCCACCCCCGCGTTCGTGACCATCTCCTGGGTCAGGGGCTCCATCGTGGCGGCCGCCCGCTCGTGCGCGGCGCCGCGCAAGAGGATCCCCACGCGCTCCGGATGCCGGCTATGCGCCGCCACCTTGCCGTCGGAGTCGAGCACCACCGCGTAGACGACGTCGGCCTCGGTCGCGACCTGGTCGACGTTCTGCTCGAGCGCGTTGAAGTTGTAGAGGAGGAGCGGCGCGTGCGAGATCGCCGCCAGGTTGCGCGCGAGCGCATCGCCCCGGCGCTGGAGCTCCTCGACGATCGCCACGCGCTGGCGGTGGTCGACCACGACGATGACCGCGGTCATGACGAGCACGCTCACCAGAAACGTGCCCAGCAGGAGCTGCGCCCGAAGCGAGCGCACCCTCATCGGCGGCGCTCCAGCCAGATCTTGCGGAACGGGATGTACGGATCGCCGAGCCCGTTCACCTCGATGCTCCGGACGTAGGGCTGGAAGAGACGCTCGTACGTGTGATGGAAGATCGGGATGAGCGGCGCGTCGCCGAGGATCGTCTGCTCGGCTCGCCGGTACAGGTCGATCCGCTGCTTGAGATCGCTCGCTGATCGTGCTCGCGGACGATGTCGCCGCGCTTGGCGCCGGACCAAATGACGACGGGCGGCATCCCCCGGCCGCCCGGATATCCGGCCGCGGCCAGGAGGTCGCGGGCCGTGGGCGGATCGTAGGGGTACCCGACGAGCTGCGGATTGAAGCCGAGCATCCCGCGGGGAAGGATCCCGCGCGCGAAGATGTACTGGCCGAAGAACACGCTCTCGATGATCGACTCGCGGTCGATGGCGTGGACGATGGCCTGACGCACGCGCCGATCGTCGAAGGGCTTCGTGCGCGTATTGAACCCGTAGAAGCGCACGCTGAGCATCGGCCGCTTCACGTAGATGCGGCTCGAATCCGCCGCCAGTGCGCGCCGGTCGGCGCGCGGCGCTACCGGGGCATCCTCGAGGTTCCCTTTCTGGAGCTCGTCGGTCATCGCGTCGTGCTGCTCCCCGGGAAAGATGCGATAGACGAGCTGCGCGAGGCGCGGCGGGCCGTCGAAGTACTCGGAGTTCGCGCCGAGCACGATCTCCTTGCCCCGCTCCCACCGGAGAAACTTGAAGGGCCCCGTCCCGACCGGCTGAGCCCCGAACGCGTCGCCCAGCGCTTCGACCAGGTCGCGCGGCACGATCTTGGCGTGCCCGACCGCGACCACGGAGACGAAGGACTGATGCGCCTCGCCGAGCGTGACCTGCACCGTATGCCGGTCGACGGCCACGAGGCCCGCGACCGTCTTGGCGCGACCCTCCCGGAACTCACGCGCGCCCCTGATGTTCAGGAACTGCTCGTTCGCGTTCGACTTCGTGCGCGGATCGAGGATGCGCGTGAACGAGTAGACGACGTCGTCGGCCGTCACCTCGCGCCCGTGGTGGAACTTGACGCCCCTCCGCAGCTCGAACGTCCACGTGAGCCCGTCACGCGAGGCGCGCCAGAACTGGGCCAACGCCGGCTTGATCACCAGGGTCTGGTCGAACTGCACGAGGCCGTCGAAGATCTGCTGAGAGACGGACCGGCCGTAGGTGTCGCTGATGCGCGCCGGGTCGAGCGTCTCGGGGTCGTTGCCCAGCGGCCGCCGGTACGTCCCGGAGGGCAAGGAGCCGTCGAATTCCTGGGCCGAGATGCGGGTTCCCGATCGGAACGTGGAGGGACCGATGAGGAGGAGCGAAGCCGTCGTACCCACGAAGGCGAGCGCGCCCAGAACGACGACGAGTCTGAAGGGGGGCAGTCCGCCCCCCTTCACTCTCATGATTCGGCGAATCCAGATACGACTAGTCGGCCCCACCGTCAGCGGTACCGACCGCCTGGAAGAGCTGCGTGGAGCCCGACGTCCCCGACTCGATCACGGGCGCGACCAGCAGGAACGACGCGACGACCGCAGCCACCACGACAATCCCGGTCCACACTTTCGCCATTGCTCTCCTCCTCGACGGGTGAGGGGCTCTCCCCATGAGGGCCCCGAAAACAAACCGCGGAAGGGCGGGAGCAATTCGGCCGCCACCAGAAATCCGCGACGGCGATTTTCAGCCAAGTCATTGTTTCTCGACGGCGAATGTTTCGCGGGGCTTCGCGGGCTGCACCGACGCGTCGCACAGTGGTTGTGCGGCACGCCCAGCCAGTGGGCGCCCAGTAACTGGGCGATCAGCGTTGCCCGGGCGCCCGGATGCCCCATCGCGCCAGCTTCACACGGAGCGAGTTCCGATGGATCTCGAGAATCCGTCCGGCCTCGGTCAGGTTCCAGCCGACACGCTCGAGGACCCGCAGGACGATCTGCTGCTCGAACTGATCCGTGGCCTCGTTGAGCGGAAGGGCTTCGGCCGCCCGAACCTTCGTGACCTGCTGGGGCAACGACACGTCCAGCGGCAGGTCGTTGAGCTGGATGACGGGCCCCTCGGCCAGGACCACGCAGCGCTCGATGACGTTCTCGAGCTCGCGCACGTTGCCCGGCCACCGGTAGGCGTTCAGGGCGGCCAGCGCCTCGGGCGACAGCCCCTCGACTCGCTTGTGGAAGCGCCGATTGTCGCGCCGGATGAAATGGTCGACGAGCAGCGGGACGTCCTGGATGCGCTCGCGCAGCGGCGGCACCACGACCGGCACCACGTTGAGCCGGTAGTAGAGGTCGTCGCGGAAGGCGCCACGGCCGACGGCCTCCTTGAGGTTCGTGTTCGTCGCGGCGATGAAGCGCACGTCGATCGTGACCGGCCGGGTGCCGCCGACCCGCTCGATCTCGCGCTCCTGGAGCACCCGCAGGAGCTTGGCCTGGAGCTCGGCCCGCAAGGTGCCGATCTCGTCGAGGAAGAGCGTGCCGCCCTGCGCGAGCTCGAACTTTCCGAGCTTGCGCTGATGCGCGCCGGTGAATGCACCCTTCTCGTGGCCGAACAGGTCGGACTCGATGAGGGTCTCGGCGATCGCCGCCGGGTTGACGGCGACGAAGGGCCCCTCGCGCCGCGGACCCTGATGGTGGATCGCCCGCGCGACGAGCTCCTTGCCGGTGCCGCTCTCGCCGGTGATCAACACGGTCGTCGACGTGCGGGCGACCTGCGCGACGAGGCCGTGGAGCTTCTCGATCGCGGGATGCCGTCCGACGATCTCGTCGAGATCGTGCGCACGCGCCAGCTCGGAGCGAAGAAACGCCACTTCGCGCTCGAGCGCGCGGCGCTCGAGGGCGCGTCGTGACAGGGACAAGAGCTCGTCCTCCTCGAAGGGTTTGGTCAGGTAGTCGAAGGCGCCGAGCTTCATGGCGGCGACCGCGGTTCGAACGGTCTTCACGGCGGTGACCAGGATCACCTCGATGCCCTCGTCGAGGGCCTTGATGCGCTCGAGGACCTCGATCCCATCCATCCCGGGCAGGCGGATGTCGAGGAGTACCAGATCGACCGCGGAGGCACGGACGACGTCGAGGGCGCTCGGACCGTCGGGCACGTCGACCACGTCATAGTGGTCCTCGAGGATCAGCCGAAACGACTCCCGGACGCCGGGGTCGTCATCTACGACGAGGACGACGGGGCGCGTCATGCCGGGACTCTAGCACCAATCCCGCCCGCTCTGGCAGCGACCTCGGGGCGAACGGCCACGCGTAGGCTCAGATTCAGAGACCGTATCGGAGGCGCGACATTGACGCGGCGTCTGGATGACCGAAGAATCACCTGGTGCTGGCGCGAGTCCTCTCCGCTGCGCTCGTGGGCGTCGAGGCGGCGCTGGTCCGCGTGGAAGTCGACGTCAGTCCCGGGTTGCCCATGTTCACCACGGTCGGTCTTCCCGACTCGGCCGTACGCGAGAGCCGCGAGCGAGTGCGCACGGCCATCCGAAATGCCGGCTTTGCATTCCCGTCCGAGCGAATCACGGTGAACCTGGCTCCCGCCGACCTGCGCAAGGAAGGCGCGTCGTTCGATCTCCCGATCGCGCTCGGGATCCTCTCGGCCACCGGGGTCGTCGTCGAAGGGCGCATCGGCTCATTCGCCGTCGTGGGTGAGCTGGCGCTGAACGGCCAGATCCAGGGTGTGCGCGGGGTGCTCGCCGTCGGGCTCACCTGTCGGCGCCTGCGCATCGGCACGCTCGTGGTTCCGCTCGCGAACCATAGAGAGGCGCTCGCGGTCGACGATCTCAAGGTACTGGCCGCGCCGACCTTGCGCGAGGCCGTCGATTTCCTGAACGGCGCCGTCCAGGTGGCGGTCACGCCGGCCCCGCCCGCGCTCGCGGCCGCCACGGACGATCTCGATTTCACCGACGTTCGTGGGCAGGCCCACGCCAAGCGCGCGCTCGAGATCGCGGCCGCCGGCGCTCACAACGTGCTGCTGGTCGGCCCACCAGGTGGTGGAAAAACGATGCTGGCGCGACGACTGGCCGCGATCCTGCCCCCGCTGTCTCGCGATGAGGTCATCGAATCGTCGACCATCTGGTCGGTCGCCGGCCTGTTGCCGCGACACGGCGAGCTGATGAGCCGACGCCCCTTCCGCGCTCCGCACCATACGATCTCGGTATCCGGCCTCATCGGTGGGGGAAGCCCGCCGCACCCGGGCGAGGTGACCCTCGCCCACCTCGGCGTGCTCTTTCTGGACGAGCTACCGGAGTTCCACCAGCACGTGCTCGAGTCGTTGCGTCAGCCGATCGAGGACGGTCGCGTCACGATCGCCCGCGCCAGCGGCGTCAGCGATTTCCCCGCTCGGTTCCAGCTGATCGCCGCCGCCAATCCGTGCCGTCGCGGATGCCCCTCGCTCGATGCCTGCCTGTGCACGCCCGCGGAGCGGGCTCGGTACCTCGGCCGTCTGTCGCGCCCGCTCCTCGACCGTATCGACCTGCACGTCGAGCTCCCCGCGCTGCCGCCCGCCGACGTTCAGGGCGTGGCCTCGGGCGAGGCCAGCGAGGCGATCCGGGCGCGAGTGGATGTCGCCCGCCAGCGTCAGCGCGACCGCTTCCGCGCCAGCGCGATCCGCGTCAATGCCGCGATGAGCTCACGGCAGGTGCGACGCTTCTGCCGGGTCTCCGCCGAGGCCGAGCGATTGCTCGCGGCGGCGATGACCCAGCTCGGGCTCTCGGCCCGTGGTCACGACCGCGTCCTCAAGGTCGCCCGCTCGATCGCCGATCTCGTCGGGTCCGAAGGGTTGACCGTCGAGCACTGCGCCGAAGCCATCCAGTACCGCGGGCTCGACCGTCAGTGGCGTGCGTGAGTCGCGACGCTCACTGCTTCTGCACGACGACACGGCCCTCGGCGTTCACGAAGACGCGGTAACGGCTGCCGTCCTTGCACGCCACCGCATAGTCGTTGTCGCCCTGCTTCGTGGCCGTGACGACTTGCCCGCAGGGCTGGCCTTGCAGAGCGATCACCGCCGTCAAATCCTTCAGCACCGCCGGGTCATCCGCGGCCAGCGCGGGTCCGGCCATTAGTATCGGCATCGACACGATCGCGGCCCGGACCTTGGTTCGCCAGCTCATGGTTCCTCCTCTCAATCGACTCAGAGATTCTTGAACTTGTCGGGATCGACGAGGATGCTCCAGAGCGCCTCGCGCGAGGACGAGACATCGCGAGCAAGCCCCGGATCGCCGTCCTGGAGCAGAGACAATACCTTCAGGAGCAGCAGATCGTAGGCCTGTCGCAGCTTCGCCCGCGAGGACTGGTCAGGCGACCTGTGGAACTCCCGGAACTGCTCCAGCAGATCGTCCACCTCGTTCTTGAGCGACAGCTTCGTGAAGACACCGATCGCCTTCGTCTCGCGCAGACGCTTCTCGAGCGAGCTGAGATCCAGCGTGGCCGCGTGGGCCGGCGTAGTCGGGGGTGGTGGCGCAGGCGTCTGCGCCGCGGGCGGCGGTGACGCCGGGGTTGGCGCCGGGGGTGCGGGTTCAGCCGGCGTTGGTGATGCTGGTGTCGGTGCCGCGGGCGTTGGCGGCGTGGTGGTCTGCGACGCCGGCTGCTTCACCCGATCAGGAACAGTCGGCTTCACCGGAGGAGCCGAAGCCGGAGCTTTGGGAGGTTCCGCGCGTGGTGGCGTCGCGGTCTCGGCCGTCTGCCCAGCTTCGGGCTTGCTCGCCGGGCCCGGAGCGGCCGGCGCGGCCTCCCGGGTCGCGGCGCTGTCAGTTGGGCGCGAGGCCGGTGGCGTGCGATCGCACGCTTGGCAGAGCAGGACCAGAACGCCGGCTGCCACAGCTCCTGCGCGGTTCCCGATCATCACCCTGTCCTCCGCCCTCTGCTCCCCGGATCGCGAGCCCGTATTCCAGCATGCCTGACATTCATCCGGATGCGAACGTGTCCCGTAGAATGTGCGTCATGTCCACGTTGCGAACACACAGCCTTTTGGTGTCGGACGACGAGCGACCCTCGCTGATTCTCGTGCACGGCGCGGCGAACTCGGCGCGCGTCTGGGCCTTCTGGCAGGACGAACTCGGCCGGCGCGGGTGGTCTTCGCACGCGATCGACCTGCGTGGTCATGGCGCGAGTGTGGCCGCCGATCTCAGCGCAATTCGAATGGCCGATTATGTCGATGACGTCGTCGCGCTCGCGCGCACGTTGCGTCAGCCTCCGATCCTCGTCGGCTGGAGCATGGGTGGACTCGTGGCAATGATGGCGGCCGCCGCCAGCGCGGCGCGGGCGTGTGTGGGCCTCGCGCCCAGCACGCCGGCGCGAGCCGTGGATGCGTCAGTCCCGCTTCGCCGCGGAGTCTTCGGCGCCGAGGAATATGGGATCGTCGGTCGCGACCCCGACCATCAGCCGGCCATGGCGGATCTCGATCGAGCCGCGCGGGTGATCGCGCTCGAATCGCTTGGGCAGGAGTCGCGCTATGCCCGAGACGAACGCAAGGCCGGCGTCATGGTCGACGTGCCGTGCCCGATGCTGATCGTCACCGGGACGACCGATACTCAGTGGCCGCGAGAGCGGTACGACGACCTCCACGTCCCCGCGGATCACATCAGTATCGACGGCGCCTCGCACTGGGGATTGGTCCTGAATCGGCGCCTGCTGCCGGCGATCGCGTCGGCGGTCAGCAGTTGGCTCGACAAGAGGGTGATGAGCGGGAGGCCGTGAGGTCGGGCGGAATCGCCTGCGCGAGGTGTGACGACTTAGCGGCGGCCGCGCGGCGGGATGTTCGTGTAGACGATCGTTCCGTCTTCGCCGACGGTGCGATAGACAGGGGCCGGCGGCGCGCTGACTCCGCCGTTCGTGGTGCCGTCGTAGTGATAGAGCACGCGGGTCACGTAGTCCCGGGTCTCCTGGTACGGCGGGATTCCTCGGTACGAGACCACCGCTTTCTCGCCCGCGTTGTACGCCGCCAGCGCCAGCGGCAGATCGTTCCCGAAGCGCTCGATCAGCCCACGAAGGTGCCGAACGCCGCCGTCGATGTTCTGCTGCGGGTCGAAACTATTGCGCACGCCCAGCAACGACGCCGTCTCCGGCATGAGCTGCATCAGCCCCTGAGCGCCCTTCACCGAGACCGCGCGTGAATTGAAACCTGACTCGACGCGGATGACGGCCTGAACCAGTCGCTCGGGAACGCCATAGCGCTCGGCGGCCGCCTTGATCTCGGTTCCGAAGCGTGCCGTGTCGGCGGGCGGCAGGCGCAGAAAGCCTGCGGAGGTGCCGGACGAGTACCCGGCGAGGTTCTTGTAGCGGGGATCGGTCGGAGCATTGGTGAAGTGGACGGTGCCATCACCCTCGGAAAGCCGATAGATCTGGGCGCCGGCGGTCGACCAGCCGAGAAACACCGTAGACACCACGCCCAGGAAATACCCGAGGCGGGACATACGGACTATGTTAGCCGAGCGGCCGGCGCCCCTTCAAGGCAGAAGACGGGGTCCGGAAACCCCTCAAATGGCCGGTATCACGACGATAACGCCATCCGTTCGATCTCCGGCCACGTCGGGGCGTCCTCGAGCGCGTGCTTGAGGACGTCACGGACCGAATCCACCATGTGGACCGTCATCTCGTCTCGGACCCGAGCCGGGACGTCCTCCATCAGATTCTTCGCGTTCCGCGCGGGGATCACCAGAGTGCGAATCCCGGCGCGATGCGCGGCCAGTACCTTTTCCTTGATACCGCCGACCGGGAGCACCCGTCCAGCCAGGCTGACCTCGCCGGTCATCGCCAGACCCGGATGCACCCGGCGCCCGGTGAGCAACGACACGAGCGCGGTCGTCATCGTGACGCCCGCCGAGGGCCCGTCCTTCGGAATCGCGCCGGCCGGAACGTGCACGTGGATGTCCGATGTCTCCCAGAATTCCGGGCCGATGCCGAGCTCATGGGCATGCGACCGGACCCACGAGAGGGCCGCCTGGACCGACTCCTTCATGACGTCGCCGAGCTGCCCGGTCAAGGTGAGCGTGCGCTTGCCCTGCATCCGAGTCGCCTCGATGACCAAGACGTCGCCCCCAACCGGCGTCCACGCGAGGCCGATCGCCACGCCCGGGACGCGCGTGCGCTCCTCGACCTCCTCCAGCTCGAAGCGCGGCACGCCGAGAAATGACGTCACGACGTCCGGTGTGATCCGTGCCAAGTCAGTCTGGCCTTCGGCGCGCCGACGCGCCACCTTCCGGCAGACGCTGGCGATCTCACGCTCGAGGTTCCGCACGCCCGACTCGCGCGTGTAGCCGCGGGCCAACAGGCGCAGCGCCTCAGGCGTGAACTCGATGTCCTTGCCCGGGTCGAGCCCGTGCTCCCGCGCCTCCTTGGGCACCAGGTGACGCTGAGCGATCGCGATCTTCTCTTCCTCTGTATACCCGGCCAGCGGGATGATCTCCATCCGGTCGCGCAGCGCCGGCGGCACCGTATCGATCACGTTCGCCGTCGTGACGAACAGCACGCGCGACAGATCGAACGCGACGTCCAGATAGTGGTCGCGGAATGAGACGTTCTGCTCCGGGTCGAGCACCTCGAGGAGGGCGGACGCCGGATCGCCGCGAAAGTCCATCCCCAGCTTGTCGATCTCGTCGAGCATGAACACCGGGTTCTTCGTCCCAGCGCGCCGCAGCCCCTGAATGATCTGGCCCGGCAAGGCGCCGATATAGGTCCGGCGATGGCCGCGGATCTCGGCCTCGTCCCGCATGCCGCCGAGCGAGATGCGATGGAACTTCCGGCCCAGCGCGCGGGCGATCGACCGGCCGAGCGACGTCTTGCCAACACCTGGAGGACCCACGAAGCAGAGGATCGGGTCCTTGCCCGAGGGGCGGATCTTCTTCACCGCGAGGTACTCCAGGATCCGCTCCTTGATCTTCTCGAGCCCTTCGTGATCCTCGTCGAGGATCGTGCGCGCGGCGCCGATGTCGACGTTATCGGCCGTCTCCTGCTGCCACGGCATCGACACGAGCCAGTCGATGTAGGTCCGCGCCACGGTGTACTCCGCCGCGGCCGGCGGCATCTTCGCCAGCCGGTCGAGCTCGCGAAGCGCCTCCTTCTTCGCCTCCTCGGTCATGCCGGCCGCCTCGATCTTCTCGCGGAGCGCATCGATCTCCTGCGTACGATCGTCGGCGTCGCCCAGCTCTTTCTGAATCGCCTTCATTTGCTCGCGCAGGTAATACTCCCGCTGCGTCTTCGACATCTCCGATTGGGCTTCCGACTGGATCTTCGAGCCGAGCTCGAGGACCTCGACCTCTTTCGTCAGGGCCGCGACGAGCCGCTGCAGACGCTCGGCGACGCTGATGGTCTCCAGGAGCTCTTGACGCACAATGGTCGGGAGGGTCGGAAGCGACCCCGCGATGAGATCGGCGAGGGCGCTCGGCCCCTCCGCGGCGCCGAGGATGTTCGCGAGCTCGTCCGGAAGGGTCGGCGACAGCGCGACGACCTTCTGGAAGAGCCCGGTCGCCGTGCGCGCCAGTGCTTCGACCTCGAGAGTTGCCGTCGCCGGCGTCTCGTCGGTGAGACGCTGGATCCGCGCGCGGAGAAACGGTGCCTCCTGCACGACATCGCCGATGCGGAAGCGCGTGAGCCCCTGGACCACCAGCCGCAAGGTACCGTCGGGCTGCTTCAGCGCCTTGTGGATGAGGATCACGGTGCCGATCGAGTGAAGGTCCTGAGCGCGCGGGTCCTCCGCGGCCGGGTCGCGCTGCATGACCGCGCCGAGGATCCGACTGCCCTGAAGGGCTTCCTGGACGAGCCGCACCGATCCGGGGCGGCCGACGGCCAGCGGGATCACCGCGTGCGGCAGGATCACCGTGCCGCGCAGAGGCAGAATTCCCAGGACGTCTGGGATGCTCAGCTCGTTCTCGTCACGCTCGACAGCCATGGTTCTCCTTTCGAGCTAGAACAGATCGACGGGCTTGAGCTGGCCGGCTGCCGCGCGAACGAGAGCCTCGCGCGGCTCTTGAGGCCGACTCTGGCCCGTTGTCTCGCCGCCCTCCTCACGGAGGTAGGTGACCAGATCCTCGATCTGTTTCTGCATCTCGATCATCCTGCGTCTCATCTTTAAGATGACCTCGATGCCGGCGAGATTCACACCGAGGTCGCGCGTGAGCCTGAGCAGCCGCGCCAGCTCATCGACGTCCTCGGTCGAGTACATGCGCGTCCGACCGACGGTCCGGCTCGGGCGCACCAGCCCTTTCTTCTCGTAGAAGCGCAACGTCTGCGGGTGGACGTTCAGCATGTCGGCGACCACCCCGATCATGTAAAGCGGCTTGCCGCGATCGGTCACTCGGCACCTCCTCGATAACGCTCGAGCGCGGTCCGCGTTTCGACCGGCATCAGCCGCGCGAGCTGGCGCACCAGCTCGTGCGTGCGCGCGTCGAGCCCCGTCGGAACCTCGACGCGAACGGTTGCGTAAAGGTCGCCGGTCGACTCGCCCGTCAACCTGGGCAGCCCCTGACCCCGCAGCCGAAACACCTGGCTGCCGGTCGTTCCGGGCGGCACGACGAGCACGGCCTCGCCCGAGGGAGTTGGCACCCGGATGCGGGCCCCCAAGAGCGCCTCCCATACGCTGATTGGGACCTCGCAATGCACGCTGTCGCCCTTGCGGCGAAAGAACGGGTGCTCTCCGACCCGTGTGCTGACGATCAGATCGCCACGCGGTCCTCCGAATGGACCGGCATTCCCTTCCCCGGCGACGCGAATCTGCGCTCCGGAGTCGACGCCGGCGGGCACGCCGACGACGACCGGTTCGACGACGCGGCGGACACCGCGGCCGAGGCACGCCGCGCATCGCGCCCCGTTGCTGGAGCCGCTCGCGCGACACTCCGAACAGGGCGAGAACCGCTGCACGTCCAGCCGGACGCTCGTCCCCCGAACCACCCCGGCGAACGACAGCTCGACGACGGCATGGACATCATCGCCGCGCCGGCCTTCCGTCAGCGCGTCGTCGACCCCGGCCGCGTGCCCGAATCGGTCGTACATCTGACGGGCGTTCGGATCGCCGAGCACTCTGAACGCTTCCGCGATCTCCTCGAAGAGCTCGCGGGCCCGCTCGTCCCAGAAGTTGACATCGGGCGAGTACTGCCGCGCGAGGCGCTGATAGGCTCGGCGCACCTCGCGCGGCGCGGCGGTCGCCGCGATGCCCAGAACTGCGTAATAGTCGCGACGCATCGACGGCTACTTCTTCTTGTCGCCTAGATCCTCGAAGTCGGCGTCGACGACTTCGCCTTCCTTCGGACCCGACGGGCCCTGGGTCGGCCCGCCCGGCGCACCCGAGCCGGCCGGCTGGCCCTGCGTCTGCGCCTCGCGGTACATGATCTCCGCGAGCTTGTGCGACGCGCGACTCAGACCATCCTGGGCGCGCTTCATGCGCTCGACATCCTCGCCCTTCAGCGCTTCGCGGGCCTCGGCGAGCGCGTCGTCGATGGCCTTGCGATCGTTCTCAGCAAGCTTGGCGCCGTGCTCACCCAGCGTGCGCTCGGTCGAATACACGAGCGAGTCGGTCTGGTTGCGTACCTCGATCTCCTGCTTCCGCTTCGAGTCCTCGGCCGAATTCGCCTCGGCCTCCTTCATCATCCGATCGATCTCGTCCTTGGTCAGGCCGGACGACGCGGTGATGGTGATGTTCTGCTGCTTGCCGGTCGCCTTGTCCTGCGCCGCGACGTTCAAGATGCCGTTCGCGTCGATGTCGAAGGTCACCTCGATCTGCGGAATCTGACGCGGCGCCGGCGGGATGCCGACCAGGTGGAACTTCCCGAGGGTGCGGTTGTCACGCGCCATCGGCCGCTCGCCCTGGAGCACGTGGACTTCGACCGAGGTCTGGTTGTCGGCCGCCGTCGTGAAGACCTCGCTCTTCTTGGTCGGGATCGTCGTGTTGCGGGTGATCAGCGGCGTCATCACGCCGCCGAGTGTCTCGATGCCGAGCGAGAGCGGGGTCACGTCGAGGAGCAGGAGGTCCTTGACCTCACCCGTGAGGACCGCGCCCTGCACGGCCGCGCCGACCGCCACGACCTCATCAGGATTGACGCCCTTGTGGGGCTCCCGGCCGAAGAGCTGCTTGACGGCTTCCTGCACCTTCGGCATGCGCGTCTGGCCGCCGACCAGGATCACCTCGTTGATATCCTTCGGGCTCACGCCGGCATCCTGCATCGCCTGCCGGCACGGGCCGAGGGTGCGCTCGACGAGATCGGCCACGAGCGCTTCGAGCTTGGCCCGCGTCAGAGTGAGCACGAGATGCTTGGGCCCGCTCGCGTCGGCGGTGATGAAGGGCAGGTTGATCTCGGTCTGCAGAGTCGTCGAGAGCTCGCACTTCGCTTTCTCGGCGGCTTCCTTCAGCCGTTGAAGAGCCATCCGGTCCTTCAGGAGGTCGATCCCGTGCTCCTTCTTGAACTCTCCCGAAATCCAGTCCATCACGCGCTGGTCGAAGTCGTCGCCGCCCAGGTGAGTGTCGCCGTTGGTCGCCTTGACCTCGAACACGCCCTCGCCGATCTCGAGAATCGAGATGTCGAAGGTGCCGCCGCCGAGGTCGTAGACCGCGATCGTCTCATCCTTCTTCTTGTCGAGGCCGTAGGCCAGCGCCGCGGCGGTGGGCTCGTTGATGATGCGAAGCACCTCGAGACCGGCGACGCGACCGGCGTCCTTGGTCGCCTGCCGCTGACTGTCATTGAAGTAGGCGGGCACGGTGATGACGGCTTGGGTGACCTTCTCACCCAGGTACGCCTCGGCGGCCTCCTTTAGCTTTCGCAGGATCATGGCGGAGATCTCCGGTGGGGAATACTGCTTGCCCCGCACCTCGATCCGGACGTCGCCGTTGGCGGCCTTGACCACTTTGTACGGGACAAGCTTGATCTCCTGGAGCACCTCGTCGTAGCGGCGTCCCATGAACCGCTTGATCGAGAACACGGTGTTCTCGGGATTCGTGATCGCCTGTCGCTTGGCGACCTGTCCAACGAGAATCTCGCCGTCCTTTGTGAATCCCGCGACCGAGGGCGTCAGTCGGCTGCCCTCCTGGTTCGCGATCACGGTCGGATTGCCGCCCTCGACGACCGCCACGACCGAGTTGGTCGTCCCGAGGTCAATGCCGATCACCTTCGCCATGTCGAATCCCCCTTCTCCTTGGTCTCAATAGCGACGGAGCGGGTCGACCCGCCCCGTCGCGTCAACTTGGTACGGCTCCGATCGACTAGATGATGTCGATCTTGATCGGTTTGGGCTTCACCTCTTCCGCTTTCGGGAGCTTCACTTCGAGCACCCCGTCGCGGTACGTCGCCTTCACCTTGTCGGCCTGCACGGGCATCCGCAGCTGCACGCTGCGCTCGAACTTCCCGTAGATGCGCTCGACGTGATGGACGCTCTCTTCCTTGGACTCACGGTTGAAGGCGCGCTCGCCTTTCACGGTCAGCAGATCTCCTGTGATCGACAGGGACACGTCCTTTTCCGCGACACCTGGAAGCTCGAAATTCAGCACGAGGTCATCCTTGGTCTCATGCATGTCGAGGACGGGTACCCAGGCCCGCACCGCCGATCCAGTCGTGGACGCGGTCGGCCTCCCCAGGAAACTGTCGAACAGGCGGTTCGCCTCTCCCTGTATATCGGTCATGTTGCGGAACGGATCCCACCGTTCGACGGACACGAACGGACGCCAACGCTCAATCGCCATCTCAAAGCCCTCCCTGGTTGTTTCGCCGGTCTCCTTGGTCCCCGGCGCTGTTTGAGTACGTAACTGGTATATCATCTGAGCATTGATCTGTCAAATTAGGCCGTAACTACCTCAACCCCTCAGATCTGAAAGGCCCTTACAGGCCGGGATGATACGGTTGGCCGATGCGCTCGGGGTGTGTGTTGGCCGTGGGGCTCACCGTCGCCTTGCTTGTGCTGGCCGGAACGTCCGTATGGGTGGGCTCCAGGCTCCTCAAGGAGCCAGACGTCACGGCGACCGCGGGCACCCCAGAGGACGGCATTCGGGGTCAGCAGAAGATCTTCGAGATCGCGCGCGGCGAGCCCTCACGGCGCGGGGGGCGCCAGCATCAGGTCGTCATGACCGAGGCCGAGCTGAATCGATTCCTCTCGAAGCACCTCGTCGAGGTCGCCAGCATGCCCATGGTCTTCAGTGCTCTCCACCTCGCCGGGGACGGAGTCGTCGAATTCAAGGGACTCCTGCCGCTCCGTCATCTCCTTTCAGCCTCGCTGGCGGCCAATCTGGTCCCCGCAACCTGGCTCGATCGGCAGGTTTGGCTCCACCTGAACGCGAGAGCCAGTCTCGAGGTTGGGACGACCCGGAGCCAGCGCCGCTACCTTCGGTTCGACGTTCAGCGGCTCGCGATAGGCCGGCAGCCGTTGCCGGGAATACTTCTGCGGCTCCTGCCAAGTCCCGGGCTCAAGGGTCTTCTTCGGTGGCGTATGCCCGAGTCGGTCGAAGGGATCACGATCGAGCCCGGGGCCGTGGTGGTCAAGACCTCTTCGTAGCTTGGACATAACGAAGCTGGAGGTCGTACAGAACCTCCTCGAGAATCCGGTTCTCATCGGGCGACCGGTGCCCCTCGGTCTTCTCGCGCAGCAAGATCAGTAGATCGATCGCGTCCGCAGCCTGAGCCAGGTCGATTTGACGTTGGCCCGTGAGGGGATCGGGCGCGTCCCCCAGGGCGACCACGGCGGAGCTCGCGAGCATCATGAACAGCCCGGCCAGGCTTCGCTCCCCGACCGCCTCGGGCTCCGGCGGCGCCACCTGGGGTGGCTCGGGGTCCGCGGGAGCCGGACGGGAGGGCTCGTCCTCGTCCACTCGCCGGCGCCGGTCCGTGACCTTGAAAACGTCCTCGGGTTCACTCGGGACCATCGGGCTGAGCCTAGCACAGGCGAAAACCCTTGCTGTATAATCGGTTAGCCTCAGGAACGGAAATGACCGACTCCCCCGGTGTCCTCTTTCAACGGCTCCTCGACATCATGAAGCGACTCCGCGAACCCGGTGGCTGCCCGTGGGACCGCGAGCAGACGCCCACATCGCTCAAGCCCTTTCTCATCGAGGAAGCGTACGAAGTTCTAGAAGCGATCGAGTCGGGCCGCAGTGCCGCCGTGCGCGAAGAGCTGGGCGATCTCCTGTTCCAGGTGGTCTTCCACGCCCGCCTCGCCGAAGAGCAGGGCGACTTCGCGATGATCGATCTGCTCGCGCAGCTCATCGACAAGATGGTGCGGCGTCATCCGCACGTCTTTGCCGACGCGTCGGTCGACACCCCGAACGAGGCGCTCGCGCAGTGGGAAGCGATCAAGCAGCAGGAAGCCGAGGCGCGGGGCCAGCGTCGCTCGCTTCTCGACGGCGTCCCGCGCGCCCTGCCGTCGTTGCTGAGGGCGCAGCGAGTTCAGAGCAAGGCGGCGCGCGTGAATTTCGACTGGCCCGACGCGCGCGCGGCGTGGCTCAAGGTCGAGGAAGAGATCCGTGAGGCCGCCGAGGCACTGGCCTCGGGCGACGCCGAGCGCATTCGCGAGGAGCTGGGCGATGCGCTCTTCTCCCTCGTGAACGTGGCGCGTCTTTCGTCGCTCGACGCCGACGACGCGCTACACGGCGCGATCGAGAAGTTCCGGCGGCGCTTCACGGAGATGGAAGCGGAACTGGCCGCACGCGGCAAGTCGGTGAGCGCCGTCGCGCCCGACGAGCTCGAGCGGTCGTGGGAGGCAGCGAAAGCGGGAGAGCGCGGCGAGAGACGGTCATGAAGCTCAGGATCGGCCAATCATCCATTTCGATCGAGCGCGGCGACATCACCGACTGGGAGGTCGACGCGATCATCAACGCGGCGAGCTCGACACTGGCGATGGCCACGGGCGTCGCCAGCACCATCAAGCGCAAGGGCGGCGTCATCATCGAGGAAGAGGCGATGCGGCAAGGCCCCGTCGAGATCGGCGAGGCCGTGTTGACCACCGGCGGCAATCTGGCCGCGACCCACGTGATCCACGCCGCGGTCATGGGCCCCGACTTCAAGACGGATGGCGAGCAGATCGCGACGACGACGCGCGCGGTGCTGGCGCTGGCCGCCAAGCACCGGATCACGTCGCTGGCCCTTCCCGCGCTCGGGACCGGGGTCGGGCATGTTCCGCCGGCCGTGTCCGCGAACGCGATGCTCAACGCCGTGGTGTCTCATTTGAAAGGCAGCCCTACCGGCTTGAAGCGAGTTGTTTTCGTGCTTTATCAGGACGATGCGTACAAGGCCTTTACCGATACGTTGAAAAGACTCGGTGGGGTACAGTAGAAGATTACAATGGCCCAGCAGCAGGTGAAGCTCGGGCAGCCCGTCAACCGCCGCCTCGGGGATCTCCTCGTCGCGGACGGACTCCTCACCGCCGAACAGCTCAAGAAAGCGCTCGCGGAGCAGAAGGGCTCACCGGAGAAACTCGGCTCCGTCCTGGTCCGGCTGAATTTCGTCAACGAGGACCAGCTCATCGGGTTTCTGTCGCGGCAGTACGGCGTCCCGTCGATCACGCTGGCCCAGCTCGACATCGATCCAGACGTCCTCAAGCTCGTGCCGGCGCCCATCGCACGCAAGTACGAAGTGATCCCGGTTCGAAAGATGGGGAACTCGCTCGCGCTCGCGATGGCGGACCCGACGAACGTGTTCGCGCTCGACGACATCTCGTTCATGACCAATCTACAAGTGTTGCCGCTGGTCGCGTCGCAGACGGCGATCAAGAAGGCGGTCGACCGGAACTACGAGTCGAAGACGGAGGCCATCTCCACCGTCCTGTCGGACATGCAAACCGACCTGGCCAACGTCGAGGTCGTCGAGGAAGGCGAAGAAGGCGCGAAGGTCGACGTCTTCGAGCTGAAGGAGTCGGCCGACGAAGCGCCGGTCGTGAAGCTGGTCAACATGGTGCTGGTCGACGCGATCCAGAAGGGCGCGTCCGACATCCACTTCGAGTCCTACGAGAAGATCTTCCGCATCCGTTTCCGGATGGACGGCATCCTGCACGAGATGCTGGCGCCGCCGAAGCGGTTGGAGGCGGCCATCCTCTCGCGCCTGAAGATCATGTCGAACCTCGACATCGCCGAGCGCCGGCTGCCGCAGGACGGCCGCATCAAGCTCCGGTACAACAGCCGCGAGATCGACTTCCGCGTGTCGACGCTCCCGACGATCTTCGGCGAGAAGGCGGTCCTTCGGATCCTCGACAAGGAATCCCTGAAGCTCGACCTGACGCAGCTCGGCTTCGACGAGTGGAGCCTCGACAAGTTCAACGCGGCGATTCACCAGCCATACGGCATGGTGCTGATCACCGGGCCGACCGGATCCGGCAAGACCACCACGCTCTACTCGGGGATCCACACGATCAACTCGCCGGACGTGAACATCATGACCGCCGAGGACCCGGTCGAGTACAACCTGAAGGGCGTCAACCAGGTCCAGATCAACGAGGGGGTCGGCCGGACGTTCGCCGCCGCGCTCCGCTCCTTCCTCCGTCAGGACCCCGACGTGATCCTCGTCGGTGAGACGCGCGACCTCGAGACCGCGCAGATCAGCATTCGCGCCGCTCTCACCGGCCACCTGGTCTTCTCCACCCTGCACACCAACGATTGCCCCTCGACGATCGCGCGGCTCCTCGACATGGGGATTCCGCCGTTCCTGGTGGCATCGTCGCTGCTGCTCGTCCTGGCCCAGCGACTAGGTCGAAAAGTGTGCAAGGCCTGCCGGGAGCCGTACGACGGCGACGAGGAGAGCCTCGTCCAATATGGCCACGTCCCGACCGGGAAGGGGAAGATTCAGTTCTACAAGGGCAAGGGCTGCGCGACGTGTAACTTCACGGGAATGAAGGGCCGAGTCGCGATCTACGAGGTGATGCCGGTCGGCGAGGAGCTCCGCGACGCGATCCTCAAAAACCAGGGGACCGCCGAGTTGCGGGCAATCGCGCAGTCGGCGGGTATGAGGTCTTTGCGGCAAGCCGGGCTCATGAAGGTCATTGAAGGAACTACGACAATCGAGGAAGTGCTGAGAGTTACCCTGTCTTAAGCAGGGCATTGCGTTGTAGGGAGGCACGATGGCCGCCAATATGGCCGATCTTCTGCAGCTCATGGTGGACCGTGGCGCGTCGGACTTGCACATCACCAGCGGGACGTATCCGCAGATCCGCGTCAGCGGCCGCCTCACCCAGCTCTCCCAATTCGAGGTGCTGACGCCGCAGGACACCCAGCGGCTTTCGTACAGCGTCCTGAACGAGGGCCAAAAACAGAAATTCGAGGAAGAGAACGAGCTCGACCTTTCGTTCGGCATCCAGGGGCTCGCGCGGTTCCGCTGCAACGTCTACCGGCAGCGCGGCGCCGTCGGGTGCGCGATCCGCGTCATCCCCTACAAGATCCGCACGTTCGACGAGCTGAGCCTGCCGCAGATCGTCCAGCAGCTCGCCGACCGGCCGAAGGGGCTCATTCTCGTGACGGGCCCGACCGGCTCCGGAAAGTCGACGACGCTCGCCGCGATGATCGACAAGATCAACAGCGAGCGTCACGATCACATCATGACGATCGAGGACCCGATCGAGTTCGTCCATCCGCACAAGCAGTGCCTGGTCAATCAGCGCGAGGTCTTCGCGGACACGCACTCGTTCACGAAGGCGCTCAAGTCGATCCTCCGCCAGGATCCGGACGTCGTCCTCGTCGGCGAGATGCGCGACCTCGAGACGATCGCCGCGGCGCTGACGATCGCGGAGACCGGTCACCTGACGTTCGGCACCCTGCACACGAACTCGTGCGCGCAGACCATGAACCGTATCATCGACGTGTTCCCTACCGCCCAGCAGGCGCAGGTGCGGGCGCAGCTCGCGCTCGTGCTGGAGGGCGTGCTCTCGCAGACCCTCATCCCGAAGGTCGGCGGCGGACGCGTGATGTCGCTGGAGATCATGGTGGCCACCCCCGCCATCCGCAACCTCATCCGCGAGGAGAAGATCCACCAGGTGTACTCGGCCATCGCGACCGGCCAGAAGTTCGGGATGCAGACGATGAATCAGTCCCTGGCGGATCTGACGAAGCGGCACCTGATCACGCGCGAGGACGCGCTGAATCGATCCACGCTGGTCGAGGAGCTCTTGCAGCTCCTCGCGCACGAAGGTCCGGCGGCCACTGCCAGTGGGGGCGCCGGCGTCTCACCGTTCGCCAAACGGTAGGAGGAGCTCAGATCATGGCCATGTACGCCTTTCGGGGCCGATCCGGCGGAGCCGTCGTCTCCGGCGAGATCGAAGCGAACGACCGTCCCACCGCGGTCACGGCGCTGCGGGCGCGGGGCGTCGTCGCGACCTCCGTGCAGGAGCGGACCGCGAAGCCCGTCGGCATCAAGAAGATCGGCGGCAAGGTCAAGGACAAGGACCTGGCCATCTATACCCGCCAGTTCTCCACGATGGTGGACGCCGGTCTCCCGATCGCGCAGTGCCTCGCGATCCTCTCGGAGCAGAGCGATTCGAAGAATCTTCGCGACGTCACCGGCAAGATCGCGCGCGAGGTCGAGGGCGGCGCGACCCTGGCCGAGTCGTTCCGGAAGTATCCGAAGGTCTTCAACGATCTCTTCACGAACATGCTGCAGGTCGGCGAGTCGGGCGGTGTGCTCGACGTCGTCCTCCAGCGTCTGTCCGGCTACATCGAGAAGGCGGCCAAGCTCAAGAGCAAGGTGAAGGGGGCCATGGTCTACCCCGTCACCATCATCAGCGTGGCGGTGCTGGTCATCGTGTTCATGATGATCTTCGTCATCCCGACGTTCGCGAAGATGTTCCAGGGCCTCGGCGCCGAGCTTCCGCTGCCGACCAAGATCGTCATGTTCATCTCGGAGTTCACGCAGCGGTACATCCTCGTCATGATCGGCGTGGGCGCCGGTATCATCTACGGGATCAAGCGCTACTACAACACCGACCAGGGCAGCAACGTGATCGACGCCTTCTTGTTGAAGGTGCCGGTCGTCGGCATGCTCATCCGCAAGGTGGCCGTCGCGCGCTTCACGCGGACTCTCGGCACGCTGATTTCGTCCGGCGTCCCGATCCTCGAGGGCCTGCTCATCACCGCACGGTCGGCCGGCAACCGCGTCGTCGAGCGGACGGTCATGCAGGCGCGGACCGCGGTCACCTCGGGCCGAACGCTCTCGGAGCCGCTCAAGGGGAGCACCGTCTTCCCGCCCATGGTCGTCCACATGATCAGCGTCGGCGAGAACACGGGCGCGCTCGACCAGATGCTCTCGAAGATCGCCGACTTCTACGACGACGAGGTCGACACCGCGGTCACGGCGCTCACGTCGTTGCTCGAGCCGATCATGATCGTCTTTCTGGGCGTGGTCGTCGGCGGCCTCGTGGTCGCGATGTACCTTCCGATCTTCCGTCTGGTCACGATAATGAAGTGAAGGAGTGAAAGCGCTCACTGCCGGGCCGCTACGGGGATTCGCCTGGGCGCGGCTCGGCGTCTCGCTCGTCCTGCTGGCGCTTGCGCCGTTCGTCTCGCCCGGCCTCATGCCGGGCGAGAGCCAGATTCTCGCTCTCGCGCTCATCATCGCGTTCGCGTCGTCGGGCGCGATGCTTCTGCTCGGCCCGCCGACTCAGCCGCGCCGTCTCGCCTGGTTCATCTGTCTGCTCGACTGCGCGCTCATCACGGCAGTCGTGGCGGCCACCGGTGGCGCGCGGTCCATCTTCGCCTTCATGTACGTGCTCTCGGTCACCGCCGCGTGCGTCATGCTGTCGCGCACACGGGGCCTCGCCATCGCGGGGATGTCCAGCGTGCTCTACACCGGGATCGTGGTCGCCCGCACCGTGCTCCCGCTGGCGGCCTTCCTCGATCCACCGCAAGAGACGACGGCGCTCGAGCTCGTCACGATGTTCCTCAATGCCGCGACCCTGCTCGTCGTCGCGATCGTAGCCGGGGGGCTGGGCGAGCGGTACCGCGCCACCCGCCAGGAGCTCGAGACACGACAGAGGGACCTCCGCGACCTGCAAGCCTTCAAGGACCTGATCTTCCAGTCCGCCGGCACCGGTCTGATCGCGCTCGATCGCGCGCATCGGATCACGGCGTTCAACGGCGCCGCCGAGGAGATCACCGGGGTGCCGTCGGCACAGGCGATCGGCTGTAGCTGGTCGGCACTCCTCGGGGCGTCAGTGCCGCTGGCTTCGATCGAGGCGACGATCGACGGCAATCCGCGCGCGTCCATGCGGCACGAGACGGCGCTGCGCCGGCCCGACGGCTCGACGGTGCCCGTCCGCATGACCTTTTCCGCGCTGAGGTCGGGCGGGGGCGAGCGGCTCGGCCTGATCAGCGCCTGCGAGGATCTCTCGGCGATTCGCGCGATGGAGTCGCGGATGCGGCAGGCCGACCGCCTGGCGACCGTCGGGCGAATGGCCGCGAACATCGCGCACGAGATCCGCAACCCGCTCGCCTCCCTCACCGGCGCGATCGAAGTCCTCACCAGCCCGCACACGGCCGAGGACTCCCGCGAGCGCCTCTCGCAGATCGTGGCGCGCGAGTCCGAGCGACTCAATCACATCATCAAGAATTTCCTCGAGTACGCGCGGCCCGCGCCGCTGTCGATCACGACCTTCGACGTGGCGGCCGCCGCCGAGGAGGTGCTGCTGCTGTTGGAGCACCGCGCCAGCCCTGGCAGCCTCAAGGTGATTCGCGAGTTCCCGCCGTCCCTGCTCTGGCCCGTCGACGGCCAGCAGTTCCGGCAGATCCTGTGGAATCTCTGCCTGAATGCGGTCGAGGCGATGCCGGAGGGCGGCGAGCTTCGCGTCGCGGCTGCCGTTCGCGGCGGCACGCTCGAGATCACGGTGACCGATACCGGCGAGGGCATCGCGGCAGGCGACGTCTCGCATGTCTTCGAGCCATTCTTTTCGACCAAGTCGGAGGGGACCGGACTCGGGCTCGCCCTCGTCCATCGCGTCGTCCAAGAGCACGGCGGGGAGATCGACGTGCGGAGCTCGCCGGGCCTGGGCACGACGTTCACCCTCACCTTGCCCTCACACCATGCCTGACACCCGGGTACTTGTCGTCGACGACGAACGGAGCATGCGAGAGCTCCTCGCGATCATGCTGAGGCAAGCCGGTCACGAGGTCACGGTCGCCGAGGGCGGCGAGCAGGCCGTGGAGGTCATCAAGAGCGAATCGTTCGACCTCGTCATCACCGACTTGCGCATGCGGAAGGTCGACGGCATCGCCGTCCTGCGCGCCGCGAAGGAGCACTCGCCCAGCACCGTGGTCCTCGTGGTGACCGCGTTCGCGTCGACCGAAACGGCGGTCGAGGCCATGAAGCTGGGCGCCTACGACTACGTCACCAAGCCCTTCAAGCTCGACGAGATCAAGCTGACGATCGCCAACGCGCTCGAGCGCAAGCGGCTCCAGGACGAGAACCGCGAGCTCAGGACGCAGCTCCGGCGCGAGCGCGGATTCGAGAGCTTCGTCGGGAAGAGCCGGCAGATGGTCGAGCTGCTCGAAGTCATCCGAAAGACCGCCGATGGGCTGTCGACGGTGCTGGTCACGGGCGAGAGTGGAACCGGCAAGGAGCTTGTCGCGCAGGCGATTCATCAGGAGAGCCCGCGCCGAGCCGGCCCCTTCGTCTCGGTCAATTGCGGCGCCATTCCCGAGACGTTGATGGAATCCGAGCTCTTCGGACACGTGAAGGGCGCCTTCACCGGCGCCGTCGCCAACACCGTCGGGCTGTTCTCCGCGGCGAACGGTGGCAGTCTCTTCCTCGACGAGGTTACCGAGGTACCTCAGTCTGTCCAGGTCAAGCTTCTGCGGGTGATTCAGGAGCGTGAGATCCGCCGCGTCGGCGACACGCGCGACATCAAGGTCGACGTGCGATTGATCGCCGCCTCGAACCGAGACGTGGCCAAGGCGGTCGCCGATGGGATCCTGCGCGAGGACCTCTTCTATCGGCTCAACGTCATTCCCATCCAGCTGCCGCCGCTACGGGAGCGCCGAGAGGATATTTCGCTGCTGGCCTCGCACTTCGTCCGGAAAATCTCCTCGGAGCTCGGCAAGTCGGTGAAAGGGGTCAGCCCGGAGGCGCTCGCGATTTTCGAGAACTACCGGTGGCCCGGCAATATCCGGGAGCTCGAGAACGTGATCGAGCGAGCACTCGTACTCGGCAGCGGGGACATTCTCGAGGCCGACGCCCTGCCGCCTGATCTCCAGCATTCGGGCGCCCTCCAGGAAGTTCCCGTGGAGATCCCCACGGACGGCATCGATCTCGAGGCCATGCTCGACCAGATCGAGCATCGGTACCTCCAGATGGCCCTGGCGCGTACCGGTGGGGTCCAGACGCGCGCCGCCGAGTTACTCCGCGTCAGCTTCCGACAATTTCGCTACAAGCTCCAGAAGCACGGCCAGCGCGACGCTTCCCGCGGCTGACACCACCTTCACTTCGTTTCCGTCTTCCCCCCGTCGGCGGGAGGTGGTTGGCGGCGGTGACGGTCCCCGGGTGCGTTTTTGGCTGGCCATGACGCTTTTCGTCACCGCGATTGCCAAGGCCTGTCAAGGAGAACCAAGTCCATCCGGAAATTTGGTATCTAAATAGTTGAAAAGTCAGCGCTGCTCGGCCTGCGGGCCGTGGCACCGAAGGTGCAATCTCTCACATTGCGAGAATCAAAATAGCGCTCATGCAGTGCAAAACAAGGAGGATCCAAATGATTCGGTGGTGGACCAAAAAGCGGCTCACGGTAGCGAACCAGCGAGGCTTCACCCTCATCGAGCTGATGATCGTCGTCGCGATCATCGGCATCCTGGCGGCCATCGCCATCCCGCTCTACGCCAACGTGCAGGCGCGGGCGCGGATCGCTAAGGCCCAGGCCGACTCGCGGGCCCTCGCCTCGGCGGTCTCCATCTACGCTGCTCACATGGGCTCGCTTCCGGCCTCTGGCAACCTCGCCGCACTGACGGTCTCCGTGTCTAACGCGCAGACCCAGTGGGCCGGTCCGTTCATGGCGCAGATTCCGCAGCCGCCGGCCAACTGGACGACTTATACGTACGCCTCTGATACGGCGTTGGGAACGTTCAACATCTCGGCCTCGGGTGACAACGTCACCGTCTCGCTGCCGTAACGGATCGACGTCGCATCGCGCACGGGAAGGAGATTCCTTCCCGTGCGCGCGTTTGTGCGCGTAGCAGCCCGAGAATCCTGTTCACGCACTGAGGGTTGAGAGGAGAGTCATGCCGGGGATCGAGAGCGTCGAGGTCGCCGCAGGCGCTTCGGCGCGCACGACCGAGTACGATCTGACCACGTTTCCGAGATCGCTCACTATGGGCCGCGTCGGCCCACGGCTCATCCCGCTGGCGCTCGCCTTGGTTACGTTTCTCGTCTTCCTGCCGGCGCTCTGGAACGGATTCGTCGAATGGGACGACTACGTCAATCTGTACGAGAACGAGGGCTATCGGGGGCTCACGTGGCCGCAGATCCGGTGGATGTTCAGCACCACGCTGATGGGCCACTGGATCCCCCTCACCTGGCTCACGTTCGGCCTCGACTACGTCATCTGGGAGATGAATCCCGCCGGCTACCATTTGACGAGCCTGGTGATCTTCGCCGCCAACGCGGCGGTGTTCTACTTCGTCGCCCTGCGCTTGCTCGGGCGCGCCGCAGGCTTTTCCGAGGGCGTGCTCCGTCTGTCAGCGATCGTGGCGACGCTCTTTTACGCCGTCCACCCGCTTCGCGCGGAGTCTGTCGGCTGGCTGACCGAACGGCGTGACGTCCTCTCCGGGCTCCTCTTCCTGCTCACGGTCCTGCTGTACCTCAAGGCTTGCGACGCGTCGGGGAGACGTCGCCGCTGGCAGCTTGCTGCATCGGTGAGCACGTACGTCCTCGCCCTCGTCTCGAAGTCGAGCGTCATGGTGCTACCGGCGGTTCTGATCGTGCTCGACATCTATCCCCTTCGCCGCCTCGGCGGGCGATGGCAGGAGTGGACGTCCGCCCGGGCGCGCGCCGTCTGGCTCGAAAAGATCCCTTACGTGACTCTGGGTATTGCTGGTGCCGCCGTCGGGTATTGGGCGCAGAACACGAACAGGTTCATCACGTCGCTCCAGCAGTACCCATTGTCTGCACGGCCCGCTATGGTGTTCTACGGTCTGTGGTTCTACCTCGAGAAGACGATGGTGCCGAAGGGGCTGTCGCCGCTCTACGAGCTCCCGGCGAAGGTCGACCTGCTCGACCGGCAGTTCCTTTTCCCCGCCATCGGGGTGACGGCGATCGCGGCGGCAGTGATCGCGCTGAGGAAGCGATGGCCCGCGGGGCCCGCGGTCTCGGCGTACTATGTGATTGCTCTCGGGCCTGTGATCGGCATCGTTCACTCCGGGCACCAGCTGACCAACGACCGATACAGCTATCTTCCCGGATTCGCCCTCGCGCTCGTCGTCGGCGGGATGGCAGGCGTGGTCGTCCGGGCGGGAGCCGCCGGCACGCTCCGGCCATCTTTCCTCAGGGCGCTGGCCGGGCTCGGCGTGGTGTGGCTTTGCGGCCTGGCCTACCTGAGCGCTCAGCAAGTCCGGATCTGGCGGGACACCGAAACCCTGTGGAGGTACGCGCTCGAGTCCGAGCCGAACTGTGCGATCTGCCACGGCAACCTCGGAGTCTTCCTCTCGAATCAGGGGAATCTGCAACTGGCGATGGCTGAATACCAGCGCGTCCTGACGCTTCGACCGGACAACGGCAAGGCTCTTCAGCACATGGGCCATACCTATGCAGGGCTCGGTGACACTCCGCGTGCCCTGGAGCACCTCAAGCTCTATCTCACGCGGTACCCGAACGACGCCGACGCGCTCAATAACCTGGGCGCCGCGCTCCTGAGCGATAGGCGCCCGCGCGAGGCGCTCGAGCCCCTGGCGCGGGCTATGCGGGTCAAGCCCAGTCACGTTCTGGCTCACATCAACGCCGGTTACGCGTGCATCGGACTTTCGCAGCACCGTCAGGCGCTCGACCTTCTCCGCCAGGCAATCGCGCTGAAGTACGATTCGCCTCAGGCCTGGGTTGGGGTTACCGTCGCTTATCTCGAGCTCGGCGACATGAGGGCCGCGCGCACGGCCTGGGGAATTCTCGGGATGCTCGACCGTAAGAAAGCCGCAGGGATCGGACCCGCATTCTTGCAGACCTGGTGATCGTGGCGCCGCCGCCCACCGTCGCCGATTCGTGGCCGGCCGGGATTGTCGTCGCCGTCGCGCTCTTCGGACTCGCCATCGGGAGCTTTCTCAACGTCGTGATCGCCCGCCTCCCGGCCGGGCGCAGCCTCGTGCGTCCTCGCTCCACCTGCCCAGGCTGCAGTGCACTGCTGAAGTGGTACGACAACATCCCCGTGCTGTCCTTTCTCGCGCTCCGGGGCCGATGTCGCACGTGTGGGATGAGGATCTCCTGGCGCTATCCGATCGTCGAGATGGTCACGGCCGTGGTCCTCGTTCTTGCATACGTCGCGCTCGGCCCGACCGCCGACTTCGCAGTCGCGGTCGTGCTGTTGCCCGCGCTCATCGCGATCACCGGGATCGACTTGCAGCATCAGCTCATTCCAGACGCCATCACCCTGCCCGGGATCCTCGTCGGGCTGCTCCTCAACCTCGCGACCGGGCGCATTTCCTGGGTCGAATCCGTAATCGGAATCGTCCTCGGCGGTGGCCTGTTCTTTCTGATCATCCTGGTCAGCCGGGGTGGCATGGGTGGTGGCGACCTGAAGCTCGGCGCGATGCTCGGCGCGTTTCTCGGCTGGAAAGCACTGCTGTTCGGGCTGTTCGTCGCGATCGTGCTCGGCGGAGTCATCGGCGCCGCGTTCCTGGCTACCGGCGTTCGCGGGCGAAAGGATCCCATTCCGTTTGGCCCGTTCCTTGCCGCGGGTGGGGCCATGGCACTCGTCTGGGGAGAGCGAGCTTTCAGCTGGTGGGTGAGAGGGTTCGTCGGATGAGCGCGCGCGGGTTCGCCCTGGCGGAGCTCATCGTGGTTCTCGCGATCGCCGGCGTCCTGGCCACGCTGGTGGCGCCGACGCTTTGGAACTACGCAAGGACGGCGTCGCTTCAAGCGGCGGCGCGCGAGCTGGCGACTTCGATCAACCTCGGCCGCCAGATCGCGATCTCCCGGAACACGACGGTGTGTGTGGAGGTCGCTGCCGCGACGAACGTCCGGCTGAGAACCGGCGGATGCGGCGGCGAAATCTGGACGGGGCCCGGGACCGATGCAACCGGCGCGATCAAGATCTCGGACTCGAGAACGCTCCACATCAGCACGACGGCGAACGTCGTCTTCACGAGCCTCGGTGCGGCCAGCCCGGCCGGTACCTATACGCTCACGAACCCGGTGAGCCACGGGACGCGGGCCGTGGTCGTCGCCGCCACCGGCCGCGTCAGCGTGCGATGAGGCGGCCGGTGGGTCACAACGAACGCGGCTTCAGCTTGGGCGAGGTCTTGGTGGCGACGTTGATCCTCGCGATCGGGCTCGTGGGGATCACCACCGGCCTTCAGTACACCACGAGCGGCGTCGAGGTCGGCAAGGGCGAGACGACGGCCGCGTTCCTCGCCGAGCAGCGGCTCGAATGGCTCAAGGCGCTGGCGCTGACGAACTGGGGGAGCGCGACCCTGAAGGCCGGTACCACGATGGAGGGCTACGGCTCCATCGCCGACGCGTCGCTCTACCGGCGCGTCACCACGATCACCGACAGTCCCGGAGGGGCATGCGCCGCGCACTGCAAGCTCGTGCAGGTCACCGTGTTCTACCGGCCGGTCACGGGACGGGGCCAGCTCGATCAGGAACGCCGGCTCGACGTGATCACGATGCTCGTGACCCGAAGCTGACACGCGTGACACGATAGCGAGGCGCTCGCCATGCGGAGAATCAGACAGCTCATCGACAACGAACACGGGGTTGCGTTGGTGCTCGCCTTGATGATCCTGCTCACCCTCACCGGGCTGGTCCTCGCGTTCCTCTCGGCGAGCGCCTTCGAGCCCCAGATCTCGCGCAACCACAGCGAGACGGTCCGCGCGCGGTACGTGGCCGAGGCCGGCGTCGAGTACGCGTACGATACGCTCGCCACGAACGTCGGCTCCTGGAACGACTACCTCGCGGCGGCCACATGCGCTCAGGGCGCGGTGCTGGGCGCGCCCAATTCGAGCTTGCCCGGGCTTGGGAGCGCGCACGGCACGTTCACGGTTCGGGTCCGTAACGACTGCAAAGCGGGCGACGACCAGCGGACCGGAGTCGCTCTCGACACCACGACCGGCAGCTGCGATCCGGCGGTGCCCGGAACGGCCACGCACGACGGCAACTGCAAGGTCATCGTGACGTCGACGGGCACGATCGGGACCACGACACGAACGATCACGGTCGTCATCTCGAAAATCGCCGGCCTTCCGATCAACGGCGCGCTCGCCTTCCCCGGCGCGCAGGCGGACGTGAGCCTGCGTGCCTCGAGCGTCGTGATCGACGGGCGTGACACGAAGATCGCCGATCGCCCCGGGTCGCCGACAGGCTCGGAGTCTGCAGTGTACGGCATCGCGGTCAACCCGAGCCTTCCAGCCCTCGCGGCTGGGCTCGAGACCGCGCTGGCGGCCGGCCCGCAGAACGATGTCCGAGGCAAGGACAAGACCAACCCGAGCGCGACGACACGCGGCCCTAACACCATCCGCGCCGACGGCACGCTCACGTCGCAGGCGGTCACCGACTTCGTCGACGCCGCGAAATCGACGGCCGACGTGACCATCAATACCAGTCCCGGCAACGCGTCGTCGCTCAGCAATATCGGCTCGACGTGCCCGACCGATGTCGAGAGCTCGACGTGTTGGGGCACGAGTGCGCGCCCGAAGATCGTCTACATCCGCGGGACGCTACGGGACGTCGGCACGCGCTACACATCGCTCAGCCTCGCCGGCGACAGCTCGGGTACGGGCGTTCTCATCATCGAGAACGGCATCGTGGAGATCGGCGGGAGCTTCCGCTGGAACGGGCCGATCATCACGACCGGCAGGAACGTCGGCATTCGCTTCCGAGGCGACGGCGATCAGGTGATCTATGGAGCCGCCGTCGTGAACGAGCTGAACCCGGTCGCCGCGGCAAACGTCGAGGGCGATGCCGTGGGCAAACCACATATTCTATACAGCGCCGAGGCTCTCGGCCTCGTTCAGAACGCGCTCAAACGCCGCCTCGTGACGACTCAGAGTTGGTCCGACCAGTGAACGCCTCGAACGCACTCTCGCCAGGGTGCGCAAAACGCGACCGGACGAGCCCGCGTTCCCAAATTTCCGGCGGCACGCCCCTTCCGAGGGTAGTAGGGGCCATGGCCGGCGGGGTGGAGCCGGGCTTGGAGCGTTCGAGGGTCTGGGGGCCGGGGGTCTGTAAGCCCCTGAATGTAGTAGATGGGAAATTATTGGCCCCCCCGACGTGGGCCGCCCTATACTACATAGCCAACAGGGAGAAAGGCGTTTAATATGGCGTTCTTCCGCAAGTCTCCGGAAATCTTCGGCCTCGACATCGGGTCGAGCGGTGTGAAGGCCGTCCACGTCAAGGAGTCGGGCGGCTCCCACACGCTGACCTCTCTGGGGGTGGCTCCCCTCCCCCCGGATGCCATCACGGACGGCACCATCAAAGACCCGACCGCCGTGGTGGAGGCCATCAGGAGCGCGGTATCCCGGGCGGGACTCAAAGGCACGAGCTGCGCGATCGCGGTCTGTGGCCGGGAACTGATCATCAAGAAGGTGCAGATTCCGGAGGTGCCCGCGAAGGAAGTGGGCGACGTCGTCCAGCTCGAGGCCGAGCACCACGTTCCCTTCGCGATCGACGAGGTCTTCCTCGACTATCAGAGTATCGCGCAGCACAACGGCGTCCTCGACCTGATCCTGGTGGCGGTGAAGAAGTCGAAGGTGCTCGAGTACGCCGCCGTCGTCGAAGAAGCGGGCCTGGTCCCGTCGATTGTCGACGTCGACAGCTTCGCGCTGGGCAATCAATTCGAGCTGAACTACCCGGGCGATCGCGGAGAGACGGTCGCGCTCATCGACATCGGCGCCTCGATCATGAAGACCAACGTGGTCCGCGGCGGCTCGACGATCTTCGCTCGCGACATCCCCTTCGGCGGCAACAACTACACGCAGGCCATCGCCCAACAGCTCAAGATTCCCTTCGAGCAGGCGGAGGCCGCCAAGCTCGGTCGCGACGTGGGTGTCCGCTGGGAGACCGTCGTACCGGCCCTCGAGGCGGTGTCACGCGAGCTCTCGCTCGAGGTCCAGCGCACCTTCGACTATTTCGCATCGACCGCCGAATCCGAGCGCATCGGAAAGATCGTTCTCGCCGGAGGGTGCGCCCAGCTGCCTGGGCTCAGCGACTATCTGTCGTCGAACTGGGGCATCCCGGTCGAGCTCACCAAGCCGTTCCAGCGCATCGAGGTCGATCCGGGGTACGCGGACGAGGTCCACGCCGCGGGGCCGTCTCTGGCCGTGGCCGTCGGTCTCGCGCTGCGACGGCCGGGAGACAAATCCCAATGATCAGGATCAACCTCGCACCCGAGCGCGCCCGCCGACGGGGCGCCGGGTTCAAGGGATTCAAGATCGGGCTGCCGGCTTTCAACCTTGGCTGGCTGTTCGGGGTCGTCTACCTGGCCCTGCTGCTCGGGATCGGCGTGTACTGGTGGGTGCTGACGAGCACCCAGGCGAGCCTCACCTCCGACATTGATCGAGCGCAGAAGGACCTCGCCCTGCTGAAGGCGCAGATCGGTCAGGAGAGCAAGGTCCGGGACCTGGCCAACGAGCTTCGCAAGCGCGTCGACGTCATCGAGGCGATCACCAAGGCTCCGGGGCAGAAGATCCAGCTCGTGGAAGCCTTCGCGAGCGTCATGCCAAACGATCTCTGGGTGACCGGATTCGAGGAGCGAAGCGGACAGATCAAGGTGATCGGCTCGGCATTCTCTCCGACGGCGATTTCCGATTTCATGTCGAACCTTCGCGCCTCCGGCAAGTTCAAGGACGTCGATCTCGTCGTGACTCGCCGGGACCTGGGCCGGCCAGCCCCGCTGGTGA
>QHSQ01000498.1 GCA_003221615.1 Candidatus Rokuibacteriota bacterium | reverse complement strand
GTGGATCCAGAGCTCCCCGCGCGCTTGATTCTCGAGCCGAAGCGCGCGATAAGGTGGCCGGTGGAGGGCAATCCACGATGAATCTCCTGCGCCCGATCGATCGCACGTTCACGGTCAACGGTCTACGGCTCCATCTGCTCGACTGGGGCGGCGAAGGTCGGATACCGCTGTTGCTCCTGCACGGCTTCACGGGACACGCGCACGCGTGGGACACCTTGAGCATCGCGCTCCAGCCACACTTCCACGTTTACGCCCTCGATCAGCGCGGCCACGGCGACAGCGACCCCGCGGACGTCTACAACGCGATGGCGGCGTTCGACGACATCAACGGCGTCATCGGGGAGCTCGGGATCACCTCGCTCGTGCTGGTCGGGCTCTCGATGGGCGGCCGCAATGCGATCTACTTCACGTCCAAGCGGCCCGAGCTCGTGCAGAAGCTGGTCATCGTCGACATCGGCCCGGAGATCAGCAAGCACGCCGCGGCGGCGCCGGCCGGCCCTCCGGAGCCTCTCACCTGGGACAGCATCGAGCAGGCGGCGCAGCATCTCTACCGCGGCAACCCGAATCCGGGAATCCACTATTACCGCTGGGTCGTGACGACGAGCCTGCGCCAGCGCCCGGACGGCGCGCTGGTGTGGGCGTGGCACCCCAGCGTCAAGGAGCGACGGTCGCAGCTCGACATCGACTGGTGGGGCGTCCTGCGCGCGATCACGCCGCCGACGCTCGTGCTCCGCGGCGAGAGCAGCACCGTGCTGGATCGTGACGTCGCCGAGCGGATGGCGAAGGAGCTCCCGCGGGGCCGCTTCGTCGAGATTCCGCGGGCCGTTCACACGCTGCACGAGGACAATCCCGAGGCCGTCCTCGCCGCGCTCAAGGAGTTTCTCGGCTTCTAAGGCCGCTTGAGCTTCAGATCCTCGTACGGCGCCGAGTAAGCGTAGCCGCGGATCAGGCTGATGCCGGGCTCCTCGAGGCGCGGCCCGATGCCCCAGGTGAACGCCAGCTCATAGATCGGGACGTGCGTGACCCGATCGTGCAGGATCTGCTGGATCTGGTGGATGAGTGCCTCGCGCCGCTTCATGTCGATCTCGCGCGCCTGACGCTGGAACAGGTCCTCGACCTCCGGAATGACGCCGGCCGTGTACGCGCCCTCCTTGCTGACGTACGCCTCCAGGCGCGTGGCGGCGTTGCCCGCCGCCCCCGTGATGCCCACGATCAGATTCTTGAGCTTCTTCTCTCGCCAGGCCGTCGTGAGGGTCGCCCGCTCCATGATCCGGATGCGCGACTTGATGCCGATCGTCTGGAGATAGGACGCGAGCGCTTCGCCCATCGCGGTGTACGGCGGCCACGGGTAGAAGTCGCCGGCGTCGAATCCGTTGGGATAGCCTGCCTCCGTCATGAGCTGCTTGGCCCGAGCCGGATCGAAGGCGGGCGGGTCGAATGATTTCGAGAACTCGAAGGCGCGCGGGATGATGCCACCGGTCGGCTTCGAAAGCCCGAGCGTCTCCGCCTGGTTGAGCGCCGCGCGATCGATCGCATGGCTGGCCGCCAGGCGGACGCGCCGGTCGGCCCACGGCGACTTCGGATCCCACTGATCGGGCATGTCGAGCCAGAAGACGCCGCTCGACTGGCTCGGCGCCGTGAGCTTGAGCCCCGGCGTTCTGCGGATGTCTTCGGCGACGGGCCCCGTGAAGAGGTAGCCGATGTCGATCTCCCCCTTCTTGAGGGCGGCGGCCCGCGTGGTCTCCTCGGGCAGGCTCCGGAGCACCAGCCGCTTCACGCTCGGGGTCTTGCGCCAGTACCCTTCGTAAGCCTCGAGCACGAGCTCCACACCCGGGTTGAAGCTCACGAACTTGTAGGGCCCGGCGCCGATCGGCGCCTTCTTGAAGCCGTCGTCGCCCACCTTCTCGACGTATTTCTTCGGCACGACCCAGCCCGACCCGGTCGCCGACGTACCGTAGAACGTCATGAAATCCGGCCAAGGTTCCTTGAGCACGAAGCGGATGCGACCGGGATCCACGATCTGAACTTCGCGCACGCGGTCTTTCAAGAGCTTCACGCCGGCGCCCCGGTAGCGATCGTAGGAAAACTTCACGTCCTCCGCCGTGACCGGATCGCCATTGTGGAACTTGACGCCCTTGCGGAGCACGAACTCATAGGTCAGTCCGTCCTTCGATTGGCTCCACGATTCGGCCAGGCTCGGCGTGTTCCACCCGCCCGGCATCGGCTTCACCACCGCGTCGTGAAGCGCGTAGAGGAACATGAACGGCGTGATGATGCCCTCGGTCTCGGCCGGGTCGAGCCAGCGCGAGGCCAGCGTGATGTGCACACCCCACGTGACCGTGCCTTCGGGCGCAGCGACCGCCGGTCGAGCAACTCCGAACAGGCTGAGGCAGGTCACGGAGACGATGCCAACCCGAATGATCGAGCGTCTCATGAGCACCTCCGAGTAGGATGGGTCGCCCAATCATGCCACAGACCATGCACGTCCTCGCGCTCGCCGGCGCGCTGTGCTCGGCGGCCGCGACGATCTTCATCCGTCAGGGGCTCCGCACCAGCGATCCGTTCTCGGGCTTCTGGATCAACCTGCTC